>NZ_CP101462.1:1352500-1681666 GCF_024362205.1 Exiguobacterium aurantiacum | reverse complement strand
TCGAAGTCGATTTGGAGGAAGCGGGCATCCGCCTCATTAAAGTCCGCGATAACGGTCACGGGTTTTATGAAGAGGACGCCCCGCGCGCCTTTCTCCGCCATGCCACGAGCAAAATCCGGGACGAGCACGATTTGTTCCGGATACGTACGCTCGGCTTTCGGGGCGAGGCGCTCGCCTCGATCGCTTCGGTCAGCCATGTGACGCTGAAGTCACGCCGGACCGAGGAAGACGGGTTCGAGATGACGCTTCAAGGCGGCGTTGTCACGGCGCAAACACCGGCCGCGGCGAATGTCGGGACGGAGATTGCCGTCAGTCAATTGTTCTATAATACACCGGCCCGATTGAAGTATTTGAAAACGTCGGCAACAGAACTTGCGAGCATCACCGACACGTTGAACCGGATCGCCTTGTCCCACCCGGAAGTTCGTCTCACGGCGTTCCATGAAGACAAGGAACTGCTCAGGACCAGCGGGAACGGAGATATCAAACAAGTCATGCTCGCCATCTATGGCCGACAAGTCGCGGCTCAAATTGTCACGGCGTCGAGTAAGACGAACGACTATAGCTTGAGCGCGCATCTCGTCCGTCCGGAAGTGACCCGGTCGAACAAGCAGTACGTGACACTCATTTTGAACGGACGCAGCATTAAAAACTTCGCTTTGACCCAAAGTGTGCTCGAAGGCTACCACACGCTGCTACCGATTGGTCGTTATCCAATCGCTGTCCTCGAAGTGAACATGGACCCGATGCTAATCGATGTCAACGTCCATCCGACGAAACGAGAAGTCCGACTTTCAAAAGAGAAAGAGCTCTGTCAATTGATTCGTGAGACGGTCCAGCTGACGCTCCGGGAACAACGCTTGATTCCGTCGGTCAAACCGAAGGAACGTCCGGCGCCTCGGACCGAACAAGAGCGACTTGATTTCACGGTCGAGCGAACTCCCGTTACGGATGAAGCGCCGACGTGGAACTACCCGATTCCTCGAGAACCGGTCACGTCCCCAAGTCGATGGTCGCCAACGCCGCTCGTCAATGAGACATCTGAGCCGACAGAGTCGACGGTCGAATCGGAAACGATCGAGACGAAACGAGAGCGATTGCCACAGCTCGACGTCATCGGTCAATTGCATGCGAGTTATATCGTCTGTGGTGCCGAGGATGGGATGTACGTCATCGACCAACACGCGGCCCAGGAACGAATCAAATATGAGTTGTTTTACGAGCAGCTCGGGAATCCGGACAAAGAGTATCAATTGTTGTTGCTTCCGCTCACGCTCGAATTCACGCAAGAAGAGGCGCTCGCTATTGAAGAAGTCACTTCGCTTTTAAAAGAAGCGGGTCTCGAGTTGGAGCCGTTCGGTGGCAACACGTTCCTTGTCAGGGAGATTCCGACGTGGTACCCGCAACACGATTTAGAAGGCACGGTCCGTGATTTGATAGAGATGGCGATCCGGGATCGCTCCATTGACATCGCTAAATATCGGGAAGATGCGTCGATTTTGATGGCGTGCAAACGATCGATTAAAGCAAACCATCCATTGAATCACGAGATGATGCGGCAATTGCTTCACGATTTGAATCAGACGACGTCTCCGTATACGTGTCCTCACGGACGTCCGATTTTAGTGAAATGGAGCACGTACGAACTCGAGAAGTTATTTAAACGCGTCATGTGACACAGTTGTAATCTTATTTTAACCGGCTGTAACGTTTATTGAGTTGTACCTATGGGAACAATATACACATGTCACTCAACGCATCGAGGTTGAGAGGTGGCTTTTTCACTGCCTCACCCTCAAGATGTAGACATGATCGATAAACCAGTAGGGGGAAAAGATTATGGCAGACACGCTTAAAGTAACGAAACGAGAATTACGACCACGTTCGGTCCGCGCTAACTTGCGTAAAGAAGGAAAAGTGTTAGGTGTTGTTTACGGCTATAAAGTTGAAAGCACACCGGTCGCATTCGAGGAGATGGCACTTCGTAAAATTCTTCGTGAACACGGCGACAACGCTTTGATCGAACTCAATATCGATGGCAAGAAAGTGAACACGCTCGTTCACGGGACAGAAGTCGACCCATTCACGAACGAGTACAAGCACGTTGAATTCATGGCGGTGAAGATGGACGAAGCGACGGAAGTCGAAGCGGACGTCACACTCGTCGGCGACGCGAAAGGTGTCAAAGAAGGCGGCTACTTGGCGCAGACGCTCTATAAAGTAACGGTCTCGGCAACACCGGCTAACATTCCGGAGCGCATCGAACTTGATGTTTCTGAACTCGGGATTGGTGACTCGCTCACAGTGGCTGACCTTCCAGAGAACAAAGATTACGAAATCGTATCTGAAGGTGATCTTCAAATCGCATCGGTGAATGAACCTGTGGCGGTCGAAGACCTTGAAGCAGACACTGCGACAGAAGGTGGAGCGGAAGCGGCTGAAGAGTCGTCAGAAACTTCAACGGAAGAGTCGGAAGAGGCTTCTGAAAACAAAGAATAATCATTTCGAATAGACTGACCTAGCGAAATGAGACACTAATAAAAACACCTTGATTAGGCTGCCATCCCACCGTATTTTATCGGTGTGAGGTAGCCTAATTTTTCTTGGATACGTTCTTCGTTGTAGTAGGTCAAGTAATGGTTCACCCGTTCATGCACTTCCTGGTCGCTTAACGAGTTGAACTTGACGTACTGGAAGCCCTCAGACTTCAAGTTCGAATGGAATGATTCGATCACCGCATTGTCCCAACAGTTGCCTCTTCGAGACATGCTGCTCGTCAGATGGTTCCTCTTAACGAAATCTTGAAAGGCATATGAGGTATAGACACTTCCTTGGTCCGAATGGATGATGACCCCTTCGGGGTTGTTCCGGCTCTCCAACGCCTTCTTTAACGTATCGATGACGAGGGGCGTCTGTTGATGCTCGTACAACTTGTAGGCAACGATTTCATTGTTGAATAGGTCGATGATGGTCGAAAGATATTTCGTCGTGCTCCCGTATTGGATATAGGTGATGTCCGTCACCCACTTCTTATTCGGTTCACTGGCCGTGAAGTCTCGTTTGAGAAGGTCAGGTGCGATGATGATGCTCTCACCCTGAGACCTCCATTTTCGTTTGGGTTTGATCCGACACTGGAGATGGTGTTTCTTCATGATTCTCTGTACGGTGTTCCGGTTTGCTGTTAACTCATAGTTTTGCTCTAACAGGGCCTTTATCTTTCGATGTCCATATCGATATTTCGTATGCTTACATACTTCGACGATTGCTTGCTCTAGCACCGAAGGGTGCTTCACCGGTTCTCTGACCCAACGGTAATAGGTTGCCCGTGGCACGTCTAGGACACGTAGGATCGTCGTGATCGTATATTTCCTCTTCAAAAGTTCTACAGTCTTTAGGACTACTTCTTTCTCAACTCTCTTTCGATCTCCATGAATTTTTTTAAGATTTCGTTCTCCGTCTTCAGGTGGGATAGTTGACGCTCTTTCTTGTCATCCTCGCTGGCGGAATCAGGACCAAGTCCGTAGGTGTACTGCTTACCGATCGGCTGGTCAAATCGATAGATTTCATTGGACCGATACCATCTCATCCATGTGTGGATCTGGGACTCACTTTTGATTCCGTGTTTCTCCATGATCTCTCTATTCGTCAACTCACTGCTCAGTTTGTCTTTTACCACTGCCCATTTCACTTCACTTGAATATACGTTTTTGCCCACGCAAAAACACCTCCGATGCTAGCACTTTTTTAAAGTGTACCACTGCGAAGGTGTTTTTATATTGTCTCAAAAATTTAGGTTAGCCCAGAACGACCCTTTGCGAAGGGTCGTTTTTTTCTGGTCACAAATCCGACAAATGTAAACGATTACGATGTGAAAAATGTGTCAACATGTGGAAGAGACGATTGCAATTTATTCGTTGCGGGCTTATATTGTTAATGATTTCACATGTTCGTTCTTATTATAATGGTTTCACTCAAACAGAAAGAAGGGTTTGTGACATGGCATCAATGGAAATCCATGCACTCGAATCGTTGCGGAAGAAAGCACAGGCGTCTTCGCAAATGATTCATTATCGGCCAATGGAGTACTTTTTACGGGCAATGCTCGCGGGGATCTTTATCGGATTCGCTTCAATTTTCACATTGAAAGTCGTCAACGGGATGTATTTGATCGATTCCCCGTTCACGACACTCATCGGAGGATTCTCATTCGGGATCGCCCTCGTCATGATCATCTACGGGGGAGCCGAACTGTTCACCGGGAATACGATGTATTTCACGACCTCGACGATGCGTGGCTATACGACGCTCAGCGACACGATGCTCGTCTGGTTGCTCTGTTTTGTCGGGAACGCCCTCGGCGGCGTCTTGTTCGCCTTGTTGCTCGCACCGACGGGCGTCATCCAAGAACTCGGCATGAACAACTGGCTGTTCTCGGTCGTTGAAAGTAAAATGCACCATACGACGGTCGAAATTTTCTTCCGCGCCATCTTCTGTAACTGGATGGTCTGTCTCGCCATCTTCTTACCGAAGCAAATGAAAAACGAGTTCGCGCAAATCTTCTCGATGATCTTCCTCGTTGCCGTCTTCTTCGCTTCAGGATTTGATCACGTCATCGCCAACTTCGTCTTGTTCGCCCTCACGCTCGTCGTCCCACATCCTGAGGCGATCAGCTTTGCCGGTGCGATCCACAACTTGATTCCGGCCACGTTCGGTAATATCATCGGCGGCGCGCTGTTCATGGGTGCGATTTATACGTGGTTGAACGCGAAAGGTTTGCGTGAAGCCCAAGAATCGGAAGCAACGGAAGAAGTCGAACTGAAAATTGTGAAACCTGCCAAAGAAGTATAAGGCAGCTCACTTCAACGAGCAGTCGAGTCCACGTCAGGGGCTCGACTGTTTTGCGTTTTTATCACAACCAATGATCACAATTTAGACTTCACATCTTGGCGGTGAAACGTGACATAATCTATATATAGAATATAAGCGAGTTAATAACTCGCTTATCATCAATATATAGTGAGGTGATGCGGAGTGAATATGCTCCAGCTTTATGAAGATGTCTGTGTTCTCCCAGATCAGGACCTCGTACAAGAGAACGCCAACGTCGACGGGAAATCACCACTTGGAAAACTGGCACGATTATCCTCAGAAGTCTCGAAACAGTTGTCGACGACATATCTTTTATCAGAACGGTCACGTCAAGCCGTCGAAGATAATTTTTTGTATATCCATGACGCCGACTACTACGTGACGGGATCGACGACGTGTTGTCAAATCCCACTCGGTGAGTTACTGACTCACGGATTTCATACCGGGCACGGGACAATTCGACCGCCCCAAGATATCCGCTCGGCGATGGCGCTCGCTTCGATCATTCTTCAAGCGAACCAAAACATGCAGCATGGCGGTCAAGCGTTCCCGATGTTTGATGTCGACCTCGCGCCGTACGTCGAAAAGACGTACGAACGTCAGCTCGAGCGGCTCAAAAAGCTACCGGTCGAATGGACGACCGAGCTACTTCTTGAAATCGCCGAGGCAGAGACGATCACGGCAACGTATCAAGCGTGTGAAGCGTTCATCCACAACGCCAATTCGATGCATTCACGGGGTGGTGGACAAGTACCCTTCGTCTCCATCAATTACGGGACCGACACGAGTCGTTGGGGCCGGGTATTCATTCGAGAGTTGTTACGTGCGACCGAGCGGGGGCTCGGCAACGGGGAGACACCGATTTTCCCGATTCAAATCTTTAAAGTGAAAGAAGGGGTCAACTTCCATGAGGATGATCCGAACGTCGACTTGTTCCGACTCGCTTGTCGCGTGACGGGCAAACGGTTATTCCCGAACTTCTCGTTCGTCGATGCCCCGTTCAACTTGCAATACTACGACGGGACGCACGCCTCTGAAGTAGCCTACATGGGTTGCCGGACACGCGTGATGGGGAATCGGCATGGCACCGAGACGTCGATTGGACGCGGCAACTTATCCTTTTCGACCTTGAATTTGGTCAAGATGGCGCTCGTCTCCTCGGATATCCATTCCTTTTATGAGACGCTCGACGCCTATGTCGACATCGCCATCGATCAACTGCTCGAACGGTTCGACTATCAAGCGAAGCGACACGCCGATGAATTTCGGTTTCTTTACGCCCAACACGTCTGGCGGGGTGGAGAGACGCTCGGTCCAGAGGATGATTTACGCGAAGTGTTGAAGCAAGGGACGCTCTCGGTCGGATTTATCGGTCTCGCCGAAGCGCTACGTGTCCTCACAGGCGGTACGCATGCCGAGTCGCGAGAGGCGGAACGGCTCGGGCTCGACATCGCCACGCATTTACGTGATCGGATGAGACAGGCGGCGGAGCGCCACGACTTGAACTTCTCGCTGTTGGCCACCCCGGCCGAAGGATTATCTGGGAAGTTCGTCTTAAAGGATCAGCAGGCGTTCGGGATAATCGAAGGTGTGACCGACCGCGCCTTTTACACAAACTCGTTTCATGTGCCGGTATATCAGGCGGTCTCGATTCGGGACAAAGTCCGCTTAGAAGCGCCATACCATGCGCTCTGTGACGCTGGACATATCACGTATGTTGAAGTCGACGGATCGCTCGCCCATAATGCGGAGGCGGTCGAAGCGATTGTCCGGCTCATGCGCGCCGAGGACGTCGGTTACGGGTCGATTAACCATCCCGTCGACCGTTGCGGCAACTGCGGTCTCGAAGGCATCATCGACGAAGCGTGCCCGACATGTGGGGAGCGCGAGCAGATTGAACGGATTCGTCGCATCACCGGCTATTTGGTAGGCACGATGGACCGATGGAATTCGGCGAAACGAGAAGAAGAACGAGCGAGGGTGAAGCATCATGCGCGTCCTATCCGTAATTGACGAATCGGTCGTCGACGGTCCAGGTGTTCGGTCGGTCATCTTTATGGCAGGCTGCCCTCATCGATGCCCCGGGTGTCACAATCCGGAATCGTGGAATCCGCGCGGGGGAGAAGAAGTGGCAATCGAGGACTTGCTCACCCGTGTCGAACAATCCGGATGGGATGGCGTCACCGTCTCGGGCGGAGAGCCGTTTCTCCAACCAGAAGCGTTGGCCCGGCTCGTCGACGGGTGCAAGGCGCTCCAGAAAAACGTATGGGTGTATACGGGTTATACGTTCGAACAGTTGCAAGCGATGGACGATGAACACGTCACAAGCGTGCTCGACCGTGCCGATGTGCTCGTCGATGGGCGCTTCGAACAGCCACTTATGGATCGGTCGCTCCGGTTTCGGGGGTCGAGCAACCAGCGAATTATTTTTTTGAACAAAGCGTAATCGGGGCCGTCGTGTCCCGATTTTTTGTATACTAGCAAAAAAGGGGGAATTTTGATGAAATGGTGTAGTTTTCAAGTTGAAGGAGAGCAAAGGGTCGGTGTCGTGGCAGGAGAGTTCGTCTATGATGTCAGTAACCAATTACATACGACCTCGCTGTTAGAGGTCATCGCGCGTGAGTTTGAACCGGATGTCGATTTGGACGTCGCGCCTCGGTCACCACTGAACGACGTCACGCTCGTCGCACCGTATCGTCCGCTTAAAAATGTCATCTGCATCGGCAAAAACTATGAAGAGCACGTAAAAGAGATGGATACGGCGGGGGCTGGCAAACTCGTCATCTTCACGAAAGCGCCGACCTCGGTCGTCGGACCAGGAGCGGTCGTCGAACGTCATCCCGAATTGACCGAGCAACTCGACTATGAAGGGGAACTCGCTGTCATCATCGGAAAATCAGGGCGAGACATTGACGACGTCGACGCCCATATCTTCGGCTACACGATTTTAAACGACATCACGGCCCGTGACGTGCAAAAACAACACGTTCAGTTTTTCCGAGGCAAATCGTTCGATACGTTCTGTCCGATGGGTCCGTATATCGTCACTCCGGATGAACTTGAGTTCCCACTTACGATTCAAACGGTCGTGAATGGCGAGACACGCCAAGATGGGTCGACGGCGGATATGATTCGTCCGATTAAAGAGTTGATTCGGACATTGTCAAAAGGAATGACACTTGAAGCGGGAGATATCATCGCGACCGGCACGCCGGCCGGGGTAGGTCACGGCATGAAGCCGCCCGTCTATCTCCAGTCTGGGGACACGGTCGAGGTGAGCATCTCGGGGATCGGGACGCTAAAAAACGTCATCGTCTGACCTAATTGACGCAAATTGTGAAGAATCTTGTAATCGATGCTTCATTTCCCCAAAATCATGACTACGCCTCTTATACTAAGGGTAGAACAAAGAGCAAACATCATATGGGAGATGAGTACACATGGAACGCAATGATCGTCCAACAGAACCAAACGAATCAAATCGCCACGAGGATTGGCTCGACACCGAGCTCGGCTCGTCAGAACAATCTTCAGAACCAACGCGCGTAGAGCAAACGGCCCGACCATCGTTCGTCGGCCGGATGTTCCCTGGCTTTGTCGGCGGGGTGATTGGTGCCGTCTTGACCGGCGCGATCGCTTTCCCGTTTATCGATCAAGTGCCGACGAACGTGTCCGATACGAACGTGACGTCGGAAGGGTCACCGGTCCAGACGACATCGACGACGACTGACAGTTCGGTCACCGATGCGGTCGCGACCGCGCAACCTGCCGTCGTGACGGTGAACAACTTCGCGTCAAACGGATTTTCAAATGAAGCCGTCGAAGCCGGGGTCGGCTCGGGCGTCATCTATAAGAAAGACGGCGACTCGGCCTATATCGTCACGAACCATCACGTCGTCAATGGTGCCGACCGCTTGACCGTGACGTTCAATGACGGGTCAACGGCAGACGCCAAACTGATGGGCAGCGATGCCACGTACGATTTGGCCGTGCTCGAGGTCGATGCGGACAAAGTCTCGTCCGTCATCTCGATCGGGAAGTCGAGCGAATTGAAACCAGGTCAGACCGTCATCGCGATCGGCAACCCGCTCGGCCAGTTTGAGAACTCGGTCACACGCGGCGTCGTCTCTTCGACGTCACGTCTCGTGCCGGTCGATACGGATGAGAACGGACAAGCCGACTTCAACGCCGAAGTCATCCAAACGGATGCTGCCATCAACCCGGGTAACTCCGGTGGCGCATTAATTAACGAATCGGGACAATTGATTGGGATCAACTCGATGAAAATTGCGACCGACTCGGTCGAAGGGGTTGGTTTCTCAATCCCGGTTGACATCGCCTTGCCGCTCATCAATCAAATCGAACAGACGGGAGAAGTGAACCATCCGTCGCTCGGTGTCTCGCTTCGTGACGTATCTGAATTCCCACCAGGGTACTTGACCGAGCAAATCAATTTACCGGAGTCAGTGACAGCCGGTACGATCATCGTCGAAGTACAGGCAAACAGTTCGGCGGCACGGGCAGGGCTTGAAGCGCGCGACGTCATCGTGAAAATCAATGATCAAGCCGTCTCGTCGTTCATCGACCTGCGAAGTGAATTGATTCGAGATACGGACGGGACGGTCAAAATCGAATACGTTCGTGATGGAAAGACCGAGACGGTCGATGTCGAGATTCAAAACGCAAATGGAGACGCACTGTAAAGATGGGCACGCAGCCCATCTTTTTTGTTATGCTTAGAAAAAAGGAGGGGTTCAGTTGATTCGTAAACTATATGGGATTTTATTTCTCGGGGCGGGTGTTATGCACTTCGTTCAAGAACGGGCATTCATGTCGATCATTCCGAAGTCGTGGCCGTTCAAACGGTTCATGGTTCAGGCGAGCGGGGTCATCGAAGTCGTCTATGGCGCGCTGTTGCTCACGAACAAAGGGACACGGTTCGTGAAACGCACGTTACCGGCATTTTTGATTGCCGTCTTCCCGGCGAACATCAATATGGCGCTTAAACCGTCAAAACTCGGTAAGATGCCACTTCCGAAATGGGTGACGTGGGCCCGGTTGCCGCTGCAATGGGTCTTGATTAAAGGGGTCAAAAAAATATAAGTACATATGGGGGAACGATTATGACGAACGTATTGAACTGGTTTGAGCATTTTCATGCCCATCCAGAAGTGAGTTGGAAAGAAGTCGAGACGACGAAGACGATTGCCGACATCTTGACGTCATGGCAAGTCCGTCACGCGACGTTTGCAGACGTGACCGGTGTCATCGCTGAGATTGGGGATGGAGACGATGTCATTGCCGTCCGGGCCGATATCGACGCGTTATGGCAACAAGTCGACGGGACGTTTCAAGCCAACCATTCATGCGGCCACGATGCCAATATCAGCATGGTGCTCGGGGCGCTCGATGAGTTGAGACATGAGACGCTATCGAAGCGGATTCGGTTTATCTTCCAACCGGCGGAAGAACAAGGCAACGGCTCGCTCGCGATGATTCAACACGGGGCGTTAACGGGCGTCAGTCAGCTGTACGGCATCCATTTGCGTCCGCTCGAAGAACTGCAGCGCGGACAATATGCGGCTACGATTCAACATGGGGCCGCATTCTTCTTGAAAGGCAGCATTAGCGGCGACGACGCCCATGGCGCGCGTCCGCATCAAGGCCAAAACGCGCTTGACGTCATCTTCACGATTCAACAGATGCTCAAAAGCATCTACTTGTCTCCGTTCGAGCCGCATTCAATCAAGTTGACGGGCGTTCAGGCTGGCAGTGACAATTTGAACATTATTCCGGGAAATGCGACGTTCTCGATTGATGTTCGGGCCCAACAGAACAAGGAACTGCTTGAGCTGCGCGACCGTGTCGAAACACTCCTACACCAGATTGCTGTCCTTCACGGCGTCACCATCGACTGGGAGTGGCAAGACTTCACACCGGGCGCCGTGATTGGCGAACGCTCGAGCCGACATGCGGCCGAAGCAATTAGCGAGCGGTTCGGGGAGAATGCGCTCGTTGATCGCATCATCACCTCGGGTAGCGATGATTTTCATTTTTATACGGTCGAACAACCGGGACTCGATGCGACGATGATTGGGATCGGCGCCAACTTGACGCCGGGGCTCCATCATCCGCACATGACGTTCGAACGTGACGTCTTACCGGAAGCGGCCGCCTTGCTGGCTGACACGTTACGACGGGCCGCAAACGATAATTGAAGCGATTGACTAGATGGACGGGCCGGACGAGCCCGTTCATTTTTTTATTGCCAACTTTAAATGTAAGCGTTATCATCTACTTATTAGCGACAATATAACGACAATTCTGAATTTTTCACTATCGGGGAGGAAGACACATGGAACAACAGGGGAACAAGGTAGACATGAAGCTTCGCTGGGCGGTATTGCCGCTACTTGTCATGATTGGGGTCATGCTCGTAGCCATCGTCCGATTAGAACAAGGGCCACACATCCCGCTCATCGTCGGGACGGCGGTCGCGTCACTCGTCGCATGGCGACACGGCTACAAGTGGAAAGAGATCGAGGAGATGATGTACAAAGGGATTCGGCTCGCTTTGCCGGCCGTCGTCATCATCATCTTGGTCGGTTTGACGATCGGGGCCTGGATTGGGGGAGGCGTCGTCGCGACAATGATTTATTACGGCTTGACGATTATTTCACCGGCCTATTTCTTGGTGACCATTTGTATCATCTGCTCAGTCGTCGCGCTCTCAATCGGTAGCTCATGGTCGACGATGGGAACGATTGGTGTCGCTGGGATGGGCATCGGGCTGAGTATGGGGATACCAGCACCGATGGTCGCCGGAGCGGTCATTTCAGGGGCATACTTTGGGGACAAGATGTCCCCGTTGTCGGATACGACGAATCTCGCGGCCGGTTTGACGCATACAAACTTGTTCGAACATATTCGGCATATGCTCTACACGACGATTCCAGGGCTCGTCATCGCGCTCGGCGCCTATTGGTGGCTTGGCAGACGGTTCAGTGAGACGACGACGGATTCTTCAGAAATCGTCCAAACACTCGCTATTTTACAGGACAGCTTCGTCATCTCGCCGTGGCTCTTATTGATTCCACTTGCTGTCATCGTCCTCGTCGCGAGAAAAGTACCCGCTATTCCGGCGCTTGTCATCGGGATCGCACTCGGCTTTCTCGCCCAAGTCATCGTCCAAGGCGGAACGCTTGCGGATAGCGTCGGGGCGCTGCAGAGCGGCTATGTGATTGACACCGGCAATGAACTCGTCGACAACTTGTTCAGTCGGGGCGGGCTCGACGCGATGATGTACACCGTCTCGATGACGATCGTCGCGATGACGTTCGGGGGGATTTTAGAATACTCGGGGATGCTGCAATCGATTATGAACCAAATCGTCAAACTTGCGAAGACGGCAGGTTCGATGATCGCGTCGACGATTCTCGCAGGGATTGCGACGAACGCCACGTGTTCCGAACAATACATCTCGATTGTCGTTCCGTCTCGTATGTTTGCAGGTGCCTATCAGAAAATGGGGCTTCACTCGAAAAACTTATCGCGGGCGCTCGAGGACGGTGGGACGTTGACATCTGTGTTCATCCCGTGGAACACGTGCGGTGTGTTCATTCTCGGGACGCTCGGCGTCGGGGCATTCGAATATGCGCCTTACGCAATCTTGAACTTCATCGTTCCGGTCATCTCGATTATCTATGCGTTCACAGGTTTCACGATTGAACGGATCGCTGTGTTGAGTGCAGAACCATCAATCGAACAACAAGCTGCGCAATGAAAAAATTTCCCGACCTCATGAGGTCGGGAAATTGAATTTATAGACGGCGCGGGGCCGGCCTTGGCTATAGCTCATCTCTTCGCCGATCACATCGATGATTCCGGCCTCATTGAGTTTTTTTATGAGCCGTTCCGTCGTCCGTCGCGTCACGTCGAGATATTCGGTCAACTCTTTTGCCGTGAAATCGTGCTTTCGTTTGGCAAACTGTAAAATTTTCCCGATATTGACTGGGCTGACCCCAGCTTGTTTGATAAAGTCGAAGGCGAGTTGTTCCGTCACACGATACGGAATATGCGCGTCACGGGTCGGGAACGATAAACGTTTCGAATCATCGACGATGCGGATGCGTTCCTCACTCGCGGCAGACAAGGCGATTTGGGCATGCTCGTCGGCCTTTTGATAGTCTGTCCCATAGCCGATTCCGATGCGGTATGTCCCGTTCGGTGTTAGCGTATTTTCATCGAACGCGTTCATCACTTCACCTTTGGTTGTCAATACCGTGATGTTATGGTCCTCCGTGGATTCGATATGTCCACCAAGATAACGGACCGAGGCGAGGTGGTCGCTCAACGCCGTGTCATCCGTGTCGTAGCGGATGATGGCGAACTGGGCTGCATCGGCCAACTGTTGCCGAACTTGGTGAATCAACTGGTCGAGATGGTGCCTGACGGTCGCTGTCGGCTCAATCATCAGCTGACTGTTGAACCCGGCACGAACGAGCTCATGATGTACTCGCTCGATGCTCGTGATGGCCAACTTCGCTTGTCCGGCTTGCTGGTTAGCGTGAAAGGCGATGACGTTCTCGAATGCGAGATCGGGACTGATGCGCATCACGACGGGGGCGCTCCGTTGGTTCGGGAATGAGTCGAGAATCGACGTCAGCCGTTCCGGTTCGACCAAGTCGATTGATACTTGATTGAGCGACACGGAGTGGGTGAGCGTCGCATAAAGAAGCGTCGTCAATAGGACGGTCTCGTCTTGGACGACGTGATGCGCGGCCACGTGCGTGAGATGAGGGGTCGCATAGGCGAACGGGAACGACCCCGAAAAAAAGACACCATCGAACGAGCCGAGCGCTTTGGCGACAACCGCTGCCTCGTGAGGGTGTTCATACGGATGATAGGCGAACCGGACATCTTCTGGTGCACCGAAAGACCGGATTGTTTCCACGAAATCGTGTGACCCGACGACGGCGATATGGATGGACATCAAAACTCCTCCTTGCAATTTAACGACTATTTAACGACAATATAGCTAACGATACGTTAGAAGTAAAGGGGAATGGATATGAAAATAGAGAAAATTGAACTGTTTGCGATACGTCTTCCATTAAAAGTACCATTCATCGTCAGTTATCACCGCTACGACGACATGCCGTCGGTGATCGTGAAACTGACGACCGAGTGCGGACATGTCGGTTACGGGGAGGCCGTCGCCGATGAGCACGTCACGGGCGAATCGCTCGACAGTACGATTAGCGTGATTCGCCATGTGCTCGGACCGCTCTTGATCGGGCAAAACCCGATGCAGATGGAACGGATTCATGACATGATGGACCGGACCATCCGTGATGTGCCGGCAGCGAAGGCGGCGCTCGATATCGCCTGTCATGACGTCGTCGGGAAAAAGCTTGGGCTTCCGGTGTATGACCTGCTCGGTGGTCGATATCATGAAGCCTTCCCGGTCACACACGTCTTAAGCATCGGCGAGCCGGAGGCGATGGCGACTGAGGCACGTGAACAAATCGAACAAGGGTATACGGCCGTCAAGATGAAAGTCGGCGTCGACGTCGCGTCTGACGTACGCCGCGTCGAGGCGGTCCGTCGAGCCGTCGGGCCGGACGTGCCGATTCGGGTCGACGTCAATCAGGGCTGGGTCAATGCCGCTAAGACGCTCCAGGCGATGAAGCAGCTCGAGCCATTCCATATCGATTGGGTCGAACAGCCGGTCAAGGCTGACGATTTTGAAGGCATGGTTGAAGTGAAAGGAAAGATTTCGGTCCCGCTCATGATTGACGAGGGCGTGCGGGGAGTAACCGAAATGCGTCGTCTGACGATGATGCAGGCCGCCCACAAAGTTAACATTAAACTGATGAAGTGCGGCGGTATCTACCCGGCGAAAAAACTTGTCCATATGGCCGAGATGTCGGGCATCGAATGTCAAATCGGGTCGATGGTCGAGTCGTCGGTCGCCTCGAGCGCAGGCTTCCATGTCGCTTTCTCAAGCAAAATCGTCCAAACGGTCGAATTGACAGGTCCGTTGCGTTTCGCTGAAGACATCGGTAATTTGTCATATGACCTTCCGTTCATTCGTCTCACTGAACGACCAGGGCTTGGCGTCGACGTCGACGAATCTGTGTTGATGCGTCTGGCGACCGCGACGTACGTCGTCGGAGGGACCGATCATGTGGCGCGGTAATTGTAACGGCCTCGACATTGAGGTCACCTATTTAACGATGACCGACCTGGAACAAATTGAGGCGGTTCAACGAGATGTCATGGATAGCATGACGGAAGGGAGCCATTACCAGTCCATGTCGACGGAGGAGTTCGTGAAGTTGTTGACGGACCGGACGCTCATCGGCGCATATCACGAAGGAACGTTGATCGCGTTCCGCGCGCTGCTCATCCCACCGCTCGATGAGGAGCATCTCGGCTATGATATCGGTTATCCGTCAGAGACGCTGGAGCGCATCATTTATCAAGAAGTGACGAACGTCCATCCGGACTACCGCGGCTACGGCCTGCAACAGCATCTCGGCAAACTTCTCATGAAAGAGCTGGAACACGGAAGTCGGTTCGATCTCGTCTGTGCGACCGTGGCGCCTTTCAATATCCCAAGTCTGAAGGACAAGTTCGCCCTCGGTCTTCGCATCGGTGCCCTTAAACCGAAATATGGCGGGAAGCTGCGCTACATCTTTATGAAGGAACTGCACAGCGACTGGCGACCGACCGGAGAAGTGACATGGCTCGATATGGGCGAGACGGAGCAACAAGTCACTTTGTTGAAGGCGGGTTGGTACGGAACGTCCTTGACGCGCGACGGGGAGAGCTGGCTCGTCAAATATGAACGATGAAAAATGGCCTGATCACGATGATCAGGCCATTTTACTTATTCGAGGATGAACAGGACGTCCTCGGCTAATTTCTCATACGTGCGATCGCTCGGATGGAACTGATCGGTCGCGAGGTCACGTGAGACGTCAGAGACGTAAGCGAACGGGTCAATCACATCGATGCGCTGTGCGTTTCCGAATGTGGCGGCCGAGGCGTTCCAGTCGAGAATCAATTGATTGAACGCTTCGCCGTTATCGTTCTCTTGGAACGGGTTATAAAGGGCGATATAGACGATTTGCGCCGTGTCGTTCAATCCGCGAACTTGTTCGAAGATGACATTCAAATTCGTCTTCGCATCGGTCACGACTTGTTCGATATCGACCGATTCAAAGTTATCGACGTTCTCGCCGCGGTTGAACAGGTCGTTGCCGCCGATTGTGAGCGTGATATAGCGCGCGTTCTCAATCGTCCGTCGTACTTCCGGTTGCTCGAGCTGAGCCAATAAGTCTTCCGTCCGGGCCCCGGAGATGGCCAAATTCTGTGTGCGGATGTCGTCTTCTTCGAGCGCTGCACCGACTGGTTGGACGTAGCCGGCACCTGATGTCGATCCGACGCCGCGTGTGAGGGAGTCACCTAAGGCGACGTACACGTCACCGACTGGTTCCGGTCTCGAATCTTCACTAATCGAGAGTGTGCGTTCCGGCGGATTGACGATATCTTGATAGCCGATCCATAAACCGTATAGGGCAATGCCCGTCAAGAAGACAGAGCCAATTAAAAACGTATACCATTTCCCATTTTTCATGTGATGACCTCACTTTCTATGAGACTATCATATCAAATAAGTTTGAACCTGCCCTATGTGAATGTTCGAATAGGACAGATGGGTTCGAGTCCGATAGAATGTAGGAGAGGTGAGATGATGCAACCAACATTGAAAATAGACCATTTGACAAAAGTAATCGGTAAGAAAACGATCATCGATGACATCTCGTTCGATGTGTTCCCCGGCGAAGTGTTCGGCTTCTTAGGTCCGAACGGGGCCGGTAAAACGACGACGATTCGGATGATTGTCGGATTGATTAAGCCGACGAACGGGACCGTCTCGATTTGTGGGTTCAGCGTCGAACGTCAATTCGTTCAGGCGATGAATCAAATCGGCGCCATCGTTGAGAATCCGGAACTGTACAAGTTCATGAGCGGGCGTGAGAACTTGAACGCCTTCGCGCGGATGTTGCCCGGTGTCGATGAGGCCCGGATTCAAGAAGTGATCGATCTCGTCGATTTGACGGCACGAATCGATGATAAAGTGAAGACGTACTCGCTCGGGATGCGGCAACGTCTCGGCATCGCCCAGGCCATGTTGAACAATCCCCGTGTCTTGATTCTCGATGAGCCGACGAACGGGCTCGACCCGATGGGGATTCGTGACCTTCGCCTCTTCATCCGCCGTCTCGTCGAAGAGACTGGACTGAGCGTCCTCGTCTCGAGCCACATCTTGGCCGAGATTGAACTGCTCGCGGACCGCGTCGCCATCATGTCGCGCGGGAAAATCGTCAAAGTCGGAACGGTCGACGAATTGATTCATGAATTGGCGTCGACGGTCGATGTCCACGTGGCCGACAGTTTTGAAGTCTTGCCGATTATCCGCGGATTCGAGTCGATCGACCACGCCGACGTCGTCGATGAACGGACGATTCGGGTCTCGATGAATCTAGATGATACGGCCCGCTTGAATCGCTACTTGCTCGATCGAGGTGTCGAGGTGTTCGGTCTCGAACGACGCGTCCAGACGCTCGAAGAATTGTTTATCTCATTGACCGGGGGTGACCATATTGTCTAATCCGTCAATCCTTGGCCTCATTCGGAACGAAGTCTTAAAGATTCATAAGAAACGTCGGCTTCTCGTCGTGTCGACCATTCTCATCGTACTCGTCTCGATGTTCACATATGCCAACTACCGGCAAATCGAGAAACAACGGGAAGAACAAGGGACGATCGACTGGCGTGTCGATTTACAGCAAGAAATCGTCGATACGCAAAACCGGCTCGCCTCGGCGAACGTTCAAGACGAGTTCCGTCAAATTTTGGAGTTCCAGGTCCAACAGAATCAATATTACTTAGATAATGATATCAACCCGAACTATCCTGGGGCGCCGACGTTCATGCGTGTCTTCTTCTCGCAAGGGACGACGCTCGTGCTCCCACTCTTTATCATCGTCCTGATGGCCGATATCGTCAGCGGGGAGCATAATGACGGTACAATCAAGACACTGTTGTCCCGTCCGGTCCGGCGCTTTAAAATCTTGCTCGCCAAATGGATGACGACGCTCTTATATACGTCGATTCTCATCTTTATCACGGCGTTCGTCAGTTATGCCATCTCCGGCATTGTGCTCGGCTGGGACGGATGGACCGCCCCGATCTTGACAGGTTTCCAAGCCTCGTCGACGGGGACGTTCTCGACCGACTTCGTCCATACGCTGCCGATGTGGCAATACTTGCTCATGTCGGTCGGCTTATCCTGGTTCGTCGTCGCTGCCGTTGGGACGATTGCGCTCATGATCTCGGTCATCGTCAAGAACACGGCGACCGGGATTGGGATTATGATGGCCGTCCTCATTTCAGGACCGTTGCTCACATCGCTCGGGTCGAATTGGGACAGCTCGAAATATTTGGTCAACGTCAACTTCGGTCTTCATACCTATCTTGAAGGCCAGGCCCCACCGATTGATGGGATGACGTTGCCGTTCTCGCTCATCGTCATATTCGTCTGGTCGCTCGCCGCGCTCGCGTATGCGTTCTACCACTTCACTCAAAAAGATGTCTATTGATCATCGGCGTCACCTTCCACGGTGACGCTTTTTTTATTATGGCTGATTCGACTAATCAAGACGCTGAGCTAGTCCAAATGTCTTAATAATTTGAATTGTCAAAATAATTAAAAAGTTGGATACCTTAAATGTGGGAAACTATGTAAAGTAGGAGACACCACATAAGGAGGGAAACACATATGAAAAAAGTTTTATCGACATCACTCATCGCAGGTGTCTTGCTCGTGCCACAACTCGTCGGCGCGGCGGAACTCAAGTCGGGCACGTTGACGAAACCATCGAATGAGGCTCCGACGACAATCGTCAAAGAGTATGCGAAAGCGAAAGGCGAATTCAAAACGCTCGAATCGAAGCGTGACAAAGTCGGACAAGTCGTCAAATTACAACAGACGGTTGACGGTGTACCGGTCTTCGGTGGGATCGTCGTCGGTGTCGTCGATAATGATGGCCAATTGAAAACGGTCGTCGATGACACGAAACAACTCAAAGGATTACATAAATCAATCAAACTGAATGAACAAAAAGCGGTCGCTCGTTATAAAGAGCTTGTCGGCCACAAAGGTGCATACGAGCTTGAGCCGGCAGCGGAACTTGTCGTCTATCCGAACGGGGAAGAAGCAGTCTATGCGTATGAAGTGACCGGAACGATTCTTGATGCGGATGAGCCGTCACGCTGGACGTACTTCATCGATGCGGCAAGTGGGAACGTATTGAACAAGTACAACCAATTGGCACACGCCAAACCGACGAACGGTGTCACAGGTACGACGTATACGGGCACGGGAATCGACGTCCTTGGTCAGAGCCAAACGTTCAAGACGACGAAGAGCGGTTCATATTACTATCTCCAAGACTCGACACGTGGCAAAGGCATCTACACATATGATGCGAAAAACCGGACGACGCTTCCAGGTTCACTTTGGGCCGATGTCGATAACGTGTTGAATACGACATACGACCGGGCTGCGGTCAGCGCCCATGTCAACGCGACGAAGACGTACGACTTCTTCAAGAATACTTATGGACGCAACAGTTACGATAACAACGGCGCGGCCCTCAACTCGACGGTCCACTATAGCCGTAGCTATAACAACGCGTTCTGGGACGGCAGCAAGATGGTGTATGGTGATGGGGACGGGCAAACGTTCACATACCTCTCTGGCGCCCTTGACGTCGTCGCGCATGAATTGTCACACGCGGTCACCGAATATACGGCCGGTTTGATCTATCAAAATGAATCAGGTGCCATCAACGAGGCGGTATCGGATATCTTCGGTACGGTCGCGGAATATAGTGTCGGCTCGAACTTCGACTGGTTGGTCGGGGAAGACATCTACACGCCGGGCGTGGCAGGGGACGGTCTCCGCTCGATGTCGAATCCGGCAGCATATGGTGACCCGGATCACTACTCGGTCCGTTACACAGGGACGCAAGACAACGGGGGCGTTCATATCAACTCAGGAATCGTCAACAAGGCGGCTTACCTCTTGGCAGCCGGCGGTTCACACTACGGCGTATCGGTTCAAGGCATCGGCGTCATGGAGATGGGGGACATCTACTACCGTGCCCTTACCGTCTACTTGACACCGACTTCAAACTTCTCAAGCTTACGTCAAGCGGTCGTTCAATCGGCAAAAGACTTGCACGGTGCGACGAGCACACAAGCGGTCGCTGCGGCCAAATCGTTCGACGCGGTCGGCATCTACTAAGTTCAAACGAATCCTTTTCGCTTCGGCGGAAAGGATTTTTTGTGTGCCGCTATTTTTAATCGAAACAGGGTAAATATGAGATGTTCTTAGAATTTAATTGAGTCAAGGAGGATATATGGACATTCAATCTTTTCGCATTGACCATAACAACGGGATTCGCCTGAGCGATTTCCCCACCACGATACAAGATCGTCCGTCCGATGAGACATTACAGAATGAATTGATCCCCAAGAGCGTCGAACGATTGAAAGAGTTGCATTGGAAGCTTTACGCGGAGTCGAAGAAAGGAGTCGTCGTCGTCTTGCAGGCACTCGATGCCGGGGGCAAAGATGAGGCGATCAGTTATATCTTCTCGAACTTGAACGCGCAAGGGCTGAAGACGAACGCGTTCCAAAAACCGTCGGACACGGAAAAGAAACACGATTACTTATGGCGAATGCATGACCTCATGCCGGAACGAGGCCAAGTCGGTATCTTGAACCGGTCGCACTATGAAGAAGTGATTGCCCCGCGGGTTCATGACCTGCTCGGAGAAGAGGTCATCCCGGACGAGGAAGACAAAGAGTCGGTATGGAAAATGCGCTATCGACAGATCAACGATTTCGAGCAATACTTGAACGAGAACGGATTCACGGTCATTAAATTTTTCTTCAATGTGTCAAAAAAAGTTCAACGCGACCGCCTGCTCGAACGATTGAAAGACCCAAGCAAGAATTGGGAGTTCTCGTTCAGCGACGTCGAGGAACGAAAGCATTGGGACGATTACCAGGCCATTTTTGAGGATATGTTGTCGAACACGGCGACGGAGCGCTCCCCATGGTATGTGCTACCGGCAGATGATAATTGGTACGCCCGTTATATCGTCTCGACGGTCATGATTGATGTCCTAGAGAAGATTGATCCCCAATTTCCAACTTTCTCAGAAGGTGAACAGGAACGAATCGATGAAGCTATTGCGACGCTCGAAAACGAGTAACGTTTGTCGAGTCCGTGACCGTCCATTTCTCCGCTTGCACTGAAAGCGAATTCACGTTACAGTGGACGTATATAAAATTAGACGTCAGACATCTGTACGAAGGAGCAATGAGTGTGGGGAATATTAGTTTATTATTTGGTGGCGTGGCACTGTTCATTAACAGCCTCGTCTTATTCGGGAAAGTGGACGTCAAGAGTGCGGGTGTATTCAGTCTGTTTACCGGTCTATTGCAGACGTTCATCGCGACGTGGCTCGTCGTTGGAGCGAGTTCAGCGGAGATGTTTGGGTTTGCAAGCATCTACTTGTTCGCCTTCACGTATTTATACGTCGGTGTGACATTCTTGTTCGACCTCGATGGGCGGGGGGTTGGTTGGTTCTCACTCTTCGTCTCGATTTCAGCCGTTTTCTATGCGTTGATCGGATTCTCGACGGGCGATATGATGGGAGCGGGCACGTGGTTGTTTTGGGCGTTCTTATGGGGGCTCTTCTTTATGGGCATGGGCCTCGGTCGCCAAATTGACGGGTTGACGGCCCGGGTCGCATTCGTCCTTGCTTGGTTGACGTTGATCATTCCAGCACTGTTCGGTCTCGCCAACTTGATGACACCGCTCTATAATGTCATGTGGTGGGCCGCTAGTGGTACGTCGATTCTTTATTTCGGATTGACGATGTGGCGCCAGCGCCGATTTCTCGAAGTGACACAATGAACGATGCTCATCGTGAGCGTCGTTTTTTTACGCATTCAATTGTGTCTAAAATGTGAAAAGTGGGAATGAGGTACGTAAAGGAGGCGACCACGGATGAGTGATGGCTTAATTTTACTGATGGGATTATTATTATGCGGATGGATGCTGTTTGCGGTCGTGTTTGATGATACAATTAAGAGAAGAATTTAACGGACCGTTTCCTTTTTGGAACGGTCTTTCGTTTGAGGAGTGACAAGGATGGAACAAACACCAGTCATCGTCCTCGTCGGACCGACCGCTGTCGGGAAGACGAAGACAGGGATTGAGCTCGCCAAAGCGTTCAACGGCGAAATCGTATCGGGCGATTCGGTCCAAGTGTACCGAGGGATGGATATCGGTTCGGCGAAAGTGACGGTCGAGGAAGCGGAAGGAATCCCGCATCATTTGATTGATATTTGTGACCCGGACGAGGCGATGAGCGTCGCCAAATTTCAAACGTTGGCCCGGGCGGCGATCGATGATATCTACGCGCGCGGGAAATTGCCGATTTTAGTCGGCGGGACCGGCCTGTATATCCGATCGATTTTATATGACTATGAGTTCACGGAGCGACCGGTCGACAACGCTTTGCGCGAGTCGCTCGAGTTAGAGGCGGAGGCGAATGGCCCCGAGGCGCTGCATGCCCGCCTGCGGTCGCTCGACCCAAAACGGGCCGAGAGCATTCATCCGAATAACGTCCGCCGTGTCATCCGAGCCCTCGAAGTCGCACTGCAAGGGGACGCTCAGGCGATGGATAGCCTTCCATCCCAGCATTACGCCTACAAATTGTTCGTGTTGCATGCCGACCGGGACGTGCTCTATGAGCGCATCAACCTTCGTGTCAACTTGATGCTCGAAGCAGGTCTCATCGAGGAAGTCGAGCGCTTGCTCGCGGCCGGTTACCGAGACACGCAAGCGATGCGCGCCATCGGCTACAAGGAAGTCGTTCCATATATCGAAGGATTGATGACACGGGAACAGATGACCGAGATGCTCAAACAGCACACGCGCAAGTTCGCAAAACGTCAATTAACCTGGTTCCGTCATCAATTTGATGGGATTTGGGTCGATATGGGACGAAAATCATTTGAACTATCGTATCAAAATATTTATGATGAAGTTGAGGAGTTTTTTCGAAAATTCCGATTATTTGAAAGAGACATAGACTAGGGGGAATGCAACATGAAAGCTAGCTATAACATCCAAGACCATTTTTTAAATCAATTACGCAAAGAAATGGTGCCGACGACCGTCTTTTTAGTCAGCGGATTTCAAATTCGGGGAGTCATCAAATCGTTTGACAACTTCACGGTCATCGTCGAATCAGAAGGGCGCCAACAGTTGATTTATAAACATGCGATTTCAACGTTCTCACCAGCGCGGAACGTCACGTTGTTCGAACCAGAAGCGGTCGAAGTGACAGAAGGATAATTGAAGTCATAAGAAAGAGCGGCCCGGGGACCGCTCTTTTTTTATGCCGTTTTGACGTTCGGATCGAGATCGAGTGCTTCGATCACACGATGGATGGCGCAACCGCCGAGCAGCGAGTCGAGCTGGTCACAGAGCTTTGTCGGTGCCGACCGATACAAGTGGGTATATGTCCGTTTCCATGACCGTTCGGCCGACTGGATGCGTACGAGCAGGTCGGCATGACCGAGTTCTTTCAGTTTATCGATATTCATCCGGTTCGTTCGGGCGAATGCCGATAAAACGACGGCCTTAGCGAGCGGTGTTTGAATCGGATAACCGGCGACGACCAGAACGGCCATCGCTCCTTTCATCTCGTGCTCGATGACCGAGTCGACGAGTTGGTCTGGCGTATATGGGTTTCCGGCATGCCCCGAGACCGCCGTGACGAGTTCGTGATGCGAGACCGGACAAGTCGATGCCTGTAAAATACTGCCGATTGTCGAGTGCGTAGTGGCGTAACGTGTCGCTTCCCCTGTTGCGATCAACCGTTCGTACGTATCTACCAATGAAATCATGTGAGTTCCCCCTTTATCTAGCTACCTTTATCGTAACAATTATAGAAAGCGCTTTCAATATGATTTAGGAAACTTCATGACCTATAACGAAAGTATGTTCGCCTCGAAGCGTAAAACACGATACAATGGGCAAAGAGAAGAAGGAGGGCATTGTACATGAACTATTACCAACAGATTGATCCGATAGCGGAGAGCGGCTTCGACCGGACCCGGTTTCAACTTCCGGCCGTCGAAAAAGCGTCGACACGGTTATCCGATCTTACAGACGGGACGCCGGTCCAGACGAAAGCGCTCGTCAGTACGGTCGAAGTACGCGAGGGTAAGTCCGGCGCGAAGTGGTTGCAACTGAATTTGACGACATCAAGCGGACTCATCCGTGCGAAGCAGTGGTTGCATGGCAACGAAGACCAGTTATTGCCGATTTACGAGTCAGGTGTCATCGAGCTCGAAGGGAAAATCGATGTCTATCCGAAACCGGACGGCGCCAAGTCGATTACCATCGACCGGGCCAAACCGATTGCCCGGGACGAAGCGGTGTCGCTTTTGCCAGGTCTCCCGGGGGACGAGACGATGGAGCAATACGCCGACGAACTGTTCGCGATTCTGTCGACGCTCTCGCCTGACTATCAAGCGATCGCGATGTCACTCCTCGACCGCTATTGGGACGATTTCGTCCTTGCACCGGCCGCGCTGTACCATCATCACAACTATGTCGGTGGCTTATTAAAGCACACGGTCTGCATGCTTCGACTCGGCTATCGCATCCAAGAACAAGATGACCATTTGGCGATGGCGTTCCGGGTCATCAAAGAGGCCGAGCAGTTGCATAAAGTAGATGTATGGAATACGATGAACGGTGTAAAAGTTGAACAGGCGTTCCGAGGCACGTTCGAGTCGCTCTATGCGGCCTGTGAGGCCATCGCTGAGTTAAAAGAGCCGCTTCGTTGGGACGAGCTCGCGCTCGGGATTTTATTCCATGATATCGGCAAGCTGTTCGAATACAGCCATTTGCTGTCGTCTCCGAAACGGTTCGAGCAACTGTTCTCGGTCAATGGCATGAGTGAGACGACCGGAATCTCGATCAATCCGATGGGGAGCTTGATTGGACATATGCCGTACGGCGGACTGTTGTTCGAGAAGAGTCAACAAGCAGCAAGCGTCACGTTGCCGCTCGACGCCCATCACCGGATTTGGCATATGATTTTATCCCACCACGGCAAGCGCGAGTGGGGCTCGAGCGTGTTACCGGTCACGACAGAAGCGTGGATGCTTCATTTGATTGACTTGCTGGATGCGCGCTATGAGAAATGGGCGCGGGTCCACGAAAATTTATAAGGTGAGGTGCAGTACATGATTCCCGTGCAATTGGTGACCGGTTTTTTAGGCGCCGGAAAAACGACCTATATGAATCGCTTGCTAGAAGCGACAGACGAGCGGCTGCTCGTCATCGTCAACGAGCTCGGATCGGTCAATATCGACGAACAGTTGATCGTCAAGATGGACCAAGAGCAGATCGAGTTGTCGAACGGTTGCATCTGTTGCTCGATTCAAAGCGATTTGAGCAAGACGTTCTATCAGCTTGCATCGAAGGACACGTTCGACCGAATCGTCATCGAGACGACTGGTGTCGCCGATCCGGCACCGATCATTCAGACGATTTATTACGATGATTATTTACGGACACGGTTCAAGCTGACGGCGATTTTGACGGTCGTCGATGCCAGTCAAATGGACCGTGAGTTGTTTATAGAAGGAATCCATCAAATCGCCTATGCGGATGTGATTCTGATGAACAAAGTCGACCTCGTCGATGACGTCACGCTCGAACAAGCGCATGAGCGGATTAAAGCGCTAAATCCGACCGTTCGGGTCATCGAGACGGTCCAGACAGTCGGGGACTATGATTTGACGGAAAATACGTTCCAGCTTTCACGCGTCGACGAGCAACTCCTCGGGCAACTGACGGCCGGTCATACGTCCGTCTCTTCACTGCGGGCCGTCACGCTCACAACGGACGTGCCGCTCAAACGGGAACGCGTCACTCAATACGTGCGCGAGGTGCTCATGCACTATGAAGATGATGTCTATCGTTTGAAGGCGATCGTCCGATTGGACGGAGAAGCGTCGAAATTCGTCGTCCAAGCGACGAATCAACTGATGGGGGCGACGTTCGCCAACGAACCGAGCGACGACTCGCGCTCCGTCTTCGTCTGGATTGGGAAGAATCTCGACCGAGACGCGCTCGCGCGCGGATTACAAGCTTGTGAGGTGAATACATGATGAAATTGATGTTAGTCGACGGGTTTAACCTCCTGTCGCGCTATTATTTTGCCACAGAGCGTCGGCGGGCGCTCGATCCCGATGTGACGGTGAAAGGTCTGCTCCGTAAAGTTGATGGGTGGACGAACGATTTTACGCATATCGCTTTCTTTTGGGACGGACCACGCGAGACGACGCATCGTTACGCTTTGTTTCCGGACTATAAAGCGACTCGCACCGGCTTACCGGAACCGTTGTTCCACGATTACGTCAAGTTGCGGGCAGCGTTGAGCGAGCGCGGGATTTTTCAGTCCGAACTCGCCGGTTACGAGGCCGATGATTTGATCGGGGCCGTCGCGACCGCCTTCCCGGGCGAATCATATATGTATTCGTCTGACCGCGATTTGCATCAGCTACTTTCCCCGAACGTGTTTCAAATCGTCCCGAAAAAAGGGGAAGAAATGATGATGAACCAGGACGTGTTCGAGACGACTTATGGAATACGACCCGGCCAGTTCGTCGATGTGAAGGCGCTCCAAGGTGATGCCTCGGACAATATTCCAGGCGTCCGCGGCATCGGACCAAAGACGGCGACGATTCTTGTTCAGTCATACGACACGGTCGAAGCGTTATATGACATTTTGAGGCAAGAAGCGCTTCAAGAGGCGCATCGGAAATTTGCGAAGAAGCTCGACGGGCAAGAAGAAGTGGCGCTCCTGTCGAAACGTCTCTCGCTCATCGATATCCATGCACCGATTGAGACCGATTGGGAGGCGTATCGCTTTGGTACACATTTATTTTGATGCGGCGACGAACCAAGAGCTAGGTGAGAACGGTCTTGGTGTCTGGGTCAAGGCGACCGACGGCACGGTGTCCACGTACATCGCCAAACGCGTTGGGCTGACGAGCGTTCAAGCCGAACTCGCCGCGCTCGCGTTCGCCCTCGAACAAGCGCACGAGCTGACGGGCGAATCGACGTTTATGTTCTATTCAGACGCCGAGACGGTCGTACGAGCGCTCGAGCAGCGGTTCTTAAAAGACCAATCGGTGCGTCCTTTGTTCGTCCAGGCGCTGACGCTTTATGACGAATTGCCGAACAAGTTCATCAAATGGATTCCGCGGGTAGAGAATCGGGCCCATGACGTGGCGAAACATGCATTGATAACAGGATGAGAGTCGGGCTTTGGCCCGACTTTTTGTCAATTGCAGGGGAATGATTTCTTTTTTGCAAAAGTTTCGCTAAAATGAAAGCGTAGTCAAAAAAAGAGGGGGAATTTTCATGGAATATCGGATCGAACGGGACACGATGGGGGAAATCAACGTTCCAGCTTCAGCCAAATGGGGAGCCCAAACACAGCGCAGTCTAGAGAACTTTAAAATCGGGACGGAAAAGATGCCGCTCGAGGTCGTACATGCTTTTGCGATTTTGAAAAAAGGTGCCGCACTCGCTAACGCCGAGCTCGGTGTATTGGAGCAAGCGAAAGCCGACGTCATCGCCGAAGTCGCCGATGAGATTGTCGCCGGAAAACATGACGCCGAGTTTCCGCTCGTCGTCTGGCAGACGGGTTCAGGGACACAGTCGAACATGAACGTGAACGAAGTCATCGCCCACTTGGCGAATGATAAGTTAAAAGAGCGTGGTCAAACGCTGACGATTCACCCGAATGACGACGTCAATAAGTCCCAAAGCTCGAACGACACGTATCCGACGGCGATGCATATCGCAGCCATCCTTGCGGTCGAGGACCATGTGTTGCCGTCAATCGAGGCGCTCCACGCGACGCTCGCGAAAAAAGCCGAGTCATTCATGGACATCGTCAAGATTGGTCGGACGCACTTGCAAGACGCGACGCCGGTCACGCTCGGTCAAGAAATCAGCGGCTGGGTCCGCATGCTCGAGCTCTCGAAACAGATGATCGAGCGCACGCTCGAACCGTTGACAGAGCTCGCCCTTGGCGGGACGGCGGTCGGGACGGGCATCAACGCTCATCCCCAGTTCGGCGAAGTCGTGGCCGAGAAAATCTCGCAAGAGACCGGCAAACGTTTCATAACGGCCGTCAACAAGTTCCATGCGCTCACGAGCCACGATCAGCTCGTGTTCACCCATGGTGCCTTGAAAGCACTCGCCATGGATGCGATGAAAATCGCCAACGACGTCCGTTGGCTCGCGTCAGGTCCGCGTGCCGGCATCGGCGAGATTTTGATTCCAGAGAACGAGCCTGGTAGCTCGATCATGCCTGGGAAAGTCAATCCGACGCAGAGTGAGGCGTTGACGATGGTCGCGGCCCAAGTGCTCGGTAATGATGCGACGATCGGATTCGGGGCGAGCCAAGGAAACTTCGAGTTGAACGTGTTCAAACCGGTCATCATGTATAACTTCCTCCAGACGTGCCGCCTGTTGACGGACAGTCTGCATTCGTTCGACGTGCATTGCGCCATCGGGATCGAACCAGACTTGGACGTGATCGCGCACAACGTCGAGCGTTCGCTCATGCTCGTGACAGCGCTCAACCCGCACATCGGTTATGAGAATGCGGCCAAAATCGCGAAGCTCGCCCATAAAAACGGGACGTCGTTGAAAGAAGCGGCGCTCGAGACCGGACTCTTGACGGAAGAGCAGTTCGACGAGTGGATTCGACCAGAAGAGATGACATCTCCTAACCTAAAAGTTGGAAAATAAGGAAAGAGCGGTCTTTGACCGCTCTTTTTCATGAGGTAATGAGTCATAAGGACTATCTTACTGTCAAACAATAGGCGGAAAATGAGGAAATAGTTGTATTTTCGGGGATGAAGTCGCATAATCATAGACATAAGCATAGATCGGGGAGAACGAAACTGGGGGGGTCGGGAATGAAGCAACAGCAACTCACAGATCGTATACATACTATCTTGGCGCAAATCACGAGCGCGAGACAGATTCAAACAACAGAGATCGAGTTTTTATTAGATTGGATGAAGCAAGAAGTGAAGCATCGTCGCTTGATGCACTTGCTTGAGATTTTCAGTCGTGTCGAGTCTGACGTGCGTGAATTGCCACCGGTCTTGACGCAAGCCGAGGCCATGGCTTTGATCGCCCCAGTGAAACGTTATATCCACACCGTCCTAGGCATCGAACAAGAAGACGAAGATCTCGTCCTCATTTTATCAAACAGTTTCTCAACGTTCAGCCGCTATAAACCGCGTGTCGAAAAACTCGGGGCACGTCCAGTCTTCTTACAGACGTTAGAAGAGGCCGTCGAATATGATTATGAAGATGTCCCGAAAGCTATCATCATGGATGTCGAACTGTGGGCCCGCTTCCCGGAGCGGGCGATTCAATCATTCGTCAGTAAGATGAAGAAACTGTACGTACCGCTCATCGTGATCGGAACGAATGAACATTATCGCTTGGCCGCTTATTCTTACGGCTTCGATGACTATTGGGAAGAGTGGATACCGATGGAAGAGCGGCTCGTTCGCCTCGGACATCACATCGAGAAGGCCCGGCTCGTCTCGAACGCGCTGCTCGTCGACGAATTGACGGGCGCCTTTAACCGTAAATATTTGAAAGCGACATTCAGCCGCTTCATGTCCCGACTTGAGCGTTCCGGTGAGAGCTTCACGCTCGCCCTGCTCGACATCGACCATTTCAAGCAGCTGAATGATACGTTCGGTCATGCCTACGGGGATGACGTGTTACATCGCGTCGCCGAGGAGATTCGCTTAGCGATTCGCTCGAGTGATGAGTTGATTCGTTACGGCGGGGAAGAATTTCTCATTATCCTCAACGTGTCAGAGCGTCACGTTGTCGATGCGGTGCTTGAACGGGTCCGCAGTCGCATCGAGGAGATGACATTTACATATGAACATCACGTTACCGTATCGATCGGTTATACTCGTGTCTGTCAGACCGGGATGACGCTCGGCGAATGGTGTGCCTATGCCGATGAGGCGCTCTACAAGGCGAAGCGCGATGGACGCAATCGAATCATCCGCTACTCGTCAGCTGTCCGCGAGGAGAAAAGGCTCGCTTACGTGACAATGAGTCCTGAGAAGTACGCTTTGCTCGCCGAGCGCTTACCGAAGCAACACCGACGTTACGAAGTCATCTATCGTCCGTATGATCATTATGCTTGTAACGATCATATGGAAATGTTCATCCTTGATGACTCGGGGACGAGTGAGACGAAAGGGACGCTCTCGGCCGTCAAAGAGCAACGCGGCAAGTACAGCCATATTTTGGCTGTGTCAAAACGAACCGCGCTCGAACTTGGGACGCTGTACGACGACTTGGCCGAACGGGACCATCATGACGCCATCACTGAAAAGATTGAGCAATGGCTCGAGAAATTACCAGACTAAAAAAAGGGACGTCGACTCAGTCGATGTCCCTTTTGTCATATTGACGGAAAGTGAAGCTATAGGCATGCCGTTCGTCGGCCGGGTGGAACTGTTCGTCCGTCACGGTGAGCCCGTCCGGCAGGGCTGGATAATACGTGTCCGCCTCGAACGTACCGTCGACTTCAGTGACATAAAACCGGTCCGTCATCGAGAGCGTCTGCTCATAGAGCGTCGCGCCACCGATGATATAAAGGTCTGTCGTCTCGGTGTTAAGCGATCCGAGGTCGTGCCAGACGTCGACGCCTTCAGCCGAGAAGGTGCGGTCCGACGTGACGACGATATTACGACGGTTCGGAAGTGGTCGACCAATCGATTCGAACGTCTTTCGTCCCATGACGACCGTCTGACCCGTCGTGACAGCTTTGAACTGTTTCAAGTCATCGGGCAGGCGCCACAACAAGGCGTTATCTTTCCCGATTTCCCGATTGCTCCCGATTGCGACGACGTGGATGATCATACGCTCACTTCTCCTTTAATGTGTGGATGAGGGTCATAGCCGACGATCTCGAAGTCTTCAAACCGGAAGTCCTCGATGGATGATACGTCACGCAAAATGTTCAATGTCGGGAGCGGTCGTGTCTCACGCGTCAATTGCAGCTTCACTTGTTCGAGGTGATTATGATAAATGTGGGCGTCGCCGAGCGTATGGACGAAGTCTCCGACTTCAAGCCCGGTCACATGGGCGACCATATGAGTGAGCAAGGCGTAAGACGCGATATTGAACGGGACACCGAGGAACGTGTCAGCGCTTCGTTGATAGAGCTGGCACGACAATTTGCCGTCCGCGACGTAAAACTGGAACATGAGATGGCACGGCGGCAACGCCATGTCTTCAAGTTGCCCTGGATTCCAGGCCGAGACGATGAGTCGGCGCGAGTCAGGGTTCGTTTTGATTTGCTCGATTACTTGCGCGAGCTGGTCGACAGTCGTGCCGTCTGGTTTCGGAAACGAGCGCCACTGCGCCCCGTAGACAGGACCGAGATTACCGTCCTCGTCGGCCCACTCGTTCCAAATGCGGACCCCGTTGTCTTGAAGGTATTTGACGTTCGTGTTGCCGGTGATGAACCAGAGCAGTTCATGGATGATGGAACGCGTATGTAATTTCTTCGTCGTGATCAGGGGGAACCCGTCCTGAAGGTTGAAACGCATCTGGTAGCCGAACACACTCGTCGTCCCGGTCCCGGTGCGGTCTTCTTTGACGACCCCGTGCTCGAGGATATGGGTGCATAAATCATGGTATTGTTTCATGTGGGAAGTCCCCTTTCTCGTTCAAAAATTTACAAAAAGACGCACTCATTATAACACAATATATTGACGACATAACGTTTCGATTTCTATATACAGAATTTGCAAGCGATAATTATCTCGGATTTAACATGAAACCATTTCGTAATGGGAGGGACTAATCTGTATGGAAAGATGTGGTCTCAGATAGCTTCGTTATGTTTCGATTCGCATACAAATAAACGTCTCCGAAGATATCGACTTGATCACCTTGAACACGAAGTGCACAATCTTTGTTCGACAAATAGATGGGTAATTCTTCGGATAAGAGGGCGAGCTCTTGCTTGACGATGTGCATGTGATGTTCGAGATCGAAGTGGGAGAGCACCGAAAAATCGTTGAGGGCCACGCCCTGGAAAACCGTTGGGGTTGAAACCTCATAACCCATGTATGGCGAGCATAACCAAGACAAAGACATATTGATTGCGCCTGCACTAGCGCCTATGACGATGGCGTCGCTTTGTTGAATCGATTGGATTAGGTCATATTCATGTATGAACTGATTTTGCTTGACGGTGTCCCCACCTAACAAGAAGATCATCGAAGCTACTTTAAGAAGATGTTTTGCATTAGTTCGGTCCGTTTCATAATTGATTACGTGATAGTCGTTGAACAAGATGCCGGCTTCCTGTAACCACGATAGCTCGATAACACCATTTTCCGCATTTGAGGCAGGGTCCGAGCTGATCATTACGAGGGACTGCCGATTTGTCACGTCTCGTGACAAGGCATCTGCCAAATGAGTTGGGAAAAAATCCTTGAACCATCCAAGATAGTAGCACGTCTTCATAGTGAGCCTCCTTCGTATGAAAGTTCTTTCAATAAATTGATTAGAATCAATCTCATTGTAACCGAACTGGTTGAAATTTTTTCCATAAATAATATGTGATTGTTTATAATAAAGAAGACAAACGAGTCTACCTTGTCATGTTGATTGATGAACGTTCAAAAGGAGGATTATCGTGAAGAAGCAATCATTAATTTTCATATTATCCGTATGCTTACTGAGCCTTGGCCTAATCGGAAATCTTGTTTTTGAAACGATGGGCTTTTTCTTAAATCCAACCATTCATGTGATCAGCATCCCAATCGCATCCACTGAAGGGTACTTCATCCATGGACTTATCGCCCTTGCCATTACTTTTCTTGGGTTATTTCTGCTTCCTTTCGCATTGAATCGTAACAAAGTAAAAATCACTTCCGTTTTTCTGTTGGCGGTCATTCTTATTCCTCAGCTTGTTTGATGAAAAACTCATTCCAGGAACCAGATGACTTTTCCATCTGGTTTTATTTTATTGAGACGGTGAATTCATTAGTAACTACTGCACGTCTTAAGAGGAGGGTTACGATGAAAGCAGTGATTTGTACCGGATATGGGCCACCTGACGTGTTACAGCTCCGAGAGGTCGACAAGCCTGTGCCAAAATCGGATGAGTTGTTGATCAAAGTTCACACCTCTGCCGTCCATTCCGGCGACCGTCGATTACGGGCTCTTGATGTACCGGCTCTAGGTAAGCTCCCGATGCGAGTCATCGTCGGTTTCAAGGCGCCGCGCCAACCGATTCTTGGTGTCGTTTTGGCAGGGGAGATCGTCGAGACGGGTAGTCGCGTTGAAGACTTCAAGGTCGGTGACCGTGTCTATGCGCTGACCGGGATGCGGTTCGGCGGCTATGCCGAATATGCGTGTGTCAAAGCGAATAAATGTATCGAACGTATGCCGACAAACGCTAGTTTTATCGAAGCGGCCAGCTTGCCGTTTGGTGGGACGACAGCCCTTCATTTTTTGCGCAAAGTAAACATCGAACAAGCGAAGACCATCTTGATTTACGGAGCCTCCGGAGCAGTCGGTTCGATGGCCGTTCAAATCGCGAAATATTACGGGGCTCACGTAACGGCAGTCTGTCGGGAGCGGAACTTCGAACTCGTCAAAAGTCTCGGCGCGGATATCGTGATTGACTACACCATAGACGGCTACGACGAGAAACTGACCACATACGACACCGTATTCGATGCGGCTGGGAACATCGATAAGCGTTTGGCCCGGAAGCATGTCGCCGAACACGGGAAATTCAGTTCTGTCGCCGGACAAGGACCTGCGAGTGAACGGAAAGAGGATCTAACTTTCTTGAAAGAGCTGTTTGAAGCCGGGCAGTTAAAGGCTGTCATCGATTCGGTCTATCCGCTCGAGGACATCGTCGCGGCGCATCGATACGTTGATGCCGGAGGAAAGGCTGGGAATGTGATCATGACCGTGGCACAAGCAAATTGATTCAAGTTAAGCGACGTGCGTTTCGTCAATCGTCCCTGTTTTCGCCACGTGTCTTATAGGGTATACTTGTGAAAGACAAATAAAGGGAGGGATTCGATGCAATTACAAGGTAAGAATGTCCTGCAAATCGTCAGTGACGACTTTGAAGACTTAGAATTATGGTATCCGGTCCATCGGTTACGCGAGGAAGGCGCAAACGTCATCCTCGCCGGCGAGAAGGCGGATCACGCCTATATCGGTAAGTACGGCGTTCCAGCCAAATCGGACATCGCGTTCGATGACGTCGACATCTCATCATACGACGCTATCCTCGTCCCAGGTGGCTGGTCACCAGACTTGTTGCGCCGATTCGATTCAGTGAAAGGGTTCGTCCGCTATATGCATGACGAGAAGCGGCCGATCGGTCAAATCTGTCACGCTGGCTGGGTATTGATTTCAGCGAAGATTCTTGATGGTGTCAACGTCACGAGCACACCGGGCATTAAAGATGATATGGAAAACGCGGGTGCGGTTTGGCACGATGAGCCGGTCGTCGTCGACGGTCATATCGTCTCGAGCCGCCGTCCGCCTGACCTGCCTGACTATATGCGGGAATTCATCAAAGTCATGGCCAAGAACTGAAAATAGAATAAAGGGGTTAACGACAGTTGAAGCTTAAATCGAATCCAGTTCTCCGTAAATCAATGGAGACAACAGCTTATAGCGCCACGCCGATGACGAAAGCCGGTACGTGGTCGAAAGTGTTCACGTTACTCTTGCTCGTCACGGCAGCCGCCGGAACGACGTGGATGCTCGTGCCGACAATCGGGGAAGCATTGCTGTTTCCGCTCATGATCGGCTCGCTCATCCTTGGTTTGGTCTTGGCACTCGTCATCACGTTCAAACCGAGGACGGCTCCGGTCGTCGCGCCATTGTATGGTATCGTCGAAGGTGTATTCGTCGGGTTAATCTCGTACTTCTTCGAAGCGATGCTTCCGGGCATCGTTGGCCGTGCCGTGTTGACGACGTTCATCGTCGCGTTCGCGATGTGGTTCGTCTACTCGACGGGTCTCGTCAAAGTGACGCAAAAGTTCCGCGCCGGCGTCACGGCCGCGATCTTTACGGTCATGTTGCTCTATCTCGTTCAAATCGGGATGAGTTTCTTCGGTTCAGGACTCCCGTTCATGACGGGCTCGTCACCGCTCGCCATCGGCGTGCAATTTGTGATCGTCATCATCGCCTCGCTCGCGCTCGTGCTTGATTTCGACTATATCGCTCGTCAAGTCGAGAGCCGGGCTCCAAAAGAGCTCGAATGGGTCGCGGCGTTCGGTTTAATTGTGACGCTTATCTGGCTCTACATTGAAATTCTTGATTTACTGTATCGCCTCGCCATGCGCGACTGATCATCGGCCTTCGGGCCGGTGATTTTTTATGAAAAGAAAGGATGTGAAGCCGTCATCGAACCGATGATGGCGCGAATGCTATGAAAAAAGTGATTGTGATTGGATCAGGAATTGTCGGGATCTCGACCGCGTACCATCTGGCCGGACAAGCCGACGTCACCGTCATCGACCGGAAAGAAAAGGGTCGAGCGACCGACGCGGCGGCGGGCATCGTCTGTCCGTGGATCGCCCAGCGCCGGAACAAGGCTTGGTACGCGCTCGCTAAAGGCGGTGCGCACTACTACGCGACCGTCGTCGACGATTTGAAGCGAGAAGGGGAGACGGATACCGGCTATAAACGCGTCGGGACGCTCGCCTTGCACGAAGACAAAAAATTGAACGAGATGCAAGAACGGATGGTGCTACGCCGGGAAGAAGCCCCGGAAATCGGCGACTTGACCCGGTTGACTGCAGAAGAAGCGAGAGCATTGTTCCCGCCGCTCTCGGACGAATATGACGCCCTCCTCGTCGAAGGCGGGGCACGCGTCGATGGGGAGAAGTTAAGAGCGGCGCTCGAACGAGTCGCCGTGAAACGAGGCGTGACCTTGATTGACGGTTCGGCCGTCCTCGTTGAAGCGGACGGCTATCACGTCGAGTGTGACGGAGTCCGCTATGAGGCGGATGAGATCGTGCTCGCTTGCGGGGCGTGGTTGCCCGAGTTGATGGAGCCGATCGGCTACACGGCCCGTGTCGCTGGCGAGAAAGCGCAAATCGTGCACGTACAGCTGCCGGATACGGACGCGTCCGACTGGCCGGTCGTCATGCCGCCGCGGCGCCGCTATTTGCTCGGGTTCGAAGAAGGACGCATCGTCATCGGCTCGACGCATGAACGGGGCAAGGCGTTCGACACACGGCCGACGGCAATCGGAATTCATGAAGTGCTCTCGAAAGGGCTGGAATCGGCCCCGGGACTCGCCGAGGCCGAACTGATTGAGACGCGGGTCGGCTTCCGTCCGGTCACCCCGAACTCGATTCCGATTCTTGGCCGCGTGCCAGGTGCGGAGCAGTTGCTCGTCGCCAACGGTCTCGGGTCGTCCGGCTTGACGGTCGGTCCGTTCATCGGGAAAGTGCTCGCCGACCTCGTTCTGACCGGAGACTGCGAGCTTGACATGTCGCTTTATCCGATTGCGGAATCGGTGTTTAGAACGAAAGACAGCTAAGCATCAGAAAGGGGGTACGAATGCGGTACGAATTTGATTTGATGGATGATGAGAATGATGAGTTTGAGCAGCTGGCGGATAATGTTGGGACGGTACTTGTATTGGACCAAAATGGAGAAAGTGCAAGACAACAACCAAGAGTGATGATTTCATTGAGCCGAAATGCCATGATTGGGCTCGGCACAGAGTTGATTCGCATGGCCCACCGCTTTGAAGTCGGTCGACACGTTCATGTTGAACCGATGATGGAAGGACTGGTTTGTCAACGCATGGGCGTTTTCATGACGCCTGAAAGCTCGGAATTGATTATCGCCTGTGGAGACGAATTGGATGTGGATTCGTACATCCCCCCTGAACTTCAAGAGTAGCATCTCTTCTACTACGTTACCGGAATATAAAAAGTCGCCTCGCACTTCTTATACGTATAAGAAGTGCGAGGCGACTTTTAAGTTATTTCCGGATGATACCGTGAAGGAAAAATCGGAAATAGTCTTGCATCGATTCGGTCATCGGTGACGTCGACAGGCTCGGGTCGGATAAAATCGCCTGCTGCACGAGTTGAACGTAGCGTAAATACGAATCGGTCGACAGCTCCGGGTCGATGGCCCCGCTCGTCTTCCCGTACTCAATCAATTGCCGAAACGCGGCGTAGCCTCGTCCTGCCAACTGTTGCCACGATGCGTCCGCTTGAATCATCGTCGTGATCGCCTCATCGAACAGTCCTGCCGTCTCGATTTTTCGAGACAAAATCTCAATCAGCAATTGATCGAACGGAACATGGTCAGCGATTTGTGACTCGATCCATCCCATCTGTTCCTCCGTCATTTCGGTCAAAACGGCGACAATCACTTGTTCCTTCGACCCGAAATAGTTATAGATTGATACCGGTGAGACCGAGGCGGCGCGAGCGAGCTCGCTCACCGTGAAACGTGACTGTTTCTCGGACATCAGCCGAAAGGCCGCATCTAAGATTGCTCTCCGTTTTGTTTCGGTTCGTTTTGTGAATCCATCCATGATGACCCTCGCTTCAATGATGTTTTGTAATCAATATACCATTTCCATTTCAAAAAATAACGTGATATACTAGTTTTGTAATAATATATATAATAAATTTCAAAACTAAGGAGTGAGTACGATGATTCAAATTAAAGGACTGACGAAGCGTTTCGATCTGTCACACGGCATCTTTGACGTGTCGTTCACGGTCGAGCCGGGAACCGTGTTTGGATTTATCGGGCCCAACGGAGCGGGCAAATCGACGACGATTCGTCACTTAATGGGATTGCTCCATGCCGATTCCGGGATTGCCACCGTCATGGGACATGACTGCTGGAACGAGAGTGAGACGGTGAAGGCGCTTGTCGGCTATTTGCCTGGCGAGATCAATTATCCGCAGGACATGACCGGGGAAGATGTCATCCGGCTGACTCGAAAACTTCATGTGACGAGCGCTGAGCGCGAACGGACGTTGCGTGACGTGTTCGCCTTCGATACGTCACTCAAAGTGCGCAAGATGTCGAAAGGGATGAAACAAAAACTCGCCATCGTCACGTGTTTCATGAAAGATGTGCCGGTTTATATTCTCGATGAACCGACGAGCGGGCTCGACCCGCTCATGCAAGAGCGACTCGTCGACTGGGTCATTGCCGAGAAGAAGGCGGGCAAGGCGGTCTTGATGAGTTCCCACCACTTCCCGGAGATGGAGAAGACGTGTGACCGGGCCGCACTCATCCGTGACGGTCGGATGATTATCGAAGCGGAGATGTCAGAATTGAAACGGCATAGTCAGAAGACGTATCGGATCGAATTGAAGGACGAGGCGGCAGCCCAGCGATTGAGCGAAGAAATCGGTTCGCGTGACGGTGTGGTGGTCACCGTCACTTTATCGACAGTCGAAGAGTTGAACGACTTGATTCATCGACTCGTCCGTCATGATGTCCAGTCGTTGTCGAGCGGCACCGACGAACTCGAGCATCTGTTCATGCAATATTATGGGGAGGCGAAATAAATGGTTCTCATCTCGGCACTGTTTAAACAAAACCGGAGCTGGATTCTCGGGTACTCACTCGGAACGAGCCTCTACTTGTTCTTTTTGGCGGCAGTGTTCCCATCCATCCAAGAGACGGGGCTGATTGAAGGAAAGTTGGATTCGTTGCCACCGGAGTTGCTCGAAGTGTTCAAAATCGATCCGAACTTGGCGATGGACAACGTCATCAATCTGCTGGCGGGCAATTACTATGGGCTCATCTTTTACGTATTGGCCATCCTGTTCGCGCTCACATTCGCCTCACGGCTCATGGCTAAACCGGTCGATTCGGGTGAGGTCATGCTTTATTTGGCCGCACCGATTTCACGTGCTGGTTACGTGACGGCTAGTATGGTGTTGCTTGTGATCGCGAGTGGTATGCTCGTCGGGTTGAACGGGCTCAGTCTGATGCTCGCCAACGTGTTGTTTAATTTACAGATTGACATCGGCTTACTGTGGACGCTTCAGTTGAACGCAGGACTGATTCTAGTCGTCCTCGGTGCGCTCGCCTATGTGCTCGCAAGCCTGTTCGACGACAGCACACGGTCATATATGGTCACGGGTGGGATTTTCGCGCTCTTCTTGATGGCGAACGTCTTCTCGGGATTTAGTGACCAGCTCGACTGGTTGAATGCGCTGTCGATTTTCTCGTTGTTTGACGCCAACGCTCAAATCCAAGGCGAGTCAGCGTTTCGTTCTTTCATCTGGTTGGGGGGACTTCTCATCGTCGCAATGCTGTTGTCTTATGGACGTTTTACCCGAAAAGATTTGACGATTTAGTTTTTCGAAATAGAATGACGGGTATGATACAATCAGCTCGAACAGTTTTGAAAGGGGAATGATTGTATGCAACTCGCAACGTTACGCAACGGTGTCAAAATTCCAATGATCGGCTTTGGGGTATGGCAAGTCGACAACGAGACGGAGGCGCCACAGGCTGTCGCCGAGGCACTGAAAGTCGGATATCGCCATATCGATACGGCAGCCGTTTATAAGAATGAAGAAGGCGTCGCCAAAGGGATTCAAACATCAGGCGTCGCTCGTGAAGATATCTTTTTGACGTCGAAGATTTGGAATGAAGATATCCGCCAGCGCCGGACGAAAGAAGCGTTTGACGAATCACTCGCTCGACTCGAGACGGACTATTTGGACCTCTGCCTCCTCCACTGGCCAGTCGACGGGTTCGTCGAGGCATGGAAAGATTTGATCGACCTTTATGAGGCCGGGAAAATCAAGGCGATCGGCGTGTCGAACTTCAAAGAACATCATCTCGATACGTTGAAAGAAGCGGGTCTCATGACGCCGCTCATCAATCAGATCGAGTTGCACCCGCAACTGCCGCAACCGGACCTCGTTGAATACTGCCAAGACGAGGGCATTCAAGTCGAGGCATGGAGTCCGCTCATGCAAGGGAAGTTCCTCGATATCCCGACTTTCGCTGAAATCGCGGAGAAACACGGCAAGACGCCGGCGCAAGTCGTGCTTCGCTGGCATTTAGACACCGGGAATGTCGCACTTCCGAAATCGGTCACACCGCACCGCATTCAAGAGAATTTCGAAGTGTTCGACTTCGCGCTTGATGCGGACGACTTGGCGAAAATCGACGCCGTAGCGACACATGACCGCCTCGGTCCAGACCCGGACGAGATCGATTTCTAAACAATTGATGCTATTGTCCATGAACTGAGGTGGACGACTAAAATACCGAATGCGGTGACACTGCCGCTTCTTCGAGACGACTCCGGTTAACGCCGGAGTCGTTTTGTTATGTGTGTCCAGCGATTTATTCAGGAGCTAGTCCAGATGTGTATGAGCGTTGGCACATGGGTATAGAAAACTATGCTAATAAAGGAGGTGTCAGGTCTTCTTCGGAAGATCCTATTTATGGACTTATCAAAATGGCCATTAATCAACTGGCTGGCGTTTTTAGCGACAATCGTCATCAACTACTTCGCGAGCGGTGAAAACGCGGCCGTATCGGACCGAATCGACATTTACTTCAAACCGGCCGGCTACGCGTTCTCGATTTGGGGCGTGATTTATATCGCGCTCGCCGTCTGGCTTGTCTTGCAATTGAAGAAAGGGTCGGTTGCGAACCGGCAGGCGAACCGGATGAAAGCGGGCTTTCTCGTCTCGTGTATCTTGAACGGGCTCTGGTTACTTACGTTCACGAACGAATGGTTCATCGCCTCGCTCGTCGTCATGGTCGCATTTCTTGCGACGCTCGCCTGGCTCTATTACATCGCCTTCCGGACGTCGACAAGTTGGCTCGACCGGTTCCCGTTCTCGATTTACATCGGCTGGGTGTCCGTCGCGACGATCGTCAACGTGTTTGTCGTCATGAACCGGGAGCGGGTGACAACCTTGCTCGGGCTCGACGAACTCGCTTGGACGTCGCTCATGCTCATGGTCGGGGTTGTCCTCGCACTCGTCTTCATGTGGTGGCATCGTGACTTCATCTATCCGCTCGTCTTCGTCTGGGCATACATCGCCATCTTTGCACGAATTGACAATGCGACGCTCTACGTCGTCCTCGTCAGTGCATTGATTTTGCTCACTCTCGGCTATGTCGGCTTGATCATTTGGAAAAAACCACGGGCGTTCTTGCATCACTCACGAAAAACGGTTGAATAAGATCGAAAGCAGAAGCGGTAGCTCATAGGCTACCGTTTTTTTTGTGAGTTTATTTAAGTTCTTATGAACCTATATACCAATATATTTTATGGATAATTATTCTTTATGCATTATAACATGTTTTTGAAAATAGCTTGATAACGCTAATGAACACGCTTTCAAAAAGATATTCACTGAGTTGGATTATGCAGAATAGTATACAACCCCCTTGATTTATCAGAATATTTAGAACAAAATAAAATTTACGAAACAAGATCGAGAGAGAGGGGTTGATTCGATGAAGCGAACAGGCTTGTACGATTCACGATTCGAAAAAGACGCATGTGGCATTGGGCTATATGTCAACCTAAATGGAGAGAAGAAACACGACATTGTCAGTAAATCGCTATCGATGCTCTGTAAGCTGGAACACCGGGGCGGTCAAGGCGTCATCGATGCCGGAGACGGCGCGGGAATCATGACCGAGCTACCGCACGAATTGTTCCTCGAGACGATGAATTTGCCGACGCCAGGTCGCTATGCGGTCGGAATGGTCTTTTTCCAACCGGATGAGTCGAGACTGCAGGACAAGCAACGTCAAATGGAAGCGATCGCCGACGAGTTCGATTTTTCGACCATCAGTTGGCGTGAGGTACCGGTCAATCCAAACGCAATCGGTGTGCATGCTCGGGTGACGCAACCGACCATCTACCAATGGTTCATCGCGTGCCCGTTCGCCGACTACGATTCGAACGAACGAACGCTCTATCAGCTCCGACGGATGATTGAGAAGACCGAAGCGTTGAATCTGTACATGCCGAGCCTATCGACGAAGACGATCGTCTATAAAGGGATGCTCACGCCGGAACAGATCGAGCGTTTTTATCTCGATTTGCAGGCGCCGGCCTATAAGAGCACGTTCGGCATCGTCCATTCTCGTTTCTCGACGAACACGTTCCCTTCATGGGAACGGGCGCATCCGAACCGCATGATCGTGCATAACGGGGAAATCAATACGCTCCGCGGCAATATCGATGCGATGCGGGCACGCGAAGGCGTGACGTCGACCGATTTGTTCGAGGACGTCAATCTGCTATTCCCGGTCCTTCAAGAGACCGGCAGCGACTCGTCGATGCTCGACAACGCCTTCGAGTTTTTCACACGGACCGGACGTTCAATCGCCCATACGGCGATGATGCTCATCCCGGAGCCGTTCGCGGAAGTGAAAATAGACCCGTTTAAAAAAGACTTCTACCAATATCATTCGTCCATCATGGAGCCTTGGGATGGACCGACGGGCGTCGTCTTCACGGACGGTCGTCAAATCGGCGCCATCTTAGATCGGAACGGACTACGGCCGATGCGTTACATCGAGACGCTTGATGGCGAACTCATCTTGTCGTCTGAGAGCGGCGTCATTCCCGTACAAGCCGAAAACGTGAAGTCGAAACAGCGACTTCGCCCAGGCCAGCTCCTATTGATCGACCTGGAGTCGAAGCGACTCATCCCGGACGCGGAAATCAAACAGACGATTGCGCGGGCCGAGCCATACGGTAAATGGCTGAAGCAGATGACTAAGCTTGAAGAGTCTCCGGTCGAAGAGCCGTTCGTCGTCGACCTGCATCGCAAGCAACGTGCGTTCGGATACACGAAAGAAGATATCGAACAATATCTCGTCCCGCTCATCCTCGAGAAAAAAGATCCAATCGGTTCGATGGGTCATGACCAACCGGTCGCGGTCTTGTCTGAACGACCACGCTCGTTGTTCCATTACTTCAAACAGCACTTCGCCCAAGTCACGAACCCACCAATCGATGCGTTGCGAGAGAAAATTGTCACGGCGACATTTACGTGGCTTGGGCCTCAAGCGAACCCGGTCCACACCGGTCGCGGTCACGCCCGTCGTGTCTGGCTCAAACATCCGTTCCTCGATGCGGCCGCGATCGAACAAGTGAACGAGACGCTTCGCGTCGAACGGGTCGAGACGACATACGTTCACGACCTCGAGGCTGCCCTTGAGACGTTGTTCGAACGTGTCGAAGGGCTCGTCCGCGATGGGGCTGAAGTCATCGTCTTGTCGGATCGTGACATGAACGAAAACTTGTTGGCGATGCCATCGCTCCTCGTCTTGAGCGCCGTCCACCAACACTTGATTCGCGTCAACCTTCGCGCGTCGTGCAGTCTTGTCGCCGAAAGTGGCGAAGTACGAGAAGTCCACCAAGCGGCCGCCTTGATTGGGTACGGAGCCGATGCTGTTTATCCGTATCTCGCCTATGCGACGATTGCCGAGGTGGTCGAGGCCGGTCAACTGTCCTATTCGTTCGACGAGTCGGTCCGCCGCTATCAGACGGCGTCGGTCGACGGTATCGTCAAGATCATGTCAAAGATGGGGATCTCGACCGTGCAAAGTTATCGCGGGGCACAAATCTTTGAGGCGGTCGGCATTGACCGTGCCTTGATTGAACGCCATTTCCGAGGAACGACGTCACAATTGTCCGGTGTCGGTTTCACCGAACTCGAGGAAGAGTCGCGCCGGCAGCATGAATCCGCCTATAAGCGCGAACGACCGCTCGAGGCCGGAGCCGACTTCCAATGGCGCGCCGACGGGGAAGAGCACGCCTTCAACCCGAAGACGATTCACTTGCTCCAGCGTGCCTGCCGTGAGAACGAGCGCCGGTATTATGACGCTTACGTCAAACTCCACGAATCGTCAGGCCAATTCTTGCGTCAATTGTTCGCGTTTAAACAGCAGGATGCCGTCCCGCTCGACGAAGTCGAATCGGTCGCCTCGATCGTCAGCCGCTTCAAGACGGGGGCGATGTCGTTCGGTTCCCTTTCGAAAGAAGCCCACGAGACGCTCGCCATCGCTATGAACCAAATCGGCGGCAAGAGCAACTCAGGGGAAGGCGGGGAGGACCGGAATCGGTTCACCCCTGATGAGGACGGTAGTGAACGCGTCAGTCGCATCAAGCAAGTCGCGAGTGGTCGTTTCGGTGTGACGGCCGAATATTTGTATCACGCCGATGAGATTCAAATCAAGATGGCGCAAGGTGCGAAGCCGGGTGAGGGTGGACAATTGCCTGGGAACAAAGTATATCCATGGGTCGCCGAAGTGCGCGGCTCTGTCCCAGGCGTCGGACTCATCTCGCCACCGCCACACCATGACATCTATTCGATTGAAGATTTGGCCCAACTCATCTTCGACTTGAAGCACGTCAACCCGAACGCAAAAATCAGTGTCAAACTCGTCTCGAAGTCAGGCGTCGGGACGATCGCCGCCGGTGTCGCCAAGGCGAACGCCGACACGATCGTCATCAGTGGCTATGACGGAGGGACCGGGGCGTCACCACGGACATCAATCAAGCATACGGGACTCCCGTGGGAGCTCGGTCTGCTCGAGACGCACCAGACGCTCGCGTTGAACGGACTCCGAGGCCGCGTCACGCTCGAGACCGACGGTAAGCTCATGACTGGACGTGATATCGTCCTCGCCGCCATCTTCGGCGCCGAAGAATACGCGTTCGCGACGGCGCCGCTCGTCGTCCTTGGCTGTATCATGATGCGGGCGTGTCACCTCGACACGTGTCCGGTCGGTGTCGCCACACAAGACCCCGCTTTGCGCGCGAAGTTCATGGGCAAACCCGAACACGTCGTCAACTTGATGACGTTCCTCGCCGAAGACGTGCGGGAGATTTTAGCCTCGCTCGGCGCGAAATCGCTCCGTGACGTCATCGGCCGGACCGATTTGTTAGAGGAAAGCGTCTGGAAACAAGAACATCCGAAAGCGAGAACACTTGATTTGGCACCGATGCTATCGATTCCGACGGCGTTGCCGGAAAAAGAGGAACTGCCGCATCCGGCCTATCAGTCGTACGACCATCGCAAACTGATCCCGGCCGTATCACGCTCGATCAAGTCGCTTCAACCGACGTTCTTCGTCGGCCGCGTCCGCAACACGGACCGCGCCGTCGGGACGATGCTCGGGCATGAAGTGACGAAAGTGCATGGCAACGTCGGTCTCGCCGAGGATACGATTTCACTTCGCCTCAGCGGATCGGCCGGCCAAAGCTTAGGGGCGTTCCTGCCGAACGGGATCACGATCTCGGTCATCGGCGACGCGAATGATTACGTCGGGAAAGGTTTGAGCGGCGGAAAGCTCGCCGTCATCGCCGAGAAACATGCCCCGTTTGAAGAGAGCGAACAAGTCATCGCTGGGAACGTCTGTCTGTATGGCGCGACGTCGGGGATGGCATTCTTCAACGGTCATGTTGGAGAACGGTTTGCCGTCCGGAACTCCGGTGCCGTCGCCGTGACTGAAGGCGTCGGCGACCATGGCTGTGAGTATATGACCGGTGGCACGGTCGTTGTCCTTGGGGGTGTCGGACGCAACTTTGGGGCCGGGATGTCGGGCGGGGTCGCCTATCTGTACGGGGACCAAGCGTACGAACAACTCGTCAACGAAGAGCTCGTCTCGGTCGACCGTGAGTTGACCGACGAGGATGCCGAACAGATTTACGCGCTACTCGAGATGCACCAGTTCCATACGGACAGTGTCAAAGCGAGAGCCGTGCTCGAGGCGTTCGACCAAGAACGCAAACGCTTCGTCAAAATCGTACCGCGTGACTATGCGAACGTGCTTGACGTCATGCGTCACATCGAGGCGACGCGTCCGGAATTGAGTGACGCCGACCGCGCCCTCGAACTATTCCGTGTCGTGACTGAAGGAGGGGGAGTATGAGACATAAATTTATCGATATCCCACGACAGACATTACCTGAACGCTCTGTCCTTGAACGGATTCATGATTACAATGAATACGCGTCTCGGATGGAAGACGAACCAATCGTCAAACAAGCCGAGCGCTGCATGGATTGCGGCACCCCGTTCTGTCACGTCGGGGACATGATCGGCCAAGAGACGATCGGCTGTCCGATTCATAACTTGATTCCCGAGTGGAACAAGCTCGTCTCGGACCAAGATTGGTATCGTGCTTACGAACGATTGATGGAGACGAACAATTTCCCGGAGTTTACGGGACGTGTCTGTCCGGCCCCGTGTGAAGGGTCGTGTACGCTCGGCATCAGTGAGGATCCGGTCGCCATCAAATCGATCGAACGGACGATCATCGATCGGGCGTTCGAGGAAGGTTGGGTCAAGCCGCGTCACGTCAAGAAACGGACCGGACATCGTGTCGCCATCATTGGCAGCGGGCCGGCCGGACTCGCGGCGGCCGATCAATTGAACCAGCTCGGCCATGCGGTCACGATTTATGAGAAAGCGGACGAGGCGGGCGGGCTGTTGTTCTATGGCATCCCGAACATGAAGCTCGAGAAAGACGTCGTCCGGCGTCGTGTACGTCTGCTCGAGGCGGAGGGGATTCGCTTCAAGACGGGCTTCAACGTCGGAACCGACGTGACGATTGAGTCACTCCGTCACACGTACGATGCCGTCATTCTTGCGACGGGCGCACAGAAACAACGGACGCTTGGCATCGATGGGGATGATGCCACAGGCGTCGAGCCGGCGATGGATTATTTGACCGAAGCGACGCGTACGCTCGGCGGGAAATCGCTCGACGCCCGATATGACGCGAACGGAAAAGACGTCATCGTCATCGGTGGCGGGGACACGGGCGCGGACTGCGTAGCGACGGCGATCCGTCAAGGCGCCAAGTCAGTGACGCAGTTCGGGAAACACCCGGAGAAAGGTATGTTCCGGGCACCGGAGAAGCCATGGCCGCTCCAACCGGACACGTTATCGACCGATTACGCCTATGCGGAAGCGATCGAACACTTCGACCGTGACCCGCGCACGTATTTGATTCGCTCGAACCGAGTCATCAAAGAAGGGGATCGTATCGTCGGTATTGAGACGGAACGGATGGAGAAAATCGTCAAACCGGACGGACAGGCGACGTTCTTCGTCGTCGACGGTTCGGTCGAGACGTATCCGGCCGATCTCGTGCTTGTCGCCATCGGGTTCGAACGACCAGAGCGAGAGCTCCGTAAGGTCGGCATCGAGGCGAACCATGACTATACGTCGAACGTCGAGGGTGTGTTTGTCGCAGGGGATGCGCGACGGGGACAAAGTTTGATTGTTTGGGCAATCCGAGAAGGTCGCGAAGTCGCGGATACCGTCGACGGATACTTGAACACTTGTCAACAACAGCTAAAAACTTCATCATAAAAAGGAGCGACGAATTCGTCGCTCCTTTTTACATGGACATTTAGGAGGAGTCAGAGATGATTATAGAAATCCTCATGTATACCGGGATTTGGTTTTTACTCGTGCTCGTCTTGCTCGGCACGATTTATGCGCGGCGCAATCGGAAGTGATTACAACACCATGGCGGCAATCAAGCCGAAGACGATGAGCGGGATGTTGTAGTGGAGGAACGTCGGCCATACCGTCTCACGCAAGTGGTCGTGTTGACCGTCGGCGTTCAAGCCGCTCGTTGGTCCGAGCGTCGAGTCACTCGCCGGGCTACCGGCGTCACCGAGTGCCCCGGCCGTACCGATGATGGCGATTGTCGCCTCGACAGAGAAACCGTATTGGATGCAAAGCGGGACGAAGATGGCCGCGATGATTGGAATCGTCGAGAAACTCGAACCGATTCCTAGCGTGATCACGAGTCCGACGAGGAGCATGACGAGCGCGGCGACAAATTGTGAGTCGCCCATGATGCCGCTTGCACCACTGACGAGCGGATCGATGGCACCGGTCGCGCGGATGACGGCGGCAAAACCGCTCGCTGCGATCATGACGAAGCCGATGAAAGCCATCATGCGCATGCCGCTCGTGAAGATGTCGTCCGCCTCTGACCAAGGGATGAGGCGAAGCAACGTCAACAGTATGAGTCCTGAGACGGCCGAGGCGATCATCGATTCGGTCTGAAGTTGAACGATGAGCACGACGAGGACGACGGCGGCGGTGAGCCAAATCTTGAGCGGGCTCAACGTCCGAATTTCATAGTCGGTAGGACCGAGTTGAATCGTATCGTACGTCCGCGGCTTCCGGTAGTGGAAGAAGGCAGTGATGAGACCGACGAGCATCCCGAGCGCCGGGATGGCCATGATGCTGACAATATTGACATCACCGACGGCCATGCCGTTCGTTTCCACGTTCGGCAGCAAAATCTCATTCAAGTAAATGCCGCCGAATCCGACCGGAAGTAACATATACGGCGTGACGAGACCGAACGTGAGGATTGTCGCCACGAGCCGGCGGTCGAGCTTCAACTCGTTAAACAGCACGAGGAGCGGCGGGATGACGATCGGGATGAACGCGATGTGAATCGGTAAAGCGTTCTGCGAACTGATGGCTAGTAATAAGAGGAACGATAGCAATAGCGCCTTGACGCGCGCCACGCTCTTACCGGTGACGTCGCGACCTGACATGCCGATCAATTTTTCAGCCAGGACATCCGGGAGTCCCGTTTTTGATAGACCGACGGCAAACGCACCGAGCAACGCGTAACTGAGGGCGATGGTAGCCCCTCCGCCAAGACCGTCACTGAAGGCGGTCAACGTGTCGTTGAACCCGAGACCTCCGACGAGACCACCGACGATTGCGGCGAGGATGAGCGACAAGACGATGTGCACTCGACTGATCGCGAGCGCGAATAATACGATAACAGCTAATAAGACAGCATTCATCAATTCCAACACCTTTCTTTCAAAACTCTTTCTCTTGTTATCACTTTAATATGATAAAGACTTTTGAAATTTAACATACGTGTTTCGGGTTGTCAAATCGATTGTTCAAAAAAAGCGATAACTCCGAAAAGTTATCGCTCGTTCATGATCATTCAACGTTATGGTACACCTGGCGCACGTCTTCGAGATCTTCGAGGACGTCGAGCAGTTTTTCAAACTGTTCCTTCGATTCGTCGTCGAGGGCGATCTCGTTTTGTGGCAACATCGTCAACTCGGCGACTTCGAACGTCTCGATGCCCGCCGCTTGGAACGCGGTCTGGACGGCGTGGAACGCTTCTGGCTCCGCATAGACGATGATCGTTTCATCTTCTTCGATAACGTCACGAACGTCGAGGTCATGCTCCATCATGAGTTCAAGTACGTCGTCGGCGCTCATGCCGCTGACACCGATGACGGCCGTCGCGTCAAACATGTAGGCGACCGATCCGCTGACACCCATGTTGCCGCCGTTTTTGCCGAAAGCGGCGCGGACTTCAGACGCCGTCCGGTTGACGTTGTTCGTGAGCGTGTCGACGATGAGCATCGAGCCGTTCGGTCCGAACCCTTCATAGCGGAGTTCATCGAAGTTCTCTTCGTCGCCGCCTTTCGCCTTGTCGATGGCGCGGTCGATGATGGCGCGAGGGACGTTGTACGTCTTCGCCCGTTCGACGACGAACTTGAGCGCTTGGTTTGATTCTGGATCTGGTTCCCCTTGGCGGGCGGCTACGTAGATTTCACGGCCGAACTTCGCATAGATGCGACTCGTATTGGCGTCTTTTGACGCTTTTTTCTCTTTAATGTTGTTCCATTTACGACCCATTACATGTCATCTCTCTTTCCATTGTTCGATTGATTCATCCTCGATTATATAAGAAGACGTGGATATTGACGAGCAAAAATCATCCCTCGCTCTTATCCATCTTCTCGACGATCTCCGTCAACGTCTTCAAGCTGTCAATCAATCGATCTGTCTCTTCCTCGTCTAAAAAAGCGAGGCGGTCCTCGAACAAGCGTCGAAACGAGTCACGACGCTCGCGAAGCACGAGCTCACCTTTGTCGGTCAACTGATTCCAGATGACGCGGCGGTCACGCTCGTCCGGGACGCGGGTGATGTAGCCCTCGTCGACGAGCTTCGTGATGAGCGGCGTCACGTTCGGCGGTGCGATCGATAACGTCTCGCTGATGTGTCCATTCGTCACGGCGCCTTCATCTTCAATCAGCATGAGCAGATGAAAGTGGGAAAAGTTCAAGTTTGGGATTTGCGGGAGGTCGGAACGGCGTAACAACTTCCTACGGATTAATGGGATCAGTTTCACGAACTGATCGGCTGCGTCTTGTCTCGGCATAGTCATGTCACTTCCTAATTAGGTTCTTTCTTCATTATACACGACCGAGGGCGGGGTGGACGACCAATCCTTGACACGTGACAAATCACACAGCACATCGGACAAACAAGCGTCATATTATATGTAAGCGTTTACATTTGTTAGACGTCATCTTTTCATGAAAACGCATACGATTTTACTGAGCGTCCTCTCAAAAAGCAAGACCTATCCTCATTCTTAAAAAAAATATTGTGAAAGAGTTCACATTGTTGTCACGCACAAATTGCCGAAAACGTTGTATTCTATGAATGTGAAGGAAAGCACAAACTCTTATCAAACCACTGATCGCCCCGTGCTCTCCATCAAGTCAGCAGTATAAGCTCTCATTCATGAGGAGGAACCTAACATGGCAGTTAAAGAGAAAGCAGTAGTGGAAACATCAGCAGAACAGATGGTCGACACGCTCGTCACACGAGCACATACAGCGCTCGACACGTTAATGACGTTTGATCAAGAGAAAATCGATGCGATCGTTCAAGCGATGGCACTCGCTGGTCTCGAACAACACGTCGCACTCGCTAAACATGCATATGAAGAAACTGGTCGCGGTGTGTTTGAAGATAAGATGATCAAAAACATCTTTGCGACAGAATATATTTATAACTCGCTCCGTGGTGAGAAGACGGTCGGCGTCATCGAAGACGATGAGCAAAACGGCATCACGTACATCGCTGAACCAGTCGGTGTCGTCGCCGGGGTCACACCGGTCACGAACCCGACATCAACAACCATGTTCAAAGCAATCATCGCCATCAAAACACGTAACCCGATCATCTTCGGTTTCCACCCGTCGGCACAACAGTGTTCAAGTGAAGCAGCACGCATCCTCCGTGACGCAGCCATCGAAGCCGGTGCACCGGAACATTTGATCCAATGGGTTGAAAAACCGTCACTCGACGCGACGAAAGCACTTATGAACCACCCAGGAGTCGCCATGGTCCTCGCAACAGGCGGTGCGGCGATGGTCAAATCAGCGTACTCGACTGGTAAACCGGCACTCGGCGTCGGTCCTGGTAACGTTCCAGCCTACATCGACAAGACAGCAAAAGTGAAACGTGCCATCTCGGATGTCATCTTGTCGAAAACGTTTGATAACGGCATGATCTGTGCATCTGAACAAGCGATCATCGTCGACCAAGAAGTATATGAAGAAGTGAAAGCAGAAATGACGGCGCTCGGTTGCTACTTCTGCTCACCAGAAGAGAAAGCAAAACTCGAGACACTCGTCATTAAAACAGACTCATGTGCGGTCAACCCTGAAATCGTCGGGAAGCCTGCAGCCTGGATTGCCGAGAAAGCTGGACTCACAGTCCCAGCCGACACGAAGATCTTGATTGCCGAACTCGAGACGGTCGGTGCGACAGAGTTGCTCTCACACGAGAAACTTAGCCCAGTACTCGGAGCCTACAAAGTCCAATCACGTGAAGAAGGATTCGCGATCGCTGAGAAGATGCTTGAAATCGGTGGTCTCGGTCATACGGCAGCGATCCACTCGACTGACGACGACGCCATCCTCGCATTCGGACTCCGGATGAAAGCTTGCCGCATCATCGTCAACTCTCCAACGGCACACGGCGGCATCGGTGACCTCTATAACGAAATGACACCATCACTCACACTCGGTTGTGGGTCGTACGGTAAAAACTCCGTCTCTGAGAACGTGACGGCGAAACATCTACTCAACGTGAAAAAGGTGGCGAGACGTCGCGTGAACATGCAATGGTTTAAAGTCCCTGAAAAGATTTACTTTGAGAAAAACTCGGTCCAATACCTTCAATCGCTCACATCGAAAAAACGGGCGATGATCGTCACGGATGAAATGATGGTCAAACTCGGTTTTGCCGATAAAGTCGTGAAAAACTTGCCGGCTGGCGTCGAGTACCGCATCTTCGACCAAGTCGAGCCAGACCCATCGGTTGAGACGGTCATGCGTGGTGCCGAAGCGATGCGTCACTTCCAACCGGATATGATTATCGCACTCGGTGGTGGATCACCGATGGATGCTGCGAAAGGTATGTGGCTCTTCTACGAACGCCCAGAAGAGAAGTTCTCGAACCTTCGTCAAAAGTTCATGGATATCCGCAAACGGACGTACAAATTCCCGACGCTCGGCAACAAGTCGATGTTCGTCGCCATCCCGACGACATCTGGTACGGGTTCTGAAGTGACACCGTTCACAGTTATTACGGATAAGAAACGCAACGTCAAATACCCGATCGCTGACTATGCGATCACACCAGACGTCGCCATCGTCGATCCTGAGTTCGTCATGACGGTCCCAGCATCGATCACGGCTGATACAGGTATGGACGTCTTGACACACGCCATCGAAGCGTACGTCTCGGTCATGGCTAACGATTATACAGACGGACTCGCGCTTCGTTCGATGAAGATGATCTTCGACTATCTCCCGAAAGCGTATGAGAACGGCAGTGACGCCGAAGCGCGTCAGAAAGTGCATAACGCATCGACAATGGCGGGTATGGCGTTCGCGAACGCGTTCCTCGGCATCAACCACTCGATCGCACACAAAATCGGTGGCGAGTTCCACGTCCCACACGGACGGACGAACGCAATCCTCATGCCGCACGTCATCCGCTACAACGCGACGCGTCCATCGAAACTCGCGGCGTTCCCGAAATATGAGTCATTCATCGCCGACGAGCGTTACGCTGAAATCGCGCGCTACCTCGGACTTCCAGCCAGCACGACGGAAGAAGGCGTCGAGTCGCTCATCCAAGCGATCATCGAGCTCGGTCAGCGCTTGAACATTAAGCTCTCGTTCAAAGCCCAAGGCATCAAGAAAGCGGACCTCGACGCGAAAATCGACAAGATGGCAGTCGACGCGTTCGAAGACCAATGTACGACGGCTAACCCGAAAATGCCGCTCGTCGAAGAATTGAAAGAGATCATGTACGCTGCTTACGAAGGCGTATAAGCAACGAAAGGCGACCACTCAAACGAGTGGCCGCCTTTTTCATGCAAAGAGGGAGAGTCCCATGAACAAGAGGATGATGAATAAAACGATGACGTTTAACCAGACGACAAACTTGATGGCGATTTCGGCCCACCTTATTTCTTTTAACCCAAAATAGAGAAGAGTTGTATAGAAAACGAGACCGCCGACAAGTTGGAACGGGGAGGATGCGACAGATCCGGTATCATATGCATGTAGTACTGTATTGAACAGGGCCAAGAGGAGAAAAGCGTATAAGTAGCGTTTTTTCGTTCGCTGTTGATTCGGATAAACTTGATTCATATGTGGCACCAACCGTCTTCTAATACATTATTTTAATTCTTTTGTAATCATACCATTTTCAAGAAAGGCGAGACGAAGAAAAAAGATGGATACGTTTTCTGCGTTCACTCATAACCAGTGAGATTGACCGAGTGAGACTGAAGCACAGGAAAGCTATCCAAATCCCATGGTTTCCGATAGCTGGGACGAGCAATATGATTACGATTGCAAAGACAGTGAACGCATAGATGAGCGAATTCCGAACGGGCCGAGCGTCTCCGATTCCGGCAAAGATACCTTCATACAACATGGCCAATCCTGCGACGAGCGGATAAATCAGAATCCACATATAGTACGACTCAATCGTCGAACGAAGCGTCGCATTCTCGGTAAAAATCCGAATGATTCCATTCTGTCCCGCCGACAGCAATATGGTGATGCCAATCGTTGACCAGATCAAAAAACGAAAACCGATGTGGACCGTGAGGCGATAGGCATCTTTCGATTTCTGTCCAATCGCACGACCGGTCAAGACAGTGGATGCTTGTCCGATGCCACTGAACCAATAGGCGATTAAGTACTGCAATTGGAACAAGATGGAATTCGCGCTCAACGTCTCGACGCCTTGTCTGGCACCGAGTGAAGTGAACCAGCCTGTCATGAGTAGCAAGAAAATGGTGCGGATGAACAAGTCACGGTTGACGGTCAAATAGGTGATGTAAGAGCCAGCGTTCATCAAGTCACGCGCATTTTGTGAAGAAAACATGATGCGCCCTTGTACGAACAGCCATCCCAATCCGAACGTCATCACTTCTGACAAACTTGTCGCAAGAGCAATCCCGGCAACCGGGTTCTCGAACAGATGGATGAACCATACGTCTAAGAGGATGTTCAGGAGGTTGCCCCCGACTTGGATGACCAAGGCGGTCCGCACGCTCCCATGTCCAATCAGCCAGCCGAGGAGGACGTATGTGCCAAGCACGAATGGAGCGGCATAGAGTCGTGTCGTGATGTACGTCCGAACGGAGTCGGCCATGGACGAATCAGTCACAAAAAGATGGATTGCCGTTTCACGAATCGGGATGAGCAGCAAGAGAAAACTGATTCCGACGACAAACGCGATGACGAGCGGACGGAACAAGCTCATCTGAACGAGTATCGAATCATTTTTCCCGAGTGCTTGCGCCGTGAAACCACTCGTGCTGATTTTTAAAAACCCGAATAGCCAATAGAGCGTGTTGAATACGACTGCGCCGATGGCGACCGCACCAATCGCGGTCAATTGACCCGTGTTCGCAATGACGATTGTATCGACAACACCAAGCAACGGGGTCGAGAAACCGGCGAGCACGAGCGGATAAGCGATGAGCCAAAATGATTTAGTTGAGACCATTCAAAAAACGACCTTTCTCGACGAAGGCGTCACGCAGTTCAATCGTGTAAGGGTGACGCGAACCGTCGAATAATTCATGGCAATGGAACGCATCAACAATCATCCCTTCGGACAAGACGAGGATACGGTCACACAATTTAGACACGACCGATAAATCGTGAGAGATGATTAAAAACGCCGTGGATTGGTCGCGATGATAGGACTGTAGCATCTCGACGATATGATGTTGGGTGAGCGTGTCGAGCGCTGTAGTCGCTTCGTCTAACAGAACGAGTTGAGGATTGAGGCTAAGTGACCTGGCGATGGCGGCCCGTTGCTTTTGTCCTCCACTCAACTCTCGTGGATACGAAGTCATGCATGCGTGTGGAAGTTGCACGATATCACATAAATGGGCCAACTTGGTCGCTTCTTCACTCGGTTCAATCATTCGGAAATGACGAAGCGGCTCCAAAATTGAGTCTGTTAGCGTCCATCGCGGATTGAATGACTCGGAGCTATCTTGAAACACGGCTTGAACGCGTTGCCTCATTGACTTGATTTCTTTACGTGAAGCGGTCTGCCAAGACAGGTCACGCAAGCGAATCTCGCCCGCATCGATTGACTCCAGTCCGAGAATACATCGGGACAATGTGCTCTTCCCACTTCCGCTCGCCCCAATCAAACCGACCGATTCGCCAGCCTGAACCGTGAACGTCACGTCACGTAGCACGGGCTGGTCATTATAGTTCTTCGAGACGTTTTTAACGTGTAATAACATGTTCGAGTCGATCCTTCCGTTTTAAAACTGGTGCCGCCTGAAGTAAGGATTTGGTGTACGGGTCCGTCGAGGTGAGTAGGTGTTCGCGGTCTCCTGCGTCGACGATGCGTCCGTCTTTCATGACGAGAATGTGGTTGGCATAGGTCATCGCCTCGGCCAAGTCATGGGTGACCCACAGCATGCTCGACGTTTGCCCGATCATCGCCTTCAACCATTCGGTGACCTGCCGAGCCGTCAATACGTCGAGCGCGTTCGTGATTTCGTCTGCGATGATGAGCTTCGGCTGAAGAATACTCGCGAGCAACAGGCAAAACCGCTGCAACTGACCGCCGCTCAGCTCGCCCGGATAGCGAGACAATAGTACTTCCGATAAATGAACTTCGGCCATGATGGCACGGATTCGGTCTTCGTCGTACGCCTGGTCATGACTGGCGAACAAATCTCGAATATGCGCATCCATCGTCAAGAACGGGGCGAACGACGTCGTATACTGTTGTGGGATATAGCCAATCTCGCATCCGTAAATTGAACACGTGTTACTAGCCGCTTCGATCTCTTGGTCGTTCCAAAAAATCGACCCGGTCGACTGAAGCGTGGCTGGAAGCATCTGCAGAATCGATTTGACGAGAAGCGATTTGCCGCTCCCGCTTGCGCCAACGAGGCAGACCCATTCGTTTCGTTCGATGGCGAGGGAGACGTCTTGTAGAAGTAAACGCTCGCCTTGCTTGATGGAAAGGTGATCGATGAGTAACATACGTTTCCTCCTACTTCTTAAATTTGAAAATGACGTGTCAACTTTGCCGAGAGTCTCGTCGACCCGATAATGGTCAACACGATACATAATGCCGGCCAAAAAACGAGCATTGGGTTCGTTGCAAGATAATGCCGTCCTTCACTGATCATTCCGCCCCACTCAGGTAAAGGCAATTGGACGCCCAATCCGATGAAAGAGAAGGCGGAGATGAGCAAGATGACCTTTCCGAGGTCGAGACTCATGACGACGAGAATATGCGGACAGACGGCAGGCAGCACGTGCCGGAGGGCGATCTTCGGTTTCGTAAGACCGTTCACGCGCGCAGCGAGAACGTGTCTTTTCGTGCTCTCTTGCAAGACGAGCGTATGCACGAGCCTCGTATAGGACGTCCACTTAATCAAACTGATGGCGAGCACAAGGCTTTGAATGCTTGGACCTAAGACTCCGGCGAACACGATGGCGAGTACGGTATCGGGAAAGATGATGGTCGCATCTGTCACTTTTGTGACGATTGGTTCCAATCTGCGATAGACGAATCCGCTCATCGTGCCTAATATAACGCCAATCGTCGCTGTGACGAGGACAATGGCAGTACTCAATCCGACCGTGATCCCGCCTGCGAGAAGAAGTCGCGAAAAAATGTCTCGACCTAAATGATCGGTGCCGAGTAGGTTCTGTTGCGACGGTTCGGCGAGTCGATTCGTCACATCCGTCACGAACGGGTCAGCCCTCGAGGTCATCGCATACAGCACGGCAAAAAATAAGCATCCGCAAATGATGAAAAAGTACTTTTTCATCGCGACACATCCTTTCGGTAAAGGTGAGGTTGGAGCAGACGTAACATTCCATTGGTCACAAGGTTGACGCTCGCGACTAAACAAGTTGTGAAGACCAGATAGCCTTGTAAAACTGGGAAGTCGCGCCGCAATACAGAATCCACCATCAATTTGCCTACCCCGGGATAGGCGAACAACACTTCGAGTACGACGACACCACCCATAAGACTTGCCACGCTCACGCCGAACATTGAGATGACAGGCGGTAACGCTGCGCGGGCGATATAGCGAATCAATACCGTTCTGGAACAGATTCCGCGAACTCTCGCCATCGTGACGTAATCAGACGCTATCACGTCGAGTAAGGTCGACCGGATGAGCCGGATGTAGACACCGCCTACGGCAATCCCTAAGGTCAGAGACGGTAAGATCAGACTGTCCCAACCGTTTCGACCCATCACGGGAAACCATTGAAGGGACACGGCGAACACATACATCATGACCAATCCGATTAAAAAGCTTGGGACCGATGATCCGACGATTGACAGTCCCGTCGCGAGCTTGGCAGAGACAGACTTTGGTTGGAACGCACTGACGGTGCCGAGCGGCACGGCGAGCCCAATCGCCACAAAGATCCCTCCGGCGGCAAGTTCGAACGTAGCAGCATAGTTGTCCATAAACAATTGAGTCACCGGTTGTCCCGTGATGAGCGAGTTTCCTAAATTCAATTGCAAAACTTGCTTGAGCCAATTCACGTATTGGACCCAAACCGGAGCAGTGAACCCTAGCTCCTCGCGGAGGCGGTCAATCTCGTCGACATCGACGTTCAATTCATCGACTTTTAGTAAATAGAGGACGGGGTCCCCCGGAACGAGACGGAGAAGCAGGAAACTGAAAAAAGTGAAGACTAGAAAGGCTAGTCCCCACTCAAGTGATTTACGTGCCACGAATCGCTTCATCTCACAACACTTCCAAGTCTTTTGTGATCATATAATATTCACTCTTTTCAGTGACCCACCCACGGACGTTGTCTTTCAAAGCGACATTTGTTGAAGGGTGGACCAAGAAGGAATTGATGACGCGCTCATCGACATATTGTGCGATCCCTTCGGTCATTTGGTCGCGTTGATCACGGTCGACCGTCTGATTCAAGCGGTCAATCATCTGTGTCAGCGCCGTATCTTCTACACCGCTGAAATTCAATGCACCGTCGGGATGGAACGTGGCGTTCAAATAATAGCCGCCATCGCCGCGAGGTGCGGTCAAGTTGCTATACGTCGCCAAGTCCCAATCTCGCTCGGATGCCATATATTCTTCGGGTGTGTCAATCATTTGAATATCGATGGTAATCCCGACTTGTTTTGCATCAGATTGAATCAACTGTGCGATGAGCGGTAAATCAGGACGGGCGTTATACGTCAACAGTTTCAACTGGACCGGGTTACCGTCTTTCGTCAATAACCCATCAACCTGCTCATAACCGTCTTGTTCAAGCAAGTCGGCAATGTCTTCCGCCTCATCAGAAGGGTAGGCAGGGGCAAACGGGAACGATGGTAAGAACGGCCCGACAGCAGGTGAGGCGTAGCCGTTCAAGATGCCGTCAACGATTTGCTCGCGGTTGATGAGCGAGTCGATGAGTCGACGCATGGCAAGTGACTGCATGTGTTCACGTTCCAGGTTCATCGTCAGTTGATGGACACGGAACGTTTCGGCTTTATCGACGATGAGCCCGTCCTGTTCTAATGTGTCGATCATCTCGATTTCGGGACGATAGACGATATCTGCTTCGCCGGACCGGAGCGCCATCGTCCGCGAGCCCGGATCTTCATTGAACGTGAACGTCACCGTATCGAGTTTCGGCTGTCCGTCCCAGTAGGCGTCATGTCGTTCCAGTTGAATGTTCGAGCCAGGTTGGAACGACGTCACGTGATAAGGGCCGGTCCCGACAGGTTTTTGATCGATGGCATTATCCGCCGTGACATCGATGATCGATGTGTTCGGATGGACGAGTTCATTGACGAGTTCTGGATATGGTGTGGTCGTCTCAATGAGGAGGCTTGATGCTTCCGACGTGATTGATTTGATGCGCAACGCGCTACGTAACCCGACATTCTCTTCGATGGAGCGGTCGAGTGAACGTTTGACCGCCTGTGCGTCGAGCAGCTTTCCATTGTGGAACGACACGTTTTCTCGTATGTAAATGCGCCACGTCGTTTCATTCACTTGTTCGAACGATCGGGCGAGCCAAGGATAGACGGATAACGTCTTATCATTCAGTTTGAACAGTGTTTCGGTAACGCCGGCTCGAAGCGGCACGTAGCTAGAGTCACGATGCGGGTCGAGTGATTGCGTCGAGAAATTATAGACGAAATGCAAATGCTGATTGCTTTGGCTTGAGTCGTTGCAGGCGGATAGAAATAGGAAAGGGATTACACATATAACTGCAAGGAAATATTTCATAGAGTCTACATCCTTCTTTCAAATTGTAATGATTACGCATTACATCATAGCGTAATGATTACGATGTATCAACGACTATTTTTCTGATGGATTATAGGAGGTCTTACGATATGGAGTTGACTTGATATGTGTTAGATGATGTCATCGGTCGTCACATGAATCGAGTGATGGACTACTCGTTTTACTCGAAACACGTCTGATTGTCCGTTATGATGAAAGGGGAGGCGATACGATGGAACGACAACTAAACGTGACAACAAATTATGGACAACTGGCTGGTACATGGCTGACCCATGACGAGCCGAGGAAGACGGTCGTCTTGCTCAGCGGGAGCGGGCCGAGCGACCGAGACGGCAACGTCGGTCCGGTCCAGTTCAATACGTATAAAAAATTGGCGGAGGCGCTGTTCGAGATGGGCGTCAACGTCTATCGCTATGACAAGCAAGGCATCGGTGCGTCGGAAGGTGACTTCAATAAAGTCGGGCTGCATGATTTATTGACGGACGCGATCGATGTCGTCCATGAAATAAAACGTCAGCCTGAAGTGAGTGACGTCTATGTGCTCGGGCATAGCGAAGGGGCAGTCATCGCCCCGGCGGTCCAGCTCGACACGAATGCGGCCGGACTAATCCTTCTCGCCGGGTTCAACGACTCGTCGAAGAAGATGTTCCTCCATCAGGCCGACGCGCTGGCGAAAGAAATCGGATCGGTCAAGGGGCTGAAAGGCATGTTTTACCGATTGACCGGCGTGCCGAAAAAAGTTCGCCAGCGTCAAGACGACCTGCTCGAACGGTCGCTGCGGACGAACGTCGCCGCCTTCAAGTACCGCGGCCAAGTCGTCAACGCCAAATGGATTCGCGAGCATGCGTCGTATGACGTCCGCGAACGGCTCGAACACGTGCGGGTCCCGGTGCTCGCCCTGACCGGTGATCGCGACGTCCAAGTCCCACCGGAGCATGTCCATTCGATTCGGACGAAAGGGGACGTCGACAGCCACATCATTCACGATATGAACCACTTGCTCGTCGAACGGACGAGTCCGCACGCCCTCCTCACGTTGCATAAGGAATATCGGGACGCCATTGAAGCGCCACTTCACCCCGAACTCATCCGCCGCTTGAACGATTGGTTGATGAAACGATAACGAACTGTCAAAAACGGTCACTTAGTGACCGTTTTTTATGTTATAATTGTGACAATGTAAAAAATATTGGATGTTTTTGAATGTTTATGATTGTTTTTTAAATGAAAACGCTTTATATTAGAGTTACGGAGGGAATATGATGTTAACGAAACAACGACATCAACTGATTTTGCAACGTCTGTCGGAGCAAAAGATTGTCAAACTGAAAGAATTGGTCGAGTTGACGGCATCGTCGGAGTCGACGATTCGCCGGGATTTGACCGACCTCGAAGCCGAAGGTTATCTCGAACGGGTTCACGGCGGCGCAACGCTCGTGGCCCGCGACGAAGAGGAGCCGACGTTCGAGGAGAAACGAGATCAGCACGTCGATGAAAAAGTCGCGATTGCACGGAAGGCCGCGACATTCATTGAGGACGGGATGTCCGTCTATCTCGATGCCGGGACGACGACGCAAGCGATGGTTCCTTTCTTAGACGGAAAAGACGTGATCGTCGTGACGAACAGTTTACCAATCGCCAACGACTTGTTCGACCTCGATATCAAGACGTTCGTGATCGGTGGTGAGTTGAAACGGTCGACACAGGCACTCGTCGGCTATAACGCTCGAGAGAGCATGATGAACTATCGGGTCGACCTCGCTTTTCTTGGCATCAATGGCGTCGACCTAGAGGCTGGGTATACAACCCCAGACCCGGAAGAGGCACTCGTTAAAAAAACAGCAATCGAACTGGCTCGCGAGGCGTACATTTTGGCGGATGATTCAAAATTCGGGAAACGTTCGTTCAGTCGGGTGGCTCCGCTCGAAGCGGCTACACTCGTCACATGGAGCGACTCGACAAGCGTCAGTTCAATTCAATCAATCACAAAGGTGGTGAACGCCAAATGATTTACACGTTAACACTGAACCCCTCAATCGATTATTACGTGACGCTCCCTGAAGTCGTCCTCGGTGAAGTCAACCGGATTCAAGAGACGACGCAGCGGGCCGGAGGAAAAGGCATCAACGTCGCGTTCGTCTTACGTGAATATGACGTCGACACAGTCGCGTTAGGATTCGTCGGCGGCACGACGGGAGACTTCATCAAGAAGGCGCTGACCGACAAAGGCGTCCAAACCGATTTCGTCGAAGTTGATGGTCAGACGCGCATCAACGTCAAGATTCGAGCGCAAGAAGAGACGGAATTGAACGCGAGCGGCCCGGTCATTTCGGACACGGAACTTGAACGGTTGACGCGTCAGTTCGATCACGTTCAACCGGGCGACATCGTCGTCCTCGCCGGAAGCATTCCGGGCAATCTGCCGGATACACTCTACCGCACGCTCGCTGAGACGGTTCGGGCAAACGGTGCCGAGTTCGTCGTCGATACGACGAAAGAAGCGATGCTCGAAGTCCTCTCACTCAAACCGCTCATGATTAAACCGAACCACCATGAACTCGGTGAACTGTTCGATACAGACATCGAGACCTTCGAACAGGCGCTCCCGTATGCGGAGCAGTTGGTCGAACGCGGTGCCCAAAACGTCATCGTCTCATTCGCCGGTGACGGTGCGATGCTCGTTAACAGTTCAGGCGCCTATACGGCGAACACACCGAGCGGCAAACTCGTCAACTCGGTCGGCGCAGGCGATTCACTCGTCGCCGGATTCGTCGCCAACATTCTCGACCACGACGCAACCGAAGCGTTCCGCTATGCGGTCACGACCGGCAGCGCGTCTGCATATACGTTCGGGCTGTGCACAAAAGAAGACGTGGACCGCTTGGTCGGCGAAGTCAGCGTCACCCCACTATCTCGATTGGAGGAAACAACATGAACATCACGGACCTTCTTAAAAAGGACACGATTCAACTGAATCTCCGCAGCCGTTCGAAAGCCGAAGTCATCGAAGAACTCGTCGACGTACTCGACCGCGCTGGCAAACTATCGGATCGTAACGGCTACCGCGACGCCATCCTCGCACGTGAAGCACAAAGTACGACCGGACTCGGTGAAGGGATTGCCATCCCGCATGCGAAGACGAAGGCCGTCAAACAACCGGCCATCGCCTTTGGACGCTCGGAAGGGATTGATTACGAAGCACTCGACGGCCAAGACAGCCGCTTGTTCTTCATGATCGCGGCCGGAGAACACGCCAATAACGAACACTTGGAAACACTCTCGAAATTATCGGTCTTCCTTATGGATCCAGCGTTCCAAGAACGTCTCTATGCAGCCAAGTCAGAAGATGATGTCATCCGGGCCATCGAAGAAAAAGAAGCAGCCGAAGCGGCTCCTGTCGCTTCGAAACCGGTTCAAGCCGATGCACCTTACATCCTTGCCGTCACGGCGTGTCCAACAGGTATCGCCCACACGTACATGGCCGCCGACAGCTTGAAGCAAAAAGCAGAGGCGATGGGTGTCGACATCAAAGTCGAGACGAACGGTTCGACCGGCGTCAAAAACGAATTGACAGCGGCCGATATCGCGAAAGCGACCGCCATCATCGTCGCGGCCGACAAAGCCGTCGAGATGGACCGGTTCGCCGGAAAACATGTCATCGAAGTCCCGGTCGCCCAAGGCATCCGGAAGCCGGAAGAGTTGATCAACCGGGCTGTGAAACAAGATGGACCGGTCTATCAAGCGACTGGAAAGTCAGGTCAGCAAAAAGAACAACGCACAGGCATCTATAAGCACTTGATGAGCGGGGTATCCGCGATGCTTCCACTCGTCGTCGCTGGTGGTCTCTTGATCGCCCTCAGTTTCTTCTGGGGCATCAACTCGGCTAACCCGGATGACCCGTCGTACAACGAATTCGCCGCCCAACTCATGACGATCGGTGGCGCCGCGTTCGGTTTCCTCGTCCCGATTCTTGCTGGTTTCATCGCGATGTCGATTGCCGACCGTCCAGGTCTCGCACCAGGTCTCGTCGCCGGGGCACTCGCCAGCCAAGGGAACGCTGGATTCCTCGGTGGACTCATCGCCGGTTTCCTTGCCGGTTATGTCGTCCTCTTCTTGAAGAAAGCACTTGCAAAATTGCCGGCCACACTTGAAGGAATCAAGCCGGTCCTGTTGTACCCGCTTCTCGGTTCATTCATCTCTGGGATGATTATGTTGCTCGTCGTCAATGAACCGATTGCAGCACTCATGTCTTGGTTGATGGAGACACTTAACGGCATGAGCGGCGCTAACGCCATCTTGCTCGGTGTCATCGTCGGTGGTATGATGGCCGTCGATATGGGCGGTCCGATCAACAAGACAGCCTACGTCTTCGGTACAGCAGCACTCACGGCCGGTAACCAAGAAGTCATGGCGGCCGTCATGGCTGGTGGGATGGTACCACCGCTTCTCGTCGCACTCGCATCGACTGTGTTCGCCCGTCAAAAGTTCTCGAAACAAGAACGTGAAGCAGGAAAGACAGCGTATATCATGGGTGCCTCGTTCATCACGGAAGCGGCGATTCCGTTCGCAGCGGCCGACCCGATTCGGGTATTGCCGTCAGCGATTCTCGGATCAGCTATCGCTGGTGGATTGTCAGCCTTCTTCGCTATCCAATTGCCAGCGCCGCACGGTGGAATCTTCGTCTTCCCACTCCTTGAAGGAGCTGGAAACGTCGTCATGAGCATGGGACTTTACGCCCTCGCGATTCTCGCCGGAGCCTTGATTGGAGCACTTCTCCTCTCGTTCTTGAAAAAACCATTGACGGACGCGAAAGCTACAACGACGCGTAATGTCGCTTAACCAGTGCGTGCCGACCGTAGGAATTCCTACGGTCGTTTTTTTGTCAAATGATTGTCAGCCAAAACTGGAAGAAGTCTGATTTCGATTGGGCGATTTGTGGTAAAATACTTGTAAAACTTACGCTAAGGAGGGGATACGGATGCTCATACGGAAAGCCGAGCCAAAAGACGCTTACGGGATTGCGCGGGTGAGGGTGAACGGGTGGCGCACGACCTATCGGGGGATTGTGCCGACCGACTTTCTTTTGAAGCTCGGTTCGAACGCAATCGAGTGGTCCGAAAAGGTCCGTAGCGCCCTCGCCAAACGCGAAGTCGAAGGGTTTGTTGCCACGGTCGAAGAAGAAATCGTCGGGTTCGTCCTTTACGGGGAAGAGCGGACCGGCGACTATCCGGATCATCGCAATGAAATTTATGCGATTTACATTTTAGAGGATCATCAACGCAACGGGATTGGCTCGCTTCTGCTCGAGCGAGCGGTCCAAGCGATGTCGAATCACGGGCTCATCATTTGGGCGCTTGAACTGAACCCGTACCGCACGTTCTATGAGCGGCGCGACGGGCAGGTCATCGATGCGAAAGAGCGTTTATTCGGGGAACTCGCTCTGCGCGAAGTCGCCTACGGGTGGACGAAAGGGAATCACGACGCCATCGTCGGCGCATGAACGGACGCGGCCTGAGCGGGTCGCGTCCGTTTTTATAGATAAGGGGGATGACCATGCAAGAACAGACAAGCAAGCTGCCTGGGTTTGACGGGATGGAAATCTCGTACACATTGCTGACGCAAGAGAGGCCTTCGCGACAACTCGCGATTCTACTACCAGGATATCGGTATTCGACCGCGGCCCCGATGTTCCATTTTACGACGAGCTTGCTCTTAGAACGTTCAAGCGATGTTTTGGAAATCAACTACCAGTATTACCGTGACGACTATGCTCACATCGATGACATCGACGCGGTCGTCCGTCACGATGTGCGGACGGTCATCGATCATGTCTTGTCGACACATAAATACGAAGCGTTCATCTTCGTCGGGAAGTCGCTCGGTACCGTCGCGCTAGCCTATGAGTTGACTCGTCCCATATTCCACGAGGCACATGTCATTTGGTTGACGCCGCTCCTTGGACGCGAGGATGTGACAGAGACGATGAGGACGACCCGGGCATCTCAACTCGTCGTCATCGGTGACAAGGACCATTGTTATACGGCGAATCGGGTAGACGCGTTAGCGGCCATCACATCGCTCAAGACGCACCTGCTCAGGGGAGTGAACCATGGGCTAGAGCGGGATGCCGGTACGTTCGGTACGATTGAGGTTCTACAGGAAGTCATAGAAGCAATTGATGCGTTTTTGCCGTCTAAGCTGACGACAGTGAGGTCTCCGTTTTTCAAGACGGAGTGATCCGTGAAGAAGCGGCGTATCGACACGGGTCTGTTTACATGATAGAAAACCATCAACGCAACGAGGTTGGCCCAATCTGCGCGAAGTCGCCTACGGGTGGACGAAAGGGAATCACAACGCCGTCGTCGGCACATGCTCGGACACGACTCAATCGTTGTGTCCGTTTTTTAGACTGCCAATATTTAAAGAACAGGCCAGGTGACTAGATGAACATCTATAGCGTAACCAAATATCATCCTGAAACGAGAGGTGAGATTGACGAATGGACCGAAATCTCTGACATCAATCGAACGTTTGACGGAGTCGTCTTCACATTGGAGGAATATCTCCGCGTGGAATCGAATTACGTCAAAGCGATTGAGCAAATCATGTTCTATTTAGGCGTAAAGACATTGACCGTCTCCTATCTAGAACGACGCGACTATGACTATCGACCTTCTTCGAAACACGCGTTCAATGAGCTTTATCCGATTCGGATGAGAGAACTTCGTAAAAAAGTGAAGCCAGGAAAGGTCTTGTCCCGAGACCAAGTCCCGAACATGCTTCGCCTCATGTTCCGGAATACGCTTTACGCCGAGTTAGAGTATAAAGAGAATGAGTCAGACAAACAATACACGTTCAAGGTGTTCTTCGGATACGACTATATGATGGGGGTCCATTCGGTAAAAGATTTGTTGCCGCTTCGAGACGAGCTGTTGCATTTGGATATGTATCTCGAACATTAAGTCAACAGTGATTCCTGATTCAATCACAATATTTTATAAAAAGGTGCTGGCTATATGCATAACTACACGCTTTTGGAGAAGTTTCTATTTTTATCGCCTTCCTTTCATTTCGAGAAGATGAAACAAGAAGTGGATGGGAAGACGGTCTTGATCACTGGAGCGAGCTCAGGAATCGGCAAGGCGTTCGCCTATTTATTAGCGGACACGACTGCGCATCTGATTCTGGTGGCCCGCAGCGAAGAAAACATGAACTCTATGAAAGTCGAAATTGAACAGGCCTCAGCCCGTGTGACGGTATTCCCGGCAGATTTGCGAAACGAAGAGGAACGAAAAGAATTGCTGACATTTCTGCATCAATTGCCAGACGGATTAGATGTTGTCGTCAGCAATGCCGGTATCTCGATCAACCGTCCAATTGCTCAGTCGCTGGATCGCTACCATGATTTCACACGTACGATGGCACTTAATTATTTTGCACCGGTCCAGTTATTGCTATCGCTCATTCCGATGCTTGCCCAAAAGAACGGACAAATCATCAATGTCTCCTCTATCAACGTCTTGTTATTGCCTATACCTTATTGGGCTGCCTACCAGGCGTCAAAAACCGCGTTTGATACGTGGTTGCGCTCGGCGGAGCCAGAACTGAAAGTCAAAAACATTTACACCACTTCGATTTACCTGCCGCTCGTGAGGACACCGATGATTAAACCGACGATTGCTTATCAGAACTCTCCCGCTTTGTCACCGGTTCACGTGGCGGAAATGATTGGACACGCCTTGTATACGAAACGAAAAGTCTATAAACCGTGGTGGTTATTTTTAGGTGAGTGGGCCTCAGTCGTCTTCAGGTCACCGTTATCGTTGATCGTTCTCAAGTTAGTAAAGAACAAGGAGCGTGACCGGGACGATGTTTAATTTGCTGAACATATTGTCGCGGCTAAATTTTCTTTCCCCCTCGAACTTAGGACGCCTTTGCTTGGCAATCCGTCAACACGGTGTCAATCTGATGCTTCTTTTCACATTGACGGAAAAGACTGGTGGCCAAAAGACTGCTTTGGTGGATCATCGGGGAACACTCAATTTTGAGGAGTTCCAGGAACGTTGTGAAAACCTCGTTCATCAATTAGCGGAGCGATATGAGATTCGTAAAGGCCATGAAGTCGCGTTCTTCTGCCGAAATCATGCGTCATTCGTGCAAGGCATCTTTGCTGCGTCACGGCTCGGTGCACATATCTACTTGCTCAATTGTGCGATGAGTCAACGGCAGTTCGACCGACTGGTGCAAGAACATCACTTCGACTTCCTGATTTACGACGAAGAATTTAGAGGATTGATTGAAAAATCGTCCTATCAGCATGCGAAACTCGTCAGTTATCATGAAACGCAAGAATCCATCAACAGGTTGTCAACGTCGGCTTCACACCTAAAAGCCAAACTGACGGCCTCATCCAGCGGAAAGATTGTGCTATTGACTGGGGGGACGACTGGGAAGCCGAAACAAGTGATTCACCGACCGTCCCTGTTTAACTTCCTCCATCCGTTTGCGGCTTTACTGAACCGATTGCAGTTGCCAACCTACAATACGGCCTATATCGCAACGCCGATTTACCATGGCTACGGGATCGCTGTCCTATTATCCTTTATTGCTCTGGGAAAGAAAGTTGTCATTCAAGAGAGCTTTGATGCGAAAAGCGCATGCGCCCTCATTCGGCAGCATCAAGTGGAAGTGGTCACGGTCGTTCCGTTGATGGTCCATAAAATGCTGACACACGATCGAGAAGCACTCGGTTCCTTGACTTGCATTGCGTCCGGTGGCGCAAAATTAAATCCGGTTTTAGTAAGACAAGTGACCAAGCATCTAGGAAACGTCTTATACAATCTATACGGGACGTCGGAAGCCGGCTTGAACATCATTGCTACTCCCGAAGATTTATATGATCATCCAGACACGCTCGGAAAAGCAATCCCGGGAAGCCAATTGCAGGTCGTAATGGACGGGAAAGAAGTTGAACCCGGCAGGATCGGGCAATTTTGTATTCGGAATAAGTGGTCCATGAAAAATAGCACAGACCTCTGGATTCAAACGGGCGATATCGGTTACCGGGACGTGAACGGCTATTATTTCCTATGCGGACGAACGGACGATTTGATCATTTCAGCCGGCAACAATATTTATCCGGCGGAAATCGAAGCTGCTTTGTGTGACCATCCGAGTGTCGAAGACGTCGCTGTCATCGGTGTGGAGGATGTCTACGCGGGCAACATTCTGAAGGCGTACGTCCAGCTATATTCTGATAAAAAGATGACTGAAGAAGCACTTTTAAGCTGGTTACGGACACGAGTGGCAGTCTACCAAGTCCCCCGAGAGATTGCTTTTGTTAAAGAGTTGCCTTATACACCTGTTGGGAAACTGGACCGAAAACGGGTTCAATCAATGACACGTATCAAGGGCTGAGAACTGGTGATCGGGTATGGGAATAGTTGATAAAGAATTCAATAACGACATGTGAGGGGTGATAAGTGATGAATCGACGGATTGATACGGCCAGAACATGGATGGAGGCACCACCAGATCGAATTTATCAAGCGTTTCTCGACCAGGAGGAGCTCGTCAAGTGGCTCCCGCCGGAAGGCATGTCGGCTCGCGCGACCGTGTTCGAGCCTTGGATTGGCGGTACGTACCAGCTCGTCCTTACGTATGAAGAAATTGATTTCGCCTCCGGCAAAACGACTGACCGGACAGACGTATCAAACGGCCGCTTTCTAGACCTCGTTCCCGGCCTCAAAATCGTACAGGTCGGAACGTTCGAGTCCACAGACCCGGACTTTGCTGGTGAGATGACCCAGACGTGGTATTTGGAGGCGCTCGATGGGGGAACGCGCATCACGATCGTCTGTGAGAACGTGCCGCCGGGCATTCAAAAACAAAATCACGACACCGGGCTTCGCTCCACTCTCGACAATCTGGCCCGCTATTTGACCAACGACTGAGACCGTCGGTTCGCCTCATGCGAACCGACGGTCTTTTTGTGTATGAGAACGGTTTCAATAATGAAAAATAGAAAAAGGTGATGTTTTTTTGTCTAGGGTGTCAACATCGTCTACGTTTTGTCCGATACAAAGGTTAACATAACGAGTTTTCTCGAGAATGGGAGATGTTTTATGAGACGAAAGCACGACCGCACGATCACCATTAAACAAAAATTGATTACGATGTCGTTGGTGTTATTATTGATTCCTTCTTTAGTGATCGGGTTTGTCGCCTACAATCAGGCGAAACAAAAGATCACCAAACAAATCATGCAGTCGGCCCACGCGGGAGTGGAGCGGATGAATGATGAAATCACAAGCTTGATTGAGCCGATTCAGCGCGATGTCGCATTTTTTGCGGGGCGAATCGATTCGTCCCTCTATGAGGCGGGAGAAGAGAATTTAGAACTCGAAGAGAAGTTTCTCGAGTATTTGGAGACGCATCCGAATGTGACGAATATCTACTACGCCTCGAATGGAGGGGAGATGACGATTTATCCGGCGCAAGAGTTACCGGATGATTACGACCCGCGGATTCGTCCATGGTATGAGGCGGCCGAAGCGGCCGGTGGGAACGTCGTCGTGACAGACCCGTACGTCGATGCGGCCTCGAATAAGATGATGGTCACACTGTCGCAGACAGGGACGGATGGTCGCGGGGTCATCGCGGTCGACGTTGAGGTCGACGATATCGCGGCTGTTGCGGCGAGCATTCAAATCGGGAAAGAAGGCTACGTGACAATCCTTGATGCGTTGCAACAGTTCGTCACCCATCCGACGATGGCAGCCGGGGAGAAAGCAGAAGGTGAATGGATTGAACCGCTCTATTCGGGAGACGCGGGGCAGTTTGCCTATGAGTTTGAGAATAAAGGCAAGCAGATGGACTTCATGACAAACGAGTTGACCGGGTGGAAAATTGCCGGGACGCTCTACGATGAGGAAATCACGGATGAGACGTCGGGAATCTTATGGACGACCGTCGGGGTAATCGGATTGATGCTCGTCTTGGCAGCCGGCCTATTATACGGCATCCTCCGTTCAATCATACGCCCGTTGAATCGCTTGACGGTCGGAGCCGAACGGATTCAAGCGGGTGATTTGACCGAAGACATCGTCGTCGAGTCGAATGACGAAGTCGGCCGTGTCGCTACAAGTTTCAACGAGATGACACGTTCGCTGCGCACCATCATCCAAAGTCTTGACCAATCAATCGGCCAAGTCGCCGCCTCGTCACAGGAACTGATGGCCAATTCGGCGCAGAACACGGCTTCCTCGGAACAAATCGCCGGAGCGGTTCAACAGATGGCTGCCGGAGCGGATGACTCGAAACGTCAACTCGACGATAACGCCGTATCGCTCCAAGCCATCACCGGTGGCATCATGCGCATCGCTGAAAGCTCGACCGACGTGTCAGAGCTGTCACGCGAGACGGCACTCGAGGCCGAGAACGGGACGACTGCCGTCACGGAAAACGTGGCCCAGATGCAAGCGATTGACTCGTCGGTCGAGACGTTCGGAATAGTCATTCACGCGCTCGCCGAACGTTCGAACGAGATTGGCAACATCGTCGACGTCATCAACGGCATCGCAACCCAGACGAACTTGCTCGCCTTGAACGCCGCAATTGAAGCGGCACGGGCTGGAGAGAACGGGAAAGGCTTCGCCGTCGTCGCGAGCGAAGTGCGGAAGCTCGCCGAACAATCGCAACAGTCAACGAAACAGATTTCTGAGTTGATTGACAATATCAAACAAGAGACGGAGCGTTCGGTCCAGTTGATGAAAGAAGTGTCGGCCCATACGAAAGCCGGGCTCGAGACGACGGAAAACACGGCCAAGCGTTTCCAAACGATTATGACCCAGACGCAGGCGATGACGCCGCGCATCGAGGACGTGACGGCGACGGTCGAAGAGATTGCCGCCAACGTCGAGGAAGTATCGGCCGCAGCGACACAGATCGCCCATATCGCCGATGAGAACTCGGTCGCCTCGAAGCAAGTGGCGGCGACGACCGAGGACCAACTCGGCTCGATGGAAGAGATTGCACAATCCGCGAAGTCACTTGCGGATATGGCGGAAGAGTTGCAGGAGCTCGTGTCACGCTTTAACGTATGAATGAAGAAAAGGGATGACGATCTGTTCGAGGCAGATCATCATCCCTTTTTTGTTTTTCACAAATATGCTTCCCTGACTGATGAGCGATTGAATGCTCTGGCATCAAATACCTCAAGGTTGTAAAGTCTAGTCACTTTGACGGAATGGTTGTCCATATAAAAAGGATGCGTGCGCGCATCCTTTTTATAACTATCGCTTGCTAGACACTTGATTCCGGCCGCGGTTCTTGGCGACGTAAAGCGCCTCGTCCGCGTCTTGCAGCGCCTGTTCGACCGTCTTCCCATCTTCAAGGGCGCTGACGCCGAACGAACAAGTGACGCGCGGGACGGGACCGAACGGCTCGGCGTTAATCTTTTGTCGGAGCTTATCGGCGAGTTGCACACCGTCAGCAAGCGTTGACTGCGGGGCGACGATTAAAAATTCTTCACCGCCCCAACGCCCGATCGAATCCGATTTACGGATGTTGCGCCTGAGTAGTTGGGCGATCGAGCGTAAGACGAGGTCACCGGTCGGGTGTCCGAACGTGTCGTTGACGAGTTTGAAATAATCGATATCGAGCATGATGACGGCGGCGGGCGCCCTTGTGTCGACCGTCTCTTGGGCCGTCGTCGATAAGACGTCACCGACTTTCTTGCGGTTATAGAGCTCAGTCAATGGATCGAGCGACGACAGATGTTCCATCCGTTCTTCATAGCGCCGTTGCTCGGTCGCATCCTCTAAGATGCCGACACCGCCGTCGAGTTGCCCCTCCACCGAGAAACTCGGAGACATCGTCGTTCTGATGAAGCGAGGCTGTCGTTCCGGCGCCTTATACCAGCCGGCCATCCTGATCGTCTCGCCGTTCAAGACGTTCCGGATGGCGCCCGAAAAGTCGAACGAGGAAGAGGTGCATCGCTCAAAGCTCAAGTTCGAGGTCGGCAAGATCCCGAGCAAATCGACAAATGCTTCGTTATAGCTGACGATCTGCCCGTCACGATTGAAGGCGAACAGGCCAATCGGAAGCTGGTCCCATGAGGAAGGATCGGGTTTCGTGGTGTGGGTGTCATGATGAGTCCGTTCTTGATCAGCCATTGTATGACATATGCGTGAACGCATACTTCCTCCTTTCCTAGCCGTAGCGGTAGTGTAGGACGTTAGTACTGATACTTTATACCCTAATTTGGGAAGTAACTAGCGAGTATTCTTTAAAAAGCTAACAAATTTTAGAATATGACGAGAAATCGTCACAGCTTGGTGTGAGTCCATAGCTTCGGACTTTCGAACAGAAACATACCCCATCGCGTTGGCATATTTGGCCGATACGATGGGGTGGTTAGCGTGATCAGAACTTATAAGATCGGGCTGAGCAATCGTGACACGCCTTCGCGCATCCGGACGGTCCATTTCCGGGCTGCGTAATCGTCAACCGTGTACTTCCGGCTGACGGCGACGTCTGACTCGAACAGTGATGCGAGTTCGAGCGCGACCCGCTGATCATAAATGACGGCGTTCACTTCAAAGTTCAATCGGAAACTGCGGGCATCCAAGTTCGTCGTCCCGACGGTCGAAATCTCATCATCGACGACGAGCGTCTTGGCGTGTAGGAAGCCTTGGCCGTACATATAGACGTTCGCCCCGTAGTCGAGCAATTCGCCGAGGAACGATAGCGACGCCCACATGACGAACGGGTGGTCGGGCTTCCCTGGAATCATGATGTCCATCTTGACGCCGGACAAAAGTGCCATCTTACAGGCGTCCATGAAGCTCTTGTCCGGGATGAAATAAGGCGTCTGGATGATGACACGATGTTTCGCCGACATGATCATCTTGATCATCATGTTTTTCAAATGTTCCGTGTCCGAGTTTGGTCCGCTCGTCACGATTTGCATCGGAGACATATCCTTGATGTCGTGGCGGGCGAAACAGAATGAGTTCTCCGGGTCGTGATGCTTGCTGCCGGAATAGTTCCAGTCGAGAATGAATCGGTGTTGCAAATGGTAGACGACGTCTCCCTCGACTCGAAGGTGCGTATCACGCCAGTAGCCAAACTTCTCGACGAGGCCCAGGTATTCAGTCCCGACGTTGAAGCCGCCGACGTAGCCGATTTTGCCGTCGATGATGACGACTTTCCGGTGGTTCCGGTTGTTCAATTTAAAGTTGATGAGGCCGAGCGTCGGCGGGAAGAAGACACGGACCTCGCCGTTATTGGCAATCAATTCTTTGAAGTCGGAGTTGCGGAGGCTACGCGAACCGACGGCATCATAGAGGAGCCGTACTTTGACGCCCGCCTTGGCGCGTTCAATCAGTTCATGGATCAGCGCCTTGCCGAGCGCGTCCCGTTGAATGATGTAATACTGGATGTTGATCTCGGTCTCGGCGCTGCGGATATCGTCCATGAGCGCTTTGAACTTCTGTTCGCCATCATGCATGATGGCAGATTTGTTATGGACGCTGATGAGCGACTTCGACGAACGCAAGTTCATCTCGAGCAGTTGCTCATATTTCTCGAACAACGGTTGGGCGAGCATCGTCTCTTTCCGGCGAATCTGCTCGATTTGACTGTCGACTTGCAGCGCATGGAACGAGCGCTCCTCGACGCTCAAGTTGAAGAAGTTGTCCTTTTTCAATTGCCGCCCGAGAAACATGTAGACGATGAATCCGAGGATCGGCAAGAAGAACAAGACGAGCAGCCAGGCCCATGTCGCCCCGACATCACGGCGCTCCGCGAAAATGACGGCTAACGCGAACAATAAATTCAATCCGAGGACGATATACAGTCCCCAACTAATAATGATCGACCAATCCAAACGACCAACTCCCTAAACGACAATTTCCTTACATAGATTAATAATACCTCATTCAAGGGAATAGTAAGCTATCGAAACATAAGGAGGAGACAAAGATGCATTTACAAGTAAATTGGAAACAAGGGATGGCGTTTCAGACGACGACACCTTCGGGACATGACGTGACGCTCGACGCCGGGGAGGATGTCGGTGGTCTCAATACTGGTCCACGACCGACTGAGATGCTCTTGCAGGCGACGGCCGCCTGTACGGGAATCGATATCGTCTCGATTTTGCATAAGATGCGCTTGCCGCTCGAGCGGTTCGAGATGAAAATCGACGGCGTCCGGGCGACAGAACATCCGAAGAAGTTCACCGCGATTCACATTTTATACGTTCTCGACGGGGATATGCCGGAAGAACGGGTCCGCCGTGCCATCGAGTTGTCGGTCGATCGCTATTGCTCCGTGTCGCACAGTCTGAACGCGACGCTGACATACAGCTATCAATTGAACGGCGGCGAGGTCGTCCCGTTCACATGATGTGAGCAAGATGGTTGAAAAGAGTCGAAACGGTCCGTTATATTTGTATTTCAAATACTGCAATACGAAGGAGGACGTTATGATTCGACTCGCGACGAAACGCGATGCCAAGCACATCGCGGACCTAATCGAACAACGAGCCGTAGCGCTAAAACAACAAGGTAGCGATCAATGGACGGAATATTTGGAGCAAGACCTCATGGATCGGGTGCAGACGGACATCACCTCGGGACACGTCTACGTGTACGAGCAAGACGAATCGGTATTGGCCTCGATCGCCTTACTTCCGGCAGATGACTGGGACCACAATTTATGGGAAGATGGCGAACGCGGTCAATACATCCATCGGATTGTCGTCAGCGAACGATTGAAAGGCAAAGGCGTCGGTCAGCAACTGATGGAGCACGTCTTGCGTGAGGCTGACACACATGAACCGATCCGACTCGACTGTGTGGCCGACAATGAGTTCTTGAATAGTTATTATCCACGGTTTGGCTTCGTCTTCGTGGACTCACGGGACGGGTACAACACGTTCGAATACAATATGGATGAGAGTGTCAGTGCATAAGGGGTCAACCAACCCCTTTTTTTTGATATACTGAGAAGCGAATTGATGGGAGGAAACAAGATGATCAACACCATACTTGTCGGTTTCGGCTTTTCCGCGACGACATTCCATGTACCATTTTTACAGGAGCTCGATGACTTCCAAATCGTCGGTGTCGTCTCCTCACGCCCGGAAGACGTACGAGCCGCACTTGGCGACGTCACGGTGTATACGACGCTAGATGAGGCACTTGCGACAGAGGCCTCGTTGTTCGTCATCACGACGCCATCCCACTTACATAAAGACATGGTCGAACGGTGCCTGGCAGCAGGGAAAGACGTGCTCGTCGAGAAGCCGGCGTTCGTGACGACGGAGGAAGGGGAGGCGTTAATCCGACTCGAACAGGCAAGTGACGGTATCGTCAACGTCTTCCATAATCGGCGGACGGACGGAGACTTCTTGACAATCAAACGATTGCTCGAAGAACAACGCCTCGGTGATTGGAAAGTGCTCGAGTCACGGTTCGACCGGTTCCGTCCGACTGTCCGTGACCGTTGGCGCGAGAATGCGGGACCAGGTGCCGGGATTCTATTTGACCTCGGCAGCCATTTGATCGATCAAGCGCTCGTCTTGTTCGGGGCGCCGGACAAGGTATCGGCCGATGTCATGGTTCAACGTGACGGGGGCCAGTCCGATGATGGGTTCCATGTGACGTTGCATTATGGAGAGAAACGGGTCTATCTTCGCTCGAACCCGTTCATCGCCGTCGAGGCGCCACGGTTCGAAGTGCACGGGACGGAAGGAAGTTTCTTGAAGTCGGGGCTCGACCCGCAAGAGGCGTGCCTCCGGAACGGGAAAGTGAGATGTCCCGACCGCGAGACCGGAACGATCGTCACGGATGTTGAATCGACGATTGACATCGTACCGGGTGGCTATTTGTCGTTCTATCAAGCGCTCGCAGCTAGTTATACGACGCGTCACCCGCTCGTCCCGCTTGGCGACGCACTCTTGACGACACGCATCATCGAGACGGCCCGTGAATCGTCTCGTTCACAACGTGTCCTCGACTTCAAAGCATAACGATGGACGACCTGCCATGCCGGCATGGTCGTCTTTTTTAAAATCTAAAAGAAATCGCTATGATTTTATCGTGAATCAACAAACTCGCTTCATGTTTGTTAACAATAAAAAGCTAGCCCCCTCCTTCAAATAGTCAGCGTTGAATGGGAACAAGACAAAAGAAACGGCTCCAGACTGTCCTGTCACACTTCAAATAATGTCGACTTAGAGGAAGAGGGGAACGGATGATGTTCAATCAGATTGTGAAAAATCGATGGGAGTGGGAGAACTGGTTGCGGGAGGTCAATTGTGATTCGTACGATCATTACGATTATGTATTGGCCAACTGTGAACCGGGCGAGCAGCCTGAGTTGTATATCGCGGCCAAGGATGACGGGATTTTACTGTACCCGTACATCCGTCGTCCAATCGCCCATCGTTATGACGACCTCGTGACGGCGTACGGTTATGGCGGCCCGTTCCGTGAAGGCAACTTCACGAACGAGGACGTCAAGGAGGCACGCCGACTCTTTCTGCAACGCGCTGAAAATCAAGCGACCGTCACCGAGACGATTCGTTATCACCCTTGTCGCATCGACCCGGACATAATGCGAGTGTTCGGGCAAGCTGTCCCGATTCGTCAGACGGTCCATGTCCGGCTTGATGATTCGTTCGAACAGCTGGAGCAACGATTCAGCAAGATGACGAAACGGAACGTGAAGCGGGCCGTCCGTGAACAAGTGATGCTCGTTCGTGGGCAGTCCCATGAACTGTGTGAGTTCATTCGACTGTACCGCGCCACGATGGACCGTCGAGCTGCGAACGATGCCTATTATTTTTCAGATCAGTATTTCGAGGATTTATGGAACAGCGACACGTGTGAGACGGAGCTATTGTTCGCCGTCCATGACGACGTCATCGTGGCGGGCGTGTTCATGTTGTTTGGCGATGATGGCGCCCATTATCATCTGGGCGGCTCAGATGCGGATTACTTGGCGCTCCGACCGAACCACTTCTTGTTCCGCGAAATGATTCGTCGCGCGGTCGAGAAGGATAAGGCGTACGTTCATCTCGGTGGCGGTGCGACCGGTGAAGATGCGCTCTTTGACTTCAAGCAGAGCTTCTCAGGTGACGAGCCGCTCACGTATTACATCGGCCAGGCCGTGCTCGACGAGGTGGTCTATCATCGGTTGAACCAAGACCATTTGCTCCGCTACGGACCATCTGATTTCTTTCCGCTCTATCGGACACCGGTCGCAGAGACGGTCACCGAGGCGCAAGCGGAACGATAACAAAAAGGTTCTCACTCGAGATGGAGTGAGAACCTTTCGTATTATGCTGCCTCTTCGTCGGAAGCGGCCATTTTTTCGGTTTGGCGAGTGATTGGGAAGTTACTGAACAGTTTACTACCGACGAGTCCAGCGACAATCCCGACGCCGAACAAGATGAGCGCCGTCACGGTCACGGTCTGCCAATCATTGAAGCCGTACATGACGAGCAATCCCGGAATCCCGGCAGCAGAACCTGGGGCATCGTTCACCATGCCAGTCATGGCGACGATGAGTCCGGCGATCGAGCCGCCGACAAAGTTGACGCTGTAGATTGGAATCGGGTTCGCCGAAATGAGGTCGGCTTGCGTGAGCGGTTCGATCGCGACCGATAGTTGGTCTTTCTTCGTCCCAATGTTCAAGCGCTTGAACAGCAAGAAGTTCATCGAAATCGACGCCGTCAAGGCGAGGGCGGCGATGGCCATCGGCACGCCTGTCAATCCGAGCATCGCCGTGAGAGCCATCGAGCTGAGTGGCGACGTCGAGACGACCGTGACGATGCCACCGAGGACAAGTCCCATCACGACCGGGTTCTGTGTCGCGGCGAGTTCGATGACCGCACCGATTTGTGTCAGCGTGTTCGTGACGAGCGGATCGACACCTGTCGCCACGAGACGGGCGAGCGGAGCCATGATGATGACGTAGAAGATCATATCGACACCTGCCGGCAAGTGCCGGTCCAATTTGCGACCGGCGAGCGCGAGGATATAGCCGGCGAAAAAGCCGGGAAGAATCCCGAAGCCTGCGACCGATAGACCGAGCATGAGCGCGTAGACCGGATTGATGCCGAGGGCGATCGATACGAGCGCGGCTGCGGCCGGACCTGATAGTGAACCGGCTGCTTGTCCGACTTCTTCATATAAAGGAAGCGGGAGCAGACCGCCGATGGCGTAGGCGTTGAACGCCTCGACCAAGAAACTGGCGATGGCGGCACCGGCAAGGGCACCCATCGCTTTCATCCCGAACGGGGCTTTGTAGCTGAATAACGTGAATAAGGCAAGAATCAACAGTAAAAGTGCGATACCTTGAATAATGACCATACGCTGTACCTCTTTCTCTCTGTTCTATATTTCCTCTATAGTTAACCATCCGAACGGTTCTGTAAAGCCATTTCATCTATCTGACACGACTTTTTTTCGTGGTAGCGTTTCCATCTCGATAATTGGAAAATTGTGAACGGTACGTATGGAAAAAATCGTGAAAAAACGGGCTCATATGTGTCAGAGAGGCCAGGAGTGGGAACAGGAAGAGGAAAGACTTTTCATATAGGAATGATCAAGGAGGAGTAGAGATGCAGATGGAGAACAAAAATTGGCACGCACTCGAACCGGATGCGGTAAAGAGTTCGCTTGAGACGGACACAACCAGCGGTCTGTCGAAAGGGGAAGTGTCAAGTCGGCAGGAGCAGTACGGGAAAAACGTATTGCCCGAGAAAGAGAAGACACCTGAAATCATAAAATTTTTGCGTCAATTCAATGATATTCTTGTCTTCGTCTTACTTGGCGCCGCTGTCGTCACCGGTTTTTTAGGAGAGTACATCGATACGATCGTCATCGTGCTCGTCGTGACGATTATTGCGGTCGTCGGTTACCTCCAAGAGAACAAGGCCGAGCAAGCGTTAGAAGGTATTAAGAAGTTACTCGAGACGAAGGCGAGCGTCATCCGTGACGGCAAGCAGAGCCAAGTCGACTCGAGTGACCTCGTCGTCGGGGACATCTTGGTCCTCGCTGCCGGGGACAAGGTACCGGCTGACGCCCGTGTCATTCAAGCCGAGAAGTTCAAAGTCGAGGAATCGGCATTGACGGGAGAGGCGACGACGGTCGAGAAGAAGATTCAAGTCGTCCCAGAGGACGCCGTCCTCGGCGATCGCAAAAACATGATTTATTCCGGTACGAGTGTGGCGACAGGAAGCGCGAAAGCAATCGTCACGTCAATCGGAGAAGGGACGGAACTTGGTCAAATCAATGCTTCAATCGCTGAAGTCGAGACGGTGAAGACGCCGCTCATCCGCCAGACGACGAAGTTTGGTCAGACGGTATCCATCGCCATCCTCGTCATCTCGGTCGTCATTTACGCGTTCGGTTACTTCGTCCGCGATTTCGATCCGATTGAATTGATGCTGACGACGATTGGTCTCGCCGTCGCCGCGATTCCAGAAGGATTGCCGGCCGTCATCTCGATTATCCTCGCGCTCGGCGTACGGAACATGGCTGAGAAGAAAGCGATCGTCCGTAGCTTGCCATCGGTCGAGACGCTTGGTGCCGTATCCGTCATCTGTACCGATAAGACCGGGACGTTGACGAAAAACGAAATGACTGTCAAACAAGTGGTCACGGCGAAACATGACATCGAAGTGTCTGGAAGCGGATACGCCCCGGACGGTGATTTGGAACTGAACGGACAACCGTTCGATTTAGATGATGATGAGTCGATGATCGATCTGCTCACGGTCGGAAAAACGTGTAACGACGCCCAGCTGTATGAAGAAAGCGGCGAATGGGTCGTCAACGGAGACCCGACGGAAGCATGTTTGCTCACGCTCGCTGAAAAAGCGGAACGACCGATTGAGCGCTTGAACGTCATCTCGAAGATCCCATTCGATTCCGAATACAAATACATGGCGACTCTCGTGGATTATAAAGGGGAACGGATGATTTTCATCAAAGGAGCACCGGACCGCCTGTTCGATATGGCGGAAGACACAGAGTTCGACCGTGCCTATTGGGATGAGAAGCGTAAAGAGATTGCTGACCGCGGACAACGCGTGCTCGGTGGAGGTTTCAAACGCGTCGACGCTTCTAAAGAGACGGTCGACCACGAAGACGTCGAGAACGGCATCACGTTCCTTGGTCTTTATGGAATCGTCGACCCGCCACGTCAAGAAGCAATCGAAGCAGTCGCCGCTTGCCGTGACGCTGGTATCCGCATCAAGATGATCACCGGTGACCATAAGGATACAGCGGTCGCCATCGCCCGAGAACTCGGTATGGAAGTCGAAGGCGCCCTCGAAGGGAAAGAATTGACGAACATGTCCGATGAAGAAATCAAAGAGGCGTCGGTCCATAACGACGTCTTCGCCCGGACGAGTCCGAACGATAAACTCCGTCTCGTCAAAGGGTTGCAACAAAACGGCTTGATCACGTCGATGACCGGTGACGGCGTCAATGATGCACCGGCCTTGAAACGGGCCGACATCGGGGTCGCGATGGGGATCAAAGGAACGGAAGTCGCAAAAGAGGCCTCGCAGATGGTACTCGTCGACGATAACTTTAAGACGATTTATAACGCCGTCCGTGAAGGCCGTCGCGTCTATGATAACTTGAAGAAGACGATCTTGTTCTTGCTCCCGACAAACGGTGGGCAAGCACTCCTCGTCGCCATGAGTATCTTGCTTGGCGCAGCGGCACCACTCAGCCCAGTCCAAATCCTCTGGGTCAACATGGTCGTCGCGATCACGCTCTCGCTCGCCATCGCCTTTGAGCCGCTTGAAGAGAGCACGATGAAACGGCCGCCACGCCCGGCGAACGTGCCGTTATTGAGTCGCTATTACATCTTCCGCATCACGTTCGTCTCGATCTTGATTGGGGGCGGAAGCTTACTCATCAACTATATGCTCGGCGATTTCGATTACTCGACCGACAAGTTGCAGACAATCACACTCAACACGATCGTCATGGCACAATTGTTCCACTTGTTCAACTGTCGGACCGAGCTCGCTCCGGCGTTCAACCGTCATTTCTTTGACAACAAGATCGCCTTCGTCGTCTCGGCGCTATTGATCGGGTTACAACTATTCATCACGTACGTTCCGTTCATGCATACGCTGTTCGGCACGGCAGCGCTTGAAATGCAAGACTGGATTTATCCGGTCGTCTTCGGTCTCATCGTCTTCGTCATCGTTGAGATCGAGAAAGCCATCTCACGCCGTGTCATCGGCAACAAAGATATACACTGATGTTTTGACCGCTGCCTAATGTGGAATTAGTCCATTATGCAGAGGAGGGATGCTCAATGAAACGTGATGAATCACAACCTGGGGTTCACCCGGACCCGGTGCCGGATGAAGAATCAAACCCGGCGACGAAACCGGCTCCGACGCAACATCCGGACCCGGCACCTGAAGAAGACGACAAAGATTCAAAATAAGGGCAACTCCAATTGAGGAGTTTCCATAAAAAAGGCTTTCCGACATTGATCGGAAAGCCTTTTTTAACGTTATTTTTTTGGTGCCGGGCTACGATACTCGTTCATTTTGTCGAACTCTTTCTCATTGAAATACTCGACGACGACAAAATCGCCGACCGGACATTCCCAACGGTCTTTGGCGATTTGACACTCTTTCAGTGTCACTTTCTGGTCGTACATATCAAGCTCGAGCGTGTCCTTCAAAAACTGATCGACCTGCTTGTCGTTGATTTTGAAGTATTCGCTCAAGATGATGTCTTCGCCTCTGTCGTTCGTGTGCGTCATCACTTTAAAAAATCTCATTGGTGTACCTTCTTTCGTCTGTGAGCTGAATTCTCAGTATATAGGAGCTGGCCCGATTTGGGAACCGTCATCCCCTTTTCGATAAAAATGCCCCTAACGCGAATGCGAAAGGGGCTCGGATCATTTCATTTTTTGTCGGCTTGGCGGTGCCACGTTGAACGGTTGTTTATGGCGAATGATCAGCCAGAACAACAAACCGAACAATGGGATGTAAGGCAGTGGCCACAAACTCATCTTATAACGTTTGGCATCCCGGTTCATCAACGTGATTTGGATGAAGGCGAGCAAGAAGAAATCGACCGTCATCGTTCGGACGAACTGGTTCTGTTCGACGTACGACCAATACTCGGCCACGTTCCCGGTCGTCGACGCGGCGATGAACAAGCCGATCGTGACGAGCAAGAGCAACACCCCGAGCAATCGTGTCGGGAGCGGCTTGATCGGGGTCGGATAAGGCGATTGCCGCGCGAACGCCAAGTACGGGGCGATGATGAAGCCGCCGACGACGAAACCGGTCGCTGCCGGTAAGAGCGGGTTCGGGCGCAACTGGTTCACCTCGGACCATAGAAGCGGGAACAAGGCGAGCGGATAGACGCCTAGGATGCTGAAAAGGGAAAGCGAATACCCTTCATAGGCGTCCGTGTTATACGTGATGAAATCGAGCAAAAACCGGCTCGAGAACGGTTCGTTCGGGCCGAGGAGCGCGATGGCGATCGCAGCGGCCCACGGAATGAGTAAAAACTTTCTAGTCATGCCCTACACCTCGAGTCTGTCTCTGTTTCTTTTAGTATACCCCGGAATCAAGCGAACAAAAAATGAGAAGTGTCAACCGACACGTTCTCATTGGTTTTCGCGCGCATACGCTTTGATCATCGTCACGAGTTGCTGGGTCTCGTCAGAGTCTGACTCAAGTCGAATCCCGTAATCATACAGGCTCCCCACTTGTCCACGGTGCCGTACGTGACCCGTCAGGTCGAGCGGTTGAATCAACGGGACGAGGTCGAGTTTGACTTGGACTTTCAATCCTTCAGAAAGTGGGAATAAGTAATCGCACCGCATTTTCAGACCGTGGGCGCTGATATTGAGCAGTTGTGCTTCCCCGTCATGAAGTTCTTTGTCTTCCCAGATGAGGCGATATGGGATGAAGCGGGGGTTCGGTAAAATGTAACGAAACGTTTCTTGTCGTCGATAGCGCATCGGTTCACCTCATTTCTCTACCTTGATTATCGGCTATTTTTGGTGAATCGTGAAGCGTTGAATGCACCAAAATTTAGGAAGCACGGTTTACAGGAATGCAAACGCTTTCTATAATGAGAAGACAGAGTGGATAGAGGAGGGATCGTATGAACGTCAAGGATTTACTCCGACGCTATTCGATCGACGAACCAATCATCTACGCGAAAAATCTACACGGGCAGTGGGTCAAGCTCGAACAACTGCCGCCCTACACCATACTAGAGGTCGAGGCGACGGACGAGGCCATCGAGGCGCTCGCCATCGATGCGTACGTGGCGCTCACCGTTTGTCGGGAGAAATCGTCGCTTGAAGATGCACGGCCTTATGCAGTGCGGCTTCATATCAGAGGTAAGTAAAAACCGCGAGCCGATGGGCTCGCGGTTTTGATTAGGCTGCTTTTTCTGTCTCGTCTTCTTGTGGGACGGTCCGTTTCGCATAATACATGAACGGCGTCGCCATCCAAGCGATGATGAACTTGGCGACGTATGTCGTGATGAAGATGTTCCACCAGATGTCCCATTCCATGCCCCAGAAGGCAATCGTACAGAACGTGAGCGTGTCGATGAACTGTGAGACGACGGTCGAACCGGTCGTCCGAAGCCACAGTTTCTTCTCACCGGTCTTGGCACGAATCTTCGAATAGATGAAGACGTCGAACAGCTGTGAGACGAGGTACGCCGCGAGACTACCGAGCGTGATGAGCGGTAGCATCGAGAACAGTGCTTCAAAACTCTCATGCATGAACAGTGCCTCTTCGAACGGCTCATAAAGCAATGCGAATTGCATGAGCACGGTTGAGACGATCAAGATGAAGAAGCCGAGCCAGACGCCTTTACGGGCGGTGTGACGACCATATTTTTCATTCAAGATGTCTGTCGCTAAATAAAGGGAACCGTAGACGATATTCCCGAGTGTAAAGATGAAACCACCGATTACAATCTGCTGCGTCACTTGGATGTTGGCAACGACCGAGGCCATCGCGATCCAGGCGAACAGTCCGACGCGTCCGAACAGCTTGTAGCTGAGGACGAGCAGACTGAGCGTGAGCAAGGCAGAAGGAATCCATAACCATTCATTGAGCATGGGGATCGTACTCCTTCCAAATCATTCATTCTGTCAACTTTACAAGTTTATAGAGGAACGGAAACCGTGTCAAGACAGTTTCCATGACTGAACGGAAAAAGCTCTCACCCGAGTTTTGGATGAGAGCGATTAATTTAGTTAGTATGCTGTCATACACCACTTAGATTAATGGCGATGCCTTTCATCATCGATGACAGATGATTCAATTTGGTACGGGCATGTTCCCAAGATTCCCAATCGTCAGTCTCTAAAAACTGCGTCAACCCCTCACTAACGGTTGTGAGTTCATTCAATACGTTGGTCAGCCCTTCACGGTCGATGCCTGACGCGTCAGATGCGAGAAGGTGATCGAGCGCCGGGAGAATCTCATTAATGTCGGCACGGAAGTCTCCATGCGAATTGTTGATACTGACGCCGACCTTCAAATCGTCGGTCTCAAGGGAATGCTGCATATCAACACGTTCCATTTTGTGTATGGATGAAAATCGTATTAACGTATCAGGCTCGAATTCGACTAGCCTTGTCAAGGTTCATAACAGTTCGTATCTTTGTAATTGGTCGATTAAAATCCGTCGTGCTGAAGTGCGATTGTCAGATGGAGTCAATTAGTTCACACGGACGAACATGTAGGTTACGTGTTTCATTTTTAATCGATCGAAACAAAAATTATAATCAAAAACTATTGACGTACTTGAATCAATCGCTTGAGATAAAGGTGTCCTCGAAAGAGCGACGATCTCATTTAATGGAGGAATGCTTTGTGAAAAGAAACACGGGTAGGAATTCGAAGATTGTTTGCCGAAAGGTGGAGGAAAAGGAAGGTAAGTTGTACTTCTGGATTCGAGATGAGGAGACTGACCATGAGTGGGTATTTTACACCAGTATAGAACAAGAGGATATTGATGTCTATTGCGCTAGAGATGACTCGTGCTTCATGCCAGATACAGATTTAGACAAAATGAAGCTGTTGCGGATGATTGAACAGTATCAACTTTTCATTCAAGATAAAGCAAGACGAGAAGCGCAGGGAAAGTTGTTAGCAGGTAAGCAAGAACGTTCCAAACGATTCTGAGTGTCCCTTAAGTGGGCGCTCTTTTTTGTGGACCAGGAAAACCAGATAGGTTTATATACAGGAGGATTGGAGGCGGAGAAACGTCCTTTTCTGTGAAATCAATTTAATTACTACACACATTACAGCTTTGGTTTCATCCCTTGTTACACGAAGGAGAGGTGAACGGGATTTAAAAAATCAACACATTGCAATCCACTAACGGGTCATCAAAGAGCACAATGAACAGAAAAATTCGTTCATAGAGTAATTAGAGGATACCGCCGTCAAACAAATGCAACATTCGGAATATACCGCTGAAAGCAAAGCGAACTATCACGAGCTTGAGAACACTTCTAAACAGTCGAAAGTAAACCTCGTCACCGCTCATACCTGTGTCATTGGCACAAACGCGTCCTTCGCAGCTAAAGATGTCCCAGTCGTTCGGCATACTCGCTTGACGCTACTGCTCAAACTAGGAGAACAGCCAAAGGTCGTTCAGGAACGGTTGGGTCACAAGGATATCAGCGTCACGATGGATATGTACACACATGTCACGATGACGCTGCAGAAGCAGACGGCCGAAACGTTTGGTGCCATGATGGAGCAAAAGACCGTTGATTGAGATAATAATAGTTAGACAAATGGTTTAGCCTTGTCGACAACACGAAAATCGTGAAACTGTGCAATTTCTGTGCAATGACATAAAGAAAGCACCTCCTGTCATAAACAGGAAGTGCTTTGATCCGCTTGGTTGAGCAGTATTCTTGATGCCTCCGACGAGAATCGAACTCGTGCTGCAGCATTACCATTGCTGAGGTCTGCCACTAACCTACAGAGGCGGTTACATCTAGTATGTTACACAGTCTGTCGTGAAATTTCAAGCTTTTTTAGAATAATAAGACCCCCGTCCTCCTCATGGTGAGAAGGGCAGGGGTGGGTTGAATCAAGCTTACTTCGTCCGGACCCAAACAGCTCCAGCCGAGTTGTCTTTCGCTTCGCCGACGACGTCGACGACGAGTCCGTATTGTGGAAGTTTACGGCCCGCATCTGGGATGAGCGAGTTGATGTACGTGTTGGCGTCGTTGAACTGCTTCACGCCTGGTTGAGCTTTGTAGTCATAGATGCCACGGCTCGGTGAATCGATGTACCATGGGAGCGTCTTATCTAAGCTGAACGCCGCGTCGGCGATCTGGTAACGTGTGCTGCCTGTAACTGTCTCTTTCCCGTTCAAGTTGCCGATGAGTGCCTCAGGATGCGAGTCGACGACACCGAGGAAACCTTCACCCGGGTGAATCCCGACCCAGTTGTCTGAGAACGAATCATCAGCATACCAGACGACGAGACCTGTGTTGTACTTGACGCCACGGCCGTTCAAGAGACCTGTGTCAGCCCCTTCATGGTTGCGCCATTCAAGGTAGTAATAGTGCGGTTTCGTGTCATAGCCGTCCGACTTGACGAAGCCGTCGAGCGTGACTTTCTCCACACCTTCCGCATCGTCAGCGAGAAGTGATTGTCCGCCTGACGTGATCGACAAGTTGTCGAGGGCGAACCCTTCAAGGGCAAGTCCGCCGTCCGTCACGTATTCGAAGATGATTTGTACGTCTTGACCGGCGAACTGAGACAAGTCGTACGATTTGTTCACCCAAGCGCCGTTCGTCGATTCCGCACCGTTTCCAGTGTTGTCATCGCCGTAGACGTCAAGGACGACTTCTTTGCCGCCGCTGAGTGCTTTCACGTACAAGTAGTCGTAGTCATACTCGATATCAAAACGTGTGTCGAACGCGAGCGTACCGTCCGCACCGAGTTTGACCGTCGGTGTCACGAGTTCGGTATGCAAGTTATCGCCTTTCGTCGAGTAGTAGTAATACTCGCCAAATTCAGGTTCGATGCCTTTTACTTTCTTATCAGGAAGGTTCACTTTCAATAATCCAGGGTTGGTCGATTTCGTCACCGATTGATCGAGTTTCGAGACGAAACCTTGTTGCGTGATGTCTTCCAGGTCAACTTCCGTGATGTTCGCCCAGTTGCCGCCCATCAATTTTTGGAAGTATTCCTTGTTTTGTGGCGAGAAGCTCGTCGGCTCCGTACCAGCCACTTTACCAGCCCAGCTGCCGCCGCTCATGATCGACCACGATTGGACCGGTTCGCCTTGACCTGTGTACTGTGTATCGTACTCATCTGGGAGACCGAGATCGTGACCGTATTCGTGTGCGAAGACGCCGACTGCGCCGTCTTCCGGTTGAATCGTGTAATCGAATGCCGCCATTTGACCGCCCCAGTATGGGACGGCTGCTTCCGTACCTGCTACGCGGTAAGGGCTGTTCCCGACGACCCAACGGTGTGACCAGACCGCGTCGTCACCGAGGACACCGCCACCCGCTTCTTGGCCGGTACCGGCATGGATGATCATCAAGTGGTCGACCAAGCCATCCGGCTCATTGAAGTCGCCGTCACCGTCGAGGTCATATAAATCGTATTCATCGTATTCGGCGAGGTCCATGCCTGATGCGACCGCTGCGTTCAACGTGTCTTTGACGAGTTGACGTGGGCCTGGCCCGATGTTGTCATTCCCGCCGGCCGGATTGTCACCGCCGTAATCTTTCGCCGTGCCCGGGACGGTCAACCAGTTCGAGACGGTGCCGTCGACCGTATAACTGCCGCCCGACTGTTCTTCATAATACTGCTTGAACGTTTGGACTTTCTCACCGTTAAACAGTTCGAACGATTCGTCGCCGAACATGTATTGTTCGTAGTGTTCTTTACTGAAGTTGTCGCTATACAGATAACCTTCTTCTTGAACGACGTTGTTATGTTTGAAGTCGCTGTACTCGACGAGAAGGACGAGGACTTTGTCTTCACGGACGGCGCCGTTATAGCCTGCCTGTTTGGCCGGGTCGACTTTGACTTGACCGTTCGGCTTGCCTTTCCGATAGTTCGCTTGTCCTTTTTTCGCTTTGTCGAGGAGACGTTTCGATTCTTTCTCGAATTGGTTATGTATCTTCTCTTTCGCTTCAGCGGCCTTATCGTTCAAACCATGTTTATGGACGTCTTTCGCATTGCCTTGCTTCTTCTCGATATAGGCATCGACGGCCTTGTGACGCTCGGTGGCCGAGAGTCCTTTTTTGATGACGCCTCGTTTCTCGAGCGCTTTGGCGAGACGGTCCTCATCGATGATGTTGTGATCGAATGGAGCGGTCGTGCTCGGGGTTGGCAACGGTGAGGCGGCGAGTGGAGCGGCACCGACGGCCGGGATCGCACTGACGCTCATGACCGATGTCAGCGCGACGGCGAGCGTCGTGCGACGGATGGAACGTTTTTTCATTTGTACTAACCTCCTGTGAAAATAATGGGAAATTGTGTGAGCTTGAATCCAACGTTAAACTTGTGTCAGATTAATGTCAATATTCAGAAAATAGTAATGAAAAAAAGAGACTTTCGTCCCTGTTAGCCCTTAAGACCTAAGAGATTCAAGCCTCCGCATCGATGATGCCGTAATGAAATTTGGACGTTTTGCGAACAATCCTTGTAAAACCTAACGTTTCGAACGTCTCACTCTCAAAATGAGCCTTTAGGACAATTCGTCTGGCCGCGACACGACGGGCCTCCGTCATGAGTTCAAGAGACAGTGGATTCGTGTTGGCAAGAGATCGTAATGGGTTCAAGTGAACCGATTCTGAAATCGTCTTTTCGAACATCGGATCGAAGTAGACGACGTCGAACGAATCGTCCGAGCATGTCTTCAAATAGGTGAGGGCATCCGTCAAGACGACCTCGAGGCGACGCATCGCCTCATTAACGGCGGGCTCTTTTTCTTCCCAAACGGTTAGCCCCTCCTTGACGAGCATCGCGGTGACGAATTCACTCTCGAGTCCGACGGCGCGACCGGTCGGACCGACGGCATGACTGAGGACGATGCTGTCGGAGCCGAGCCCGAGCGTGCAGTCGAGGACGCGGTCACCTGGCTTGATTGCGGCGGCGTCGACGAGTGGATCGTGTCCGCCACGGGCTAGTTGCTTCACACGGAATACCGAGCTCGATGGATGGAAGAAGAACGGTTCATCTCCGTCGAGCGGTGTGTATTCAACGCGACGTTTATCAAACACGAGCACGCCGAGAGAGTGCCGCGCCTTCAACGTCTCAATCGAGTGTTTGCGCCGAGGGATAAAACGGACGCCGTACGTCGCTGCGTGAGCTTCGGCCCGTGCAATCATCGCCTCGGTCGGGCGTAAACAAGTCGTAACGATATAAGTCATAGTATCTCCTTACCGAAAAAATGAGACGCAGAGGCGTCTCATTTTTTCTTGCTGAGTAAATCCGACAATTCGTCGATGAGCGCCTTATGAGAGGCGAGTTCTTTCTTTTTCTCATCGTTCGGGTTGATCGGGCGTTTCGAGCGACTTTGAAGCGCCTCGAGCGTCTCGTCGATTGACGATTTTAGCGTGTCACGGTCTTCCGGCTTGAGCGTCACTTCATGTGGATTTTCACCGCTTGCGTCAAGTTCGCGTAGACGAGCCATCAACTGTTTTGCTTCTCGGTTCAAATCGGCGAGCAATCTGTCAATTTGTTCCAAACGAAGCTTGATTCCATCACGTTCTGTAAACATTCGTTTCACCTCTTTTATAGGGTCATCCCTTTGGTCTCTTCCCATTTACTTTACCATAATTTTCGAACAACGAAACTACCGGGAATATATTCCATTTTATTTAACTGTGGGAAACACTGTTTCTCTATGCCCACACGATATTCGACTGGTATACTGACTTAGCTAATAAGGAGGTGGTCGGATGCAGTCAACAACTCATCCACCAAAAGCGCTCAAAGGCGCCATTTTATCGATTACGACGTATTTGGTCTTATCTGTATTAAAAGTCGTCTTCGGGTATGTCTATAATTCAGAAGCCGTCCTCGCCGACGGATTCAACAATACGACCGACATCATCGCATCCATCGCTGTCTATATCGGCATCCGTATCGCTGCGTTGCCTCGGGACGCCGAACATAAATACGGTCACGCCAAAATGGAGACGCTTGCCGCGCTCGTCGCCTCGCTCATCATGGTCGCCGTCGGGGTGTTCGTTCTATTGAACAGCATCGCCACTCTAATCGGTGGTGAATACGTCGAACCGAACCCGCTCGCCGCCGTCGTCGCGTTCGTGAGTGCGCTCGTCATGTTCGGCGTGTATGCGTACAACTCGAATTTGGCCAAGAAGACCCGGTCGCTGGCCTTGAAGGCGGCCGCCAAAGATAACCTTGCCGACGCGCTGATCTCGATTGGGGCGACGCTCGGCGTTCTCTTCGCTTATTTTAAACTGCCGTGGATGGATACGGTGCTCGCTGTTCTCATCGCCGGGATGATTATCCGGACCGCGATTCAAATCTTTCTCGATGCGACACATCAGTTGTCGGACGGATTCCCACCGGACCTCGTTGATTCCTATGAAGAGACGATTCAACATTTCGATGCCGTCAAGGAAGTGCGTGAAATCAAAGGACGTCACCTCGGCAACCACGTCATGCTCGACGTGACGATTGCCGTCGAAGGAAGTCTCACTGTCGAGGAAGCGCACGATTTATGTGATGACATCGAACGTGAGCTCGACGAACATCACGCCGTCGATTCGGTCCACATCCACATCGAACCGGTCTGATTCCGGTTATCTTTTGCGCTTCACGCCGCCGTTCGTATATAATGAGTTTGGAAAGACTATGAGATAACTGTTAAGGAGGGCACGGGATGGAAATCGTGCGTCAACCTATTCGTCAGATTGATGAGATCGAATATGAGCATTTTAAAAAATATGGTCAAAGTTCTTACGGCATCTCAGCCGAAGAGTTAAAAGGTATCTTTGTCGAGATGGGGGCAGAGCAGGTATACTCGGCCGACGAGCATAGTTACGGGGAGGACTTCTATTATGATCTCCTCGTTGACGGGCAAATCGTCGGGAAAGTGTTGCTCTTGAAACTCGCTCGCGTCTATCAGCTCGATTTGATGGTGTTCGACCCGTTCAAAGACAACGGCTATGCGACAGAAGGGCTTCGCCTCGCGCTCGAGCAATCCGATTTAAGAGAAGGGCATACGGTCCGTGCTGGCATTCCACCGACGAGCCCGCATCAGGAAGCGGTACGCCGTGTCCTCGAGAACAACGGGTTCGAAAAACGGAACGGGCTTTACTATTTAAACTTTAAGAAGCGATATGTAATCAACCACTGAACTGACGGCGTCTGACGCGTCAGTTTTTTCGTATGGAGGTTTTTACCGATGAAACAAGTGACAATCAACGACATCGCCAAACTGGCCGGGGTCGCCAAAAGTACCGTCTCCCGTTATTTGAACGGGGGCTCGGTCGGACAGTCGACGCGCGACAAGATTGAGCGGGTCATCCAGGAGACGAATTATGAACCGAACCAGTTCGCGCAAAGCTTGAAGTCGAAACAGACGAAAATGATCGGTGTCATCGTCCCGCGTCTCGATTCCTATGCCGCTTCGCGGACGATGATGGGCATCGACGAACGATTGACCGAACGCGGCTATCAAATGCTCGTCGTCAACACGGCCCAACAGACCGAACGCGAGATCGAGCAGTTGTATAACTTGGCAAAACAGAAAGTGGCCGGCATCATCTGGCTCGGGACGACCGTGACGCCGCGGCACTTGCAGGCGATTCAAGACATCCAAATCCCGGTCCTATTGATCGGTCAAGAGCATGAAAAGGTCCATAGCCTCGTCTATCCCGACTACGATGCGGCGTTCGCCCTCGGTAAGCAGTTCATGGAATGGGGTCACCGTGACGTCCTATATGTCGGTGTCGGTCCATACGACATCGCCGTCGGACAGGCGCGGCGTGACGGTTTTCTCCATGCGTTCAAGGAAGTCGGGGCGAACGTGACGACGTATACGACGACGTTCAAGATCGAGGATGCCATCCCAATCGGGGAACGACTCGCCGAGGCGACCGAGGACGCGACGCTCATCGTCTGCGCGACGGACAACATCGCCCTCGGTGTGTTGAAGGGGCTTGCCAACGCCGGCAAAACGGTTCCAGGCGATATCTCGGTGAGTGGATTCGGCGGCTATGATTTCACCGAAGTGCTCCATCCGTCCATCACAACGGTCCACCTCCCATACCGTCGGACCGGGTCCCGTGCGGCTGACATGATTCTCCAGTTGTTAACAGGTGAAACCATCCCGATGAAAACGTTCACAACTTTTGAATTAAAACTGCGCGAAAGCGTTGACATTTTAAATTAAATCGTTTACATTTGTGTTGCGGAACCGGTTCCGCAACATTTTTTATTCGTTTTTGGAACCGGTTCGATAAATGATACGAAGCACGACATTCAGACATGGAGGTGGACGGATGAACACCGTACATTGCATTGGTGAACTATTGATTGATTGGGTTTGCGAGGACGCATCGAGCGACCTCGTCAACGGGACGACATTCGTAAAGAAAGCAGGGGGCGCACCGGCAAACGTTGCGGCCGTCGTCAGTAAGCATGGAGGAAGCTCAAGTTTCCTCGGGCAAGTCGGGGCTGACCCGTTCGGGCGCTTTTTGAAACAGACGCTCGTCGATAACGGTGTCGGCGTCGAGAATTTGGTCGAAGAAGGTGACACGACGTTCGCGTTCGTCTCGATTCAAGAAGACGGGGAACGGGACTTCACGTTCCGCCGCGGTAGCGACGGCGATTATGCGTTCGAGTCGATCGATTTGTCGGCCTTCAAGCCTGGGGACATCGTCCATTTCGGATCGGCGACGGCACTCCTCGACGGTGAGTTAAAGAACGCTTATTTCAAACTGCTCCAGTTCGCCAAGCGTGACGGCCTGTTCGTCTCGTTCGATCCGAACTATCGTGACGCGCTCGTGACCGACCTCGAGGCGTTCAAACAAGATTCGCTCCACTTCATCGCCGAAGCGGACTTCGTCAAGTTGAGCGAAGAAGAGGCGCACTTGTTGACCGGGCTTGACGATTTAGACGAAGCGGTCGCGTCGCTTCTCGAAGCGGGTGCAAAACGAATCGCCATCACGCTCGGCTCGCGCGGGACACTGATTGCGACGAAAGACGTCAAAGCCATCATCGCTTCAGTGAAAATTGACAGCGTCGATTCGACGGGAGCGGGCGACGCCTTCGTCGGAGCCTATCTATATCGGTTGTCGACACTCGGGATGGATGACGACCGACTCTTGCAGGACATCGAATATGCGAACGTGACCGGTGCACTCACGTGCACGGCCTACGGCGCGATTCCAGCCATACCAACACAACAACGCGTGCTTGAAGCGCTAGGAGGGAAACCAGCATGAACTACAGACAAGAAGCAGAAGCGATTTTAGAGGCAATCGGCGGGAAAGACAACGTCGCCGCCGCGGCCCACTGTGCGACCCGGCTCCGCCTCGTCTTGAATGACGAATCGAAAGTCGACGAGAAGAAACTTGACGCCCTCGACGTCGTCAAAGGGACGTTCTCGACTGGTGGCCAGTATCAAATCATCATCGGTGCAGGTACGGTTAACAAGGTGTACGCTGAGTTCGCCGAATTGACAGGCCTCGGCGATATGTCGACAAGCGACGTCAAGTCGGCCGGCGCGAAGAAAGGCAACCCGCTCCAACAGTTCGTCAAAATGTTGTCTGATATCTTCGTCCCAATCATCCCGGCCATCGTCGCCGGCGGTCTCTTGATGGGGATCAACAATTTGCTCACGGCACCTGATTTGTTCTTCGAAGGAAGCTCACTCATCGATCAGTACCCAGGTATCGCCGATCTCGCCGCGATGATCAACACGTTCGCGAACGCCGCCTTCGTCTTCCTGCCCGTCTTGATCGGGTTCTCCGCCGCCAAGCGGTTTGGGGGTAATCCGTACCTCGGCGCCGCGCTCGGGATGATCATGGTTCACCCGGATCTCGTCAACGCCTATGCGCAAGCAACGGTCGGTGATATCCCGGTTTGGAACATTCTCGGCTTCGAAATCGAGAAACTCGGTTACCAAGGACAAGTGTTACCGGTCCTCGTATCTGCTTATATCTTGTCGAAACTTGAAATCAATATTCGCAAATTCATGCCAGCATCACTCGATATCTTGCTCACACCGCTCCTCTCGCTCCTCATCACGGCGTTCGTCACGTTCGCCTTCGTCGGACCGATCACACGCGAAGCGGGTAACTTGATCATCGACGGTCTCGTTTGGACGTACGACTCACTCGGCTTCTTCGGTGGTCTCGTCATGGGTCTCTTGTACGCACCGATTGTTATCACAGGGATGCACCACAGTTTCATCGCCATCGAGACGCAACTTCTCGCCGATATCGCACGCACGGGTGGATCGTTCATCTTCCCAATCGCAGCCATGTCGAACGTCGCACAAGGTGCGGCCACACTCGCTGTCTTCTTCTTGACACGTGATAAGAAGATGAAAGGTGTCGCTTCGGCATCTGGTATCTCGGCACTCCTTGGGATCACGGAGCCGGCCATGTTCGGTGTCAACTTGAAACTACGCTATCCGTTCATCGCGGCCATCATCGGTTCAGGAATCGCCTCGGCGTTCATCGTCGGACGTGAAGTCCTCGCCGTCGCCCTCGGTGCGGCAGGTCTCCCAGGGATCATCTCGATCGCACCAGCGTCGATCGTCTCGTATATCATCGGGATGGCCATCGCCTTCGCGGTCGCATTCGGATTGACGTTCGTGCTCGCGAAACGCCAAGCGAAAAAAGAAGCAGTCAAACAAGCAGCTTAAGAAAAAAGGAAGTGATGTTATGAGTTGGACGAAGGCAGAGCGTTACCGCTCGTTACGTGACGTGAGTGCCCTCGAGATGGAGACGCTCCGCACAAAGACGGCGGCTTCCCCGTGGCGGTTCGGATACCATATCCAACCGCCGACGGGACTCCTGAACGATCCGAATGGATTCACGTATTATAACGGGGAATATCACATGTTTTATCAGTGGTTCCCGCTCGGACCGGTACACGGTCTCAAGCATTGGTATCATGTCACATCACCCGACCTCGTCACGTGGACAGACCGCGGGGTGGCGTTAGTCCCGGAGACGACCGAAGATTCACACGGTGCCTATTCAGGCAGCGGGTTTGTGAAAGACGGGGAACTCCATGTCATGTACACGGGCAATCACCGGACGGATGACTGGACGCGTCACGCCTCGCAAGTGATCGGTGTGTTACGGGATGGAAAGATTGAGCGTCGCAACGTCGCGATCCCGGACGTGCCGGCCGGGTACACGGAACATTTCCGTGACCCGAAAGTGTGGCTCGAGGATGGCGTCTATTACGCCGTCGTCGGGGCGCAACGTGAGAACGAAACAGGTTGTGTCGTGTTATATCGCTCGACTGACTTGGATGACTGGACGTTCCTCGGTGAGATTGAGACAGGACTCGACCCGTTCGGTTACATGTGGGAATGTCCTGACGTGTTCGAACTGAACGGGCAACACGTCCTCGTCTTCTCGCCGCAAGGGATTGAACCGGACGGGCATCGCTATCACAATATCTATCAGTCCGGTTTCTTGATTGGTAAGCTCGACGTTGAGACGTTGACGTTCACGCACGGCACGTTCGAGGAGCTCGACTTCGGTTTCGATTTTTACGCTCCACAGACGACAGAACAGGACGGACGACGCGTCCTCGTCGGTTGGATGGGACTCCCGGAAATCGAGTATCCGACGGACCGCTTCGGCTGGGCCCACGCCTTGACGTTACCGCGTGTGCTCACAATTGAGGAAGGGATGCTCAAGCAGCGTCCGGTGGCGGAGATGACAACGCTTCGCCAAGACACATTCCTCGACGCGTCCGGCACGTCAGTCAGCGTCGCGACTCCGGACCGGTACGAACTGGAGTTGAAAACGGACGGATCAGACTTTAGCCTCGACTTGCTTCAAGTCGAGAATGAGTCACTTGTCATCCGTTACGACGCAGCAGCCGGCGAATTGACGATCGACCGGACAAATGCCGGTGAGCCGTTCGCGACCGAGTTTGGCACGACACGGACGAAAGCGATTCATGTGACGTCGCTTCACGTGTTCATCGACTCGTCGAGTGTCGAATGCTTCGTCAATGACGGTGAGGCGGTCGCAACGCTCCGCGTCTTCCCGAGCGAGCTCGAGAAACAGTTGCGCTATGAAGGCGCGACTGCGAGCCTGACCGGTTGGACATATCAATAAGGAAAAGCTGAGCTTAGGCTCGGCTTTTTTGTTTACCTATAGAATGAACTCTATATGCTATTCTAGAAATAGGGAATAAATTACATATAGCATAGGGGATGATTTACGTGTGGATGGTTTTAGGAGTACTGGCGATTGGCGCGACACTGTTCAATTTGTATACGTTCAGCATCGGGAAAGATTACAAGCTGCCGATGGCGATTGCGTTGTCGCTGACGGCGCTCACAGTGTGCGCGGACTACAGCTATTTATCAGTCTGGGTCGAAGCGGAGGATTGGAGTGCGTTGGCGGATGTCATACCAGGTATGGGACGGGCATTATGGGTTCTCACCAGCATCTCGATTATATTGAACCTATTGCCGATTTTCTTGGAGCGAATGCGAAAACAGGCATGAGTGATTCGATGTCAAAAATTGTGAAACCTTTCGTCCAGATTTTCGTATAAGATTACTATCAACGTGAATGGGGTGGAGGGAATGAAACGAAATCGAGCCATTATGACAGTGGCTTCGGCGATGTTCAAGGCTTTCATAGAGCCGGAGGAAAGTGAATTGGATAGAGAAGAAATGATTCAAGCGCGAGTCGCTCAGTCGTCAGGGATCGGTTCGTTCAATGAGACGGATTTCATCATGTTCAATGGAATCGAGAAAGTGAGACCGTTCGCGGACATGTTGCGGAATGCAGATGAGGCGCTCGAAGATTCCATTCACGGGGAACCTGACTTTGACCTGGAACTTCATTGGAAGGGCGGCGTGATGGCACAGTATCATCTTTGGCTCGGACAGAAACATCAACCGAGCTTTTTGATGGATGTGACGCATCCGCATCTCATCTATCGCGTGTCGAGAGATATGACGAATCAGTTGATTCAAGTGCTCGGGGTGGATGAGTGAACGAGTGACGTGGAATGTGAAACTTTACTTGCTTGAATCGCGTATATCAACCATATACAGACAGAGGGAGTCTATTTATGAAACATCGACATACATCAGTCTTTGCTCTCGTCACGTTATCACTTACCTTGACCGGCTGTGCCTCGAACGATTTCCGGACGGATGGGATTGAAGAAGTCCGCGTCTCGGGATCGGACGGATTCAGCAGTTTTCAAGAGCGCGATATCGTCACGTTCGACGAACCGGAATCGATTCGAGTATTCGAAGACATGCTGCGTGAGGCAGACGAAATTCCAGGTGTCGCCAATGTGGTTGGGCCGGAATACGATATCGAAATCCGCTTCGAGGACGGGGAGACGGACCGCTATTACCTTTGGCTCAACGATGATGCGAAGTCGGCAAGCAGTCTTTACGACGCGGACGACACAAATATCGGCTACCGCCTTCCGGCTGACGTGACGGAGAAATTGATCAATCTGCTCGAACCAGGCGACTAAAAAAGACGCTTAGAATGGCGTCTTATGAGTTGAAGCGGATAAAGCGTTCAATCTGTTGCTCACTTTTTCGTGCTTGACGACCAATCCAAATCAAATGGCCGGGGCTGTTCAAGATGGTGAGCTGGGCGTGCGGGATGAGCCGTTTCGCGTGATGCGCGTGGCGGACCGGTACGGCCTTGTCATTTTTGGAGTGGACGATATACGTCGGGCACGTCACCCCGAGCAGCGCTTCATCGGTCACTTGTTGCCGCAGGTCGAACTGGGCACCGAGACCGAACGCCATTTGGCTAGCGACTCGTTTCAATAGGAAGATATCGTACGGGGTCACTTCGTCGCGGATGACATCGAGTGCGAGTAGGCTCGTCGATTGAATCATGCGGGCCGTCGCCTCGAACGGTTGTTTTTGAATCGCCCGAAAGACGAACTGTTTCATCGCGAATTGTAACGCGATAAATGCCGGCTGGGCGACGTTACGGCTGACATAACGCCGATACGGGAAATCGACGACGCTCGTTACTGCAGCCGCGAGCGTCAGACTGAGCGCGTGGTCGTTCTGTGACGCGAGCTCGATGGCTGTCGGGCCACCGGCCGAGATGCCGTACACGTGATACTGATCGATTGCCATGATTTCCATCAAACGACGTAGGTTGGTGGCGAACGCTTGCGGTGAAGCTGAAAATGAGTACGGAGTCTCACCGTAACCGGGACGGGATGGGACTATAACCCGAAAACCGGACACGACAAGCCGGTCCACATGGTACGGTTCGAGGCTTGATGATTGGGTCCCATGGATCAATATGATGACCGGACCATGACCGCGGTCCATATATTCGATTTTCGTGCCGTTGACGTGCGCGTAATGTTTCACTGCGGAAGGGCCTCCTTAAACGATTTGTAATGGAAAATACCTTTATTTCATGGAAATAACATGCTACTGTCTGTTTATACATATTTTACATAGAGAAGTGAAAGGGGATTAAACCGTGAACAACCGAGAAAGGTTACTCGAGGTGAGACGGTTTTTCGAACGCCATACAGATGACAACCATCCGAAGACGTTAGAAGACTTGCTCGAATATTTATCTACTATCGGAGATACTTCTAAGTTAGCAAAAAAATCAGTGAAAGACGACATCCAAGCATTGACCGATTCGGGGTTCGAGGTGCAGGATGAGCTCGAGAAGAACGGCCTTGCCAAAAAATATTGGCATTCGGCCCGTCTGTTTGAAATTCATGAGCTCCGGATGATGGTCGACGCCATCGTCGCGGCGAAGTTCATCTCGGAGGACGTGACGGAACGCATCGTCGAGAAGCTTCAAAAATTGACGAGCATCCCGGAAGCGGAGACGCTCCAGTCGATCATCAAGACACCGAAGAAGAAACACGGACAGATTCCTTACCATATCGACCGCATCCAGCGCGCGATCCAAGAACAAAAAGCGATCTCGTTCCAATACACGGACGTCGTCGGCTTTGACGCCACGAAGCGGACGTTCCCGCTCCGCCGTGACGGCGAACGTTATGTCGTCAATCCGATTGACCTGCACTGGAACCATGAACAGTACTATTTGATCGGGATCGATGAGTCAATCGGGGAAATCCGAAACTATCGCGTCGACCGCATCGTCAACTCGGAAATTGTCGAGGACGATACGCCGCGTATGAAGCATCATTTGCCGGACGACTATTTCCAAAAGTCGTTCAACATGTACAACGGGCTCGACGAGGAAATCGTCCTCGCCGTCGACGAGCGCGTCCTGCCGGTCATTTTTGACAAGCTCGGTGAAGACGTCTCGATCACGCAAGACGGTGATCGCTTCCTCATCCGCTTCGATGCGGCCGTATCCGACGGGTTCGTCTTCTGGCTCTTGTCGCTCGGGACGCAAGTCGAGGTGCTCGAACCGGTCACGCTCCGCGACCATATGCGCGAAACGATCGAGGCGATGGCCGAACGGTATGCGAAGGCAAGCATTCACTGAAACGGTTGAATTGAAGATATGATATACTGCTTGCGACACTTGTAGAAGGGGGACAGGCGGATGTTGAATTGGATGCCTTTAATCATTCCGATTGTCGCTGTCATTTTTGTCGCCGTCGTCGCAAGACGCGCCATGAAAATGGACCAAGAGAAATAAGCTAGGACGGACATCCTTCTCGTCATGAGGGGGATGTCTTTTCCGTCCAAAAGGAGGAGACCGGTGGATACCATCACACATACGCTGTTCGGTCTGACGCTCTACGGGGCGGCCGATAAGCGAGACTTACAAACAAACGAAAAACGGGCCTTGTTCGTCACGACGCTCGTCGGGAGTCAAATCCCGGACAGTGACGTCATCTCGCGACTATGGGACACGGAAGGGATGTATCAGATGTGGCACCGCGGTATCACTCACTCGATTTTCCTCGTCCCGTTGTTCGCGCTACTCATTTACATACTCGTGCGCCTCTTGTTCAAGGTGACCGATATCCGTTACTTCTGGTGGGCGTTCTTGTCCGTGTTCATCCATAACACGGCGGACTTGTTCAACGCCTGGGGGACGGGTTACTTCGAACCGTTATCGGATGTCCGGGTCACGTTCGGTGTCATCCCGATCGTTGATTTCGTCTATTGGGGCATTTTCCTCGTCGCCTGGCTGATCGCACGGCGAACTGACATCAGTCATACGGTGTATCGCTACGCCTGGGCAGCAATCGTCGTGCACGTCTTGATTCAAAGTGCGCAAGGGGCGTACTTGTATCAGTCGTATGCCGCCGATCACGATGAAGTGGCGCTGTCGGCCTCGTTCATCCCGACCCAGTTCACGGTCGTCACAAAGACCGATGAGTCGGTGTCGATTTACAGTGACTCGGTCTATCAAGAACCCGAGGTCCAATACGAGTTGACGAGTGCGGACGATGCCGATTTGAATCCGCTCTTCGCCGAAAATAAAGAAGCGATCACGCTCAAACAGTGGTCCCCGTTCGTTGTCGTCGTCGAGGATGATGAGCGGCTCGGCCTCTACGATCCGCGCTTCTTTGACGGTGAGTCGTCATTCCTTTACGAATACATCGAATTGTAGGTGATTCTATGTGGCGCATCCGTTATTTGTTCATCTTCGGTTACGAACAAGCACTCAGTTGCATCTTCCCGGTCGCCATCTTCGGGGCGCTCGCGTTGACGAAATGGTTCGACTTTCCGATTCCGCGCTATGACGTCCTCTTCATTTGGTGTCTGTTCGTCCAAGTCGTGCTCGTCAAGACCGGGCTCGAGACGATGGAAGAAGTGAAGGTGATCAGTTGGTTCCACGTCATCGGGCTCGGCCTCGAGCTGTTTAAAGTCCAGATGGGGTCGTGGAGCTATCCGGATGCGGCGTTGACGAAATGGTTCGGCGTCCCGCTCTATGCGGGGTTCATGTATGCGAGCGTCGGCAGCTACGTCGTCCAATCATGGCGCCGCCTTGATTTGGAGTTTCTCAAGATGCCGCCACCGCTCATCGCGTTCGGACTCGGAATCGCCATCTATTTCAACTTCTTTTGGCACCACATTTGGCTCGATATGCGCTGGGTGTTGATTGGTCTCGTCTTTCTCGTCTTCGGCCGAGCCATCGTCACGTACCGGCTCGACGACCGTCGCTTCACGATGCCCGTCGTCGTCGCCTTCTTTTTGATCGCCTGCTTCATCTGGTTCGCGGAGAATATCGTCACGTTCTATAACGGTTGGGCGTATCCGAACCAGTTGAGCGGTTGGGCGCTCGTCGACCTCGGCAAGCTGTCGTCGTGGTTCCTGCTCGTCATCATCAGCATCTTGCTGGTGGCGTGGCAGAAACGAAGACAGGAGCTCTCATGAAAAAACGTGTGCAACCGTCGTTGGCTGCACACGTTTTTTGATTACGTCGTTCGTTGTTTGGAGCGGGCGACCATAAGGACGATGAACACATAGAGCGGAAATGTGAACGTGAGCGCGATGATCAATAGCCCGACGGCCGGACTTGGCCATGCCGCTTCACTAGGGGCGGGGATGACACGTGTCCAGACATAGGTGAACAGCGCCAAATAGGGGAGCCATAAGACGTACAGGGATAGGTTCCATGGTGAAGGAGTTAGTCGCGTGACGTGTTTGATGATGAGCCGCGTGAACAACCAGAGTAAAGCAAGAGCGATAGAGACGATGACTAGCGTATAAATATTGCCCATGATCAAATAGAGCCGTCCGCTGTTGGCGAGCAGTTGAATGTTCAATAATAGCAGCACCGCGAGGGAAATGGAGATAGATTGTAACTTGAGGAAGTGGGCCATATAGGACTCCTTAATCTGATAGGATGATGAAACATTATTCGGCAATGTTCGTATAATATGAAAGAGGTGATCAGGTTGGCACAATTAATTGCGTTTTGGTTTGTCGGATTCATCTGTGTGCTTTCGACATTTGTATATATGTCACAATGGCGGAGCGAGCGCAAATTGATGAAATTGCTGGGAGCCATATTTAGTGTCTTCATAGCTATCGTTTGTTTTATGATTGCCGTACCTGATACATATGATCGCGCGCTTGGCCGTTATGAGACGGAAACTGGGAGTTGCTATGTCGTTGACAATCAGTCGAAACAAGGCGGCGTGACGCTCTGGTTTGAAGAGGAGTCTTACGATTTTCCGGACATACCGGAGGACGTTGCATATGGACCAGGCACGTTGTTTGATTGTACCGTCACGTTGACGAAAGTGAATTCGACTGGAGTTGACTATGTGTTGAAGTCGAAAGATGGCGATCCGCTCTTTTCAACATACTAAAGTATTCTTCTGATTAGAAGGATATTTTTTTTAATGATTTTTTGCCATTTTTTCTATTAAAGTCAATTATCATTTCGAATCTACTTTTCCGATAAAGCAATAGGTTGAGTGCAACGGATGTCGGTACGCTGTAAAAGACACTGATTTCCATGTGGAAACTGTCGAATCAAATGATTATTTAAATTTATATAATTTTCGGAATATTATTTTTATTCATAAATGATTATGATAAAATCATAACAGTATAAATGGAGATTTTTTACTTTGAGATGAGGGATATGCTTTATTTTGGAATCGGCTCTTTGGAATCAATAGTTTATGATCTACAAGTAAGCTCGAAACGGTTATGAGAATCTACTTATATTTTGAAAGGGGGAGAACTTAATGAACTGGATTGCTCAAAAATCGGCTCAGTTTTTCATCACTATTTTCGTATTGATAGCAATCAGCGCCTTGCCGTCACTCGTCGTGCAACTCGAGTTCGTGCCTTCGAACTACTGGCACGGGATTCAACAACAATTCAGTCAGTTGGCGAAACTCGATGAGATTACATACTTCAACGTCACCGCGCAACGCGAGTTACCGTTATTGCCAGATCTCGGTCCGCTCATGAAAGAGACGCTTATTATCTTGACGACGTCACTTGTCGTCTCAGTCGGGTTCGCCCTTATGTACGCCTATTTCTTTTATCGGAGCGGGAAGCGTGTACGCACGGTGCTTCAACAAACGAGCCAGACGCTCGAGATGATCCCAGATTTATTTTGGCTCATCTTTTCACAATATCTTGCGATCACGATTCATAAGACGACCGGCTTCGATCGAATCGAAGTCGCTGGCGGGTTCGCCGAATACATACGTTTTCTACCGATTTTGACGTTGACGCTCACTATTCTATTTTTCTTCCTCAAATGGTTGACGAAACATATCCTCGAGGAGGAAGCGACACCGTTTCTCGAGTTGGCGCGAGCTAAAGGCGTCCGGCCGGCAGGGTTGTTCTGGAAGCATTTGCTTCCGAATTTGGTGTATCGCTTCTATCTCTTTTTCCGCTCGAACTTGATCACGGTGCTATCGAGTCTCCTGATCATCGAATATTTGTTCAACGTGCAAGGGATTTTCCGTTTTGTCGTCTATAATCCTGTGATGCCAATCCTACTCGTGATCTTGTTGGTCGTCTATATCCCAATCTTCACATTGGATTTACTGGCGGAGTGGCTTATCCCGAAAGCATGGAAAGGGGAGATTTGATGCGTCGTACGCTGCTACGTGACCCAGTTTTCATAATCGTCTTTACAATCTTGATGGGCTTGCTATTGTTAAGCATCGGAAATACGATTTTTCGAGACGGTCAAGTCGATCAATTCCTGAACCGTTACTCCGATGAGGGACGATTGATTGGCATTCCACCGCTCGAACCGTCCAAAGATCAGTGGCTCGGAACCGACCGCGCCGGGAATGATTTGTTTCAAATGATGATCGAAGGGTTCAAATGGACGGTCGGTATTTGTGCGACCGTGGCGCTCGGACGGATGGTGCTCGGCTTAGTAGTTGGGATTCCGCTCGCGTTTCGCGGGGCACGGTTGAACCGAATTTTCAAAATGCTGTTGGATGGATTTTTGATTCTACCGATTTCCCTTCTTGCCATGATGATGCTGTTTTCGTCCCTGTTGTTCGCAGACTCGACGATGGTGCCACCGCTAGTTGACCGCGTGACGCTTCAATTGACGGTCTTCGTGTTGCTCGGTCTACCTGCCGTCACGCTGTACCTGATTACAGAAATCCGGCAGTTGCTTCAACAAGAGTTTATGATTGTCGCCGAGACGTTAGGCGGCAGCGTCTGGCATCGAGTGAGGCGGCACTTGTGGCCGCACCTCGTCCCGACGATGGTAATCGTCTTCATGCAACAATTCGTGCAAACATTGATGTTACTCATTCATCTGTCCTTATTCGGCGTCTTTTTTGGAGGGACCATTTACTTATTCGAAGGTGTGATGCCGACACTGTTTGAATGGTCGTCGATGTTCGGCTATTATTTCAAGCAGTTCACGGCGACGACCTGGATGACGAGTCACATGTTCCTCGTCCCTGCGATTGGATTGTCGATGCTCGTCTTCCTCAGTAACTTGCTGACGAGCCGCCTCGAGCGGGCATTCCGGTTACGACGCCAAGAGGCGGTCGTCACGGAAGAGACGATGTCTCAAGCGGAGGCGGCAGCCGCGTCACTCGCGAATCCGTTCACCTGTGTGCACGCGGATGGAAAGTTTGGACTCGAAGGAAAGAGACACAACGATGATATCGTTAAAAATGTTTGATCATCTAGCAACAGTCGAGTGATTAAACAGTAAGATTTATAACATGAGTACAATTCTGGTGTTCCCACGAGTGGGAATGCCTTTTTCTATTGTTATTTACGGGCTTTACACTCATTGATATCTGAATAATCAAATAAAACAATAGTCATTTGGATAAATCTTGCTATAATTAATCCAACTAATAATTACCAAATGATACCTTGGAGGTAAAAATATGGGTGAAATTAAATGCGTACAGATGACTCGAAAATTTGAAGGTGAGGGAATTGATACATATGCGTTGAAGCCAATCACTATGGATTTTAAAGCGGGTGATTTTGTATCCGTCATTGGACCATCAGGATCGGGAAAATCAACCCTCTTGAGCCTTTTAGGAACGCTTGACGTGCCGACAAGTGGTGATCTTTACTTCGAGGGGGTAAAGCTAAGTCAATTGAACGCGAAGGAGCTGGCCGATTTTCGTTTTGAGAAAGTCGGATTCATCTTTCAACAGTTCCATTTGATTCCGACATTGACCTCAATTGAGAACGTGATGGCACCGCTCTTTAGTCGTAAGGTCGACTACGACAAAAAAGAGCGTGCCTTATCGCTCTTGGCACGTGTCGGGTTACAAGAGAAAGCGGAGTCGTTGCCGTCCCAATTGTCGGGCGGCCAACAACAGCGCGTCGCGGTCGCACGCGCCCTCATCCATGAGCCGGAATGGTTGCTCGCCGACGAACCGACCGGGAACCTCGATTCGGAGACGGGCGAGGTCATCTTCGAACTGTTACGAGAGTTGAATCAGGAGAAAGGGTGTGGCGTCATCTGTGTGACCCATGACCCGAGTATCGCCGAGCGGGCCGACGTCCAGGTCCGGATGAAAGACGGTGAAATCATCGAAGTGATCGACATGAGGGTGACGGGACATGCTTAAGTTCATCTGGAACTCGTGGTGGCGCAACAAGGAGCGGTTCATCCTGCTCCTCGTCGGCGTCTTGATCGTCAGTACCGGGCTGTCGTATCTCGTCGGGCTCACCGAGTCGAACAAGGGAACGGTCGTATCCGAACTCGAGAAACGTTGGAAATCCTCCTATCATATCGTCGTCCGGCCGCCGGGCACGCGGAGCGTGACCGAGGAGCTGGATTTGCTCGAACCGAACTATATGAGCGGCTTGGACGGCGGAATCACACTCGAGCAGTATGAGCAAATCAAACAGATTAGCGACATCGAGGTCGCGGCACCAATTGCGATGATCGGATCGTATGAATATTTCAAGAAGATTGGCACGTTTCAAACGGACGAGCCGAAAGTGTATCGCGTGAAATTTATCGAACGTACGAATACGGGTGCTGGGATCGAAGAAGACATCTCAAATCTTTACGTCTTAGGAGATTGGCGCCCGATGGAGGCCGACCCAAACTATGGCATGTCGCCACCTGACGTCGGCGAGACCATCGAGCCGATTCTGCCCTCCAATTTTATGATTGCCGGAATCGATCCGGAGGCAGAGGCGAGCTTGGTCGGCTTGGACAAAGCAGTAGTGAAGACTGGGCATAGTCAGTATTTCTCTGGGTCAGTCGACACGAGTGTGAATGAAGAGGGAATCGTCCAAGTCCCCGTGATCATGAGCACCGAGAATTTTGTCGACATGACCATGGCCTATGAGTTGGAAGAGGTCGAACTTCCAATCGACACGACAGACACCCAAGAGATCGCCAATTATGTGCGGGACAAAGGTGGAAAGAGCTATCTCGAGAGTCTTTCCGGGAAAACGATTGACGAAGTCGAGCCCGTCGGTAGCAAGGAAGTGCATAAGGAAGTCATCCAGTCCCTGCTGAACGGGGACCCACTCGGCTTCTCGGACGAGAATGATGCATTCAACTTTCTCATGATGCGCCCCTCTTCACTGGACTATGAGACCGTCACGAGTCCGTTCGCGGAGAGATGGCCGTTCGCCTACCAGGTGAAACCTTACGAGGTCCCAGAGGACAGCATTTATCCGTTGAAACAGATGTACCGGCCGCTCAATATGTTCAGTGAGACGGGATTGGATTGGCCGAAAGTGAAACTAAATTATATCGGGGCCTTCGACCCAGGCAAGCTCGATATGGCGCGCGACCCGCTCACCGACCTGCCGATGGAGACGTATTTCCCGGCCAAGGCCGATTGGGTCATCGATGCGAATGACGAGCCGGTCAACCCGGTGAAGGAGATGTTGCCGCTGAATAACGACCGCGGTTTCCTCACCCGCCCGCCGCTCGTCCTGACGACGCTCGAGGCGGCCGCCGCCATCCTCGGCGACGAGCCGATCTCGGCGATCCGGGTCAACGTGAGCGGGGTCGACGAGCTGAACGAGGCGAGCGAGGCGAAGCTTCAGACGGTCGCGAAGGAGATCGAGGAGACGACGGGGCTCATCACTGACGTCACGCTCGGGTCGTCCCCGCAGATGGCACTGACGTATCTGCCAGGCCTCAAAGAGGGCGAGGCGCTCGGCTGGGTCCAACAGCCGTGGGTCCGCCTAGGCTCTTCGTTCACCATCTTCGAGGAGACGAAGATGGGCATGGGTGGCGTCATCGCGAGCGTCATCCTCGTCGCGATTTTGTACGTGTTCACGTCGAACGTGATCATGTTGTACGCCCGAAAAAAAGAGTTCGCGGTGCTGCTCTCGCTCGGGTGGGGACCGAGACAGCTATCTCGTCTCCTCTTGATCGAGGCGATCCTGCTCGGGGGTGTCGTCGCCCTCATCGCGTGGTCCATCTTGGGTGCGTTCCTCCTTGCCGGGGATACGGCGACGACCTGGATTCGTGTCGTCTTGATCGGGTTTGGTGGGCTCGGGATTTATGTGTTGGGGTCCCTCGTGCCGATGATGATGATCCGTCAGATCAAACCGTATGAGGCGCTGCGCTCCGGGGCGACGACGCGCGGGTTACGGCTCGTCCGGGCCGAGGGCGTGCTCGGGATGGCGTTCAACCAGCTCGTGACTCAGTGGAAGCGCACGCTCTTGACACTGCTCGCCATCGCGGTGCCGACGAGTTTGTTCATGTTCTTCCTGTTCGTCTCAGTCCGCCTGCAAGGCGTCATGTTCACCTCGCTTCTCGGGGAGTATGTCGCCCTTGAGGTCGGGACGATGCACTATGTCGCCATGGGCGTATCGCTCCTCATCGCCGTCCTGACGACGACGGAGGTCATGTGGCAGAACATCAACGAACGGAGAAGTGAGATCGCCATCCTCAAGGCGACCGGCTGGCGCTCGGCGAACGTGCGCCGTCTCGTGCTCGTCGAAGGCGGATTGCTCGGACTCTTGGCCGGTCTACTCGGCCTGGTCGTCGCGGGTGTGCTCGTCTGGAACGTATATGGGTCGCTTCCGCTCACCGAGGTGCTCTTCCTCACGGCGACACTACTCGTTCCCGTGCTGACGGGCCTGATCGGCGCGTTACTCCCGGCCCAGATGGCCGTTAGCGTCTTGCCCTACCAGGCGATGCGTGGGACGCAGGTGAACACTAAACGGACGGAGCGTCGCTTCAAATGGATCCTTGGGACCGTCGCAGGAGGTCTCGGCGCAGCCGTCTTGACCTTGTTCTTCTTCGCGCTCCCAGAAGGAGAAAAGGAACCAGTGCAACGTGAAGTGACCGAAGTGCAGGGCACGAAAGGGGAGAAGCTGGGCGACCTCGATTCCGACTCGACGGATCCAGAATCTTCACCGGCGTCCTCGAAGACGGGTGCGGTTGAGGCACGCGGTAGCAAGGCGTATCGGTACTATGAATATGATAATCCGACTTACCGTGATGAACTCGTCAGCATCGAGAAAATTGTCCCGACGCCTGATGAGGTTGCCCCAGCTAAGCCAGGATACAAGTTGGTTTCGGTGGCGGTACGTGGGAAGACGCCTCAAGACGATGTAGATGCAAACGGTGGAACCATCAAGTACCATCCGCCAGGTTTTAAGTTGCTGGATGACAATGGTGAAGAGTACAAGGTGAAATCGTTTAGTGTAGTTGAACGAGGGGGATGGGAACATAACTCTTGGCTTCGAGTTCCTTCAACGTCCTTGGTCACATTGACATATGAAGTTCCAGAAAACACAGCACGGGTCGCGCTTATCGTTAATGGGGATATAGTGGCCGGTGAATATGTGATTGGTGTGGATATTTCTAATAAACCTTCTGATTCTTCACGAGAAATCGAAAAACGAGGAAATGATTCGTATCGTTATTATGAATATGACGACCCGACCTACCGTGATGAACTCGTCAGCATCGAGAAGATTGTTCCGACTCCTGCAGAAGTTGCCCCGGCTAAGCCAGGATACAAATTGGTTTCGGTGGCGGTACGTGGTGACACACCGAAGGCCGGGACGGACTCAGATGGGGGAATTATCAAATACTATCCTCCGGGCTATAAGTTGCTTGATGATCAAGGAGAAGAGTATAAAGTCAAAACATTCACGGTGGTCGAACGAGGAGGGTGGGAACACAATTCCTGGTTACGTGTTCCGTCTACATCTTTGGTCACCCTGACCTATGAAGTTCCAGAAGAAACTAAGCGTGCAGCGCTCCTTGTGAGCGGAGAGATTGTCGGAGGAGACTACGTGATTGCCTTCGATATCAACTAAGTAAAGTCACAGTGGAATTAAAACGTGTTCGAAGCATCGATTGTTGCTTTGGGCACGTTTTATTTTGGATTGATTTCGCATCTGAATTCTTCTTAAGAATATACTCGTTTATTTTCAAACGGCCTAAACGATTAGAGAATCTGCCTCTCCGTTGATAAGGATTTGCACTACGGAAAAGAACGTCTATTCAGCGCTATTTGCATCTCTCAATCTGTCGAAGAGTCGATTTAATACCGTATTGCAATCAAGTATATGTCAGAGAAGGGGGAAGAAGGATTTCAACGAATGCACATCGAATGATGTGATGTAAAAGATGTTATTTGTTGTTGATCATTCAGTGTCGAAGTTAAAGCGTTTAGAAACAATTCATTTCAAAGGAGATTATTGGATGGATTCAAATACAGTGACTGTATCATCTCTCGTTGACGCGCCAATCGATAAAGTATGGCGACTTTGGACAGAACCTGACCATATTAAGCAGTGGAATCATGCATCAGAAGATTGGCACACGACGGAAGCAGAGAATGACTTGAGAGCCGGAGGAAAGTTTCGAAGTCGGATGGAGGCCAAAGATAAAAGTATGGGCTTCGATTTTGAAGGTGTATATGATGAAGTTCAGGTCAATCAACTCATTCAATATCACCTTGAAGACAATCGTAGAGTAACCGTTTCATTTGTTTCGGAAGGGGAGCAAACAAAAGTGGTCGAAACATTTGATGCGGAATCGATGAATCCGCTTGAGTTACAGCGTCAAGGTTGGCAGGCAATTCTTGATAATTTCGCAAAGTACGTTAGAAAACAGTAAATTGAAGACACGCTGTGTACATGTTGGCATCGACATATACACATAGTGTCTATTCTTTTTTATTCTTGAGCTAATTTTTGAATGGATTGTATCATTTATAATTTGGTCGGGAGACTTTACAATTCAGTGCAGCCAGAAATGGAGGTAGGAGACGATAAACATCAAGACGTTCACACTCGTGTTTATTGATATTTATGTCGCGATAAGCCTTCCTGCAATGCTAGGAATCGGCTATGTGATTGACTGGATACCGGAAGCGAGTCTGTCCCAACAACTTAGGGGATATGTGATCGAAGGATTGACGAATGGATTTCAGCTTAAGATTGCAACCTCAGCGATAGCAAGTCTGGTGCTAATTACCTTGCTGTCGAGACGTAGAGCCAATCAATCGCTTCGATAGACATCGCTTCATTCTTCAACAGGTTGTGCCTTCACTTGCGCCATCCACGCGTCAAGCTTGTTATAGTCGATTTTTCCTGACTTTGCCGCGTAAAAGAAACCGTGGTAGCGGAGCGTGTCCTCACTGTTGATGATGAATTCGTCTAACTCATCTCCGTCTTGATCATATAAGGTGACCCGATACGAGTAACCCATATAGCCGATACTAGGCTTTCCTTTTTGAAATGTGACGTCATTCAAGTTATTCATGACGGTGTATATGTCGTCTCGGTCACTCAAGTTGAGTTCATAACCGCTCTGACCGTCAAGCACGTGGATGTGGGACACGCTCGACGGTGACGTCGTGATGACTCGCTGCGGGATAAACGTCGTCGCATATAGCAGTACGACGACGAGACTGATGATCAACATATACTTGCGTTTGTTGTGGAATTTCTTCAAGGTGCTTCTCCTTCGTGTCAGTCGTCAATCACATCTTCCCCAGCTTGCCGCAGTTTCTCAAGCGATTCAAGCATATGCGTGATCACATCATCCGGATGGCGTTCCCACGCCCCGAGCTCGGCCACGACTTTGAGCGGGGCATTCGACCGGTACGACCGGGTCGGATTGCCTGGGAAGCGCTTGTCCGTCAAGTTCGGGTCATTCTCGAAGTCACCCGTCGGTTCGACGAGATAGATGCGCTCACGAGCCTCACCGCTCGCCAGTTCGGCTCCCCATTTGGCGGCGTCGAGGGTGGCGCTGAAGTAGACGTAATTCGACTGCTTGTCTTGATAGTTCGAACGTCGCTTCGGTTCAAGCAAGTCACCTAGCTTCAGTTCGGCTTTCGTGCCGTGAAAAAACGGGCCGGGGTCGAGCGGTCTCATGTCATCAGTCATGCTTCATCTCTCCTTCAGTCAGGTTGTCTTCACAGTATAGTGGCTAAATTTAGGAGAAGATAGTCTGTTTTTGGTTCGAGAATCGCGATATAATAGAGACGGGAAGAGCGACAGGCTCTTCCTTTTTCGTTACAACGAATTCAAAGCTGTTTACGAAACGAATAGCTCGTGATGGCATAGTCCATTTTGTCTGTATAAAAGCGGTGCGCCTCGGTCCGGGCAAGTCCTGACTCGAGGGCGACGTATTTGGCACTATGGTCGCGGGCGTATTCGTGGACGAAGTGAAGCAGCATCTCACCATATCCGTTCGAGCGATGGTTCGCGCACGTCACAAGGTCGTAAATGAAGACGTATTTCTCGAGATAGAGATTGACGCGGAGCTCAATACCCGCAAGCGATACAATCGCATCGTCGGCGTATAACGCATACAGTTCATAGCCTTGTGGTCGCATGGCGGCGACGAGCTCGCGATAGGTGTCGAGCGTCAGGTCGGTACGCAGTTGGTTCATGACTGGGAACGATTCATCGAGTTCGTGTGGCGACTCGATTGGTTTGATGAAATAGATGGTCGATGGAATGGGAATCATGCCTCCTTGAGGGGATGTTATATGTAGATTTCGCTCTCGTAAGACAGGATTCCTTCCATACTTATAAACGGACAGAAGGGACAGATATATCGTGAAACATGCGCTAGTAATCGGCGGCAGCGGGATGCTGGCGGGGACGGTCCTTTGGTTGGCAGAGGTCGGGTATCACGTATCTATCATCGGACGGGATGGCGAGAAAATGAGCCGATTGACCGAGCGATTGCCAGATCGTCTGTCTGCCGTATTGGTCGACTATCGGGACGACTTGCTTCTGAAGGAAGCACTGCGACGTTCGATTGAGATTCATGGAGATTTCGACTTGGTCGTTGCCTGGATTTATTCGGACGCAGCTGATGCCTTACCGTGTGTGTTGTCAGCACTACAAAGGGGCACGGACGTGTTCCATCTTCTAGGGAGCCGCGCCAATCCGAGCGGTGTGAGGAACGGGCTGACAATCCCTGAAGACGTCCGTTATCACCAAGTGCAACTCGGCTATCAGGTCGTGAAAGGGCAGCGCCGCTGGTTGACGCATGAAGAGATTGCCGGAGGCGTGGTCGAGGCGATTCAAGAGAAGAAACCTCTTTGTTTAGTCGGCTTTGCAACGAAGTGAGAATATTGATTTTAAAAAATGTAAATTTGAGAAAGGTGTGCCGTACATATGAAGATTCTGATTGGCCAACCCAAAATGGAAAAACACCTAGAGCAATTCAGTCAAGACATCAAAGCGAACCCTGATGTGGACTTGATCTTGTATCCGGAAGGCTATTGTCAGGTTACCCATCTTCCCGAGGTCAAGAAACTCGCGAAGACGTTTCAGACAGCGGTCGTGATGGGCTATCGGAACGAGCAGAACGTGGACCGAGCCCTCATCATCAACAAGCGTGGGGAAACACTGTTGGACCGTGCCAAGACACCGGAAACGATGCCGCTCTTCATGCCGTCAACCGTCGATGACGATGGTCAACGATACGGATATGTGCTCTGTCGAGAAATCTTCATGGGGCTGGAAGGACTCAAATCGGAAGAGGACATTCAACTTATCTTCAATCCGATTGGAGTCGGCATGTTCAGCGAAGAACAATACGAGGAATGGTCTGGAGAAGCGAAAAAGATTGCATTGCAACAACGATCAATCATTCTTGGGACGAGCCATGCCGACGGGTCGTATCGGAACTGTGGCCATTCGATTCCGATCGCGTATTGCTTTGATGAGACGGGCGAGGAGGTATTGCTGTCGAAAAACGATACGCTTACCCGGATTGTCGATACGGTGAAAAAGACAGTCAACTTACTCATTCCACAAATTTGAAATAATTGTTGACTAAAAATTCCAATGGGAATAAGATACTTATACATATTCGAAAAAAGGCATGGAAGAGAAAAGTAGAGTGACTCGATTTTTATACAAAGAACTTCGGTAGCTGAAAAGAAGTTAAAAATCCTCACTTGAAAATGGTCTCTGAGCTTCGACCTGAAAATACGTTTCGTATGAGTAGGCTTCGACGGGAATTGGCATCCGTTATCAATGTCACGGTATACGAACGAGCTTATTTGTTCTGTACTTGTAGAGGCAAATGGCGTAAGTCATTTTGCGAACTAAGGTGGTACCACGGGGAATCCAAACCTCGTCCTTAACTGTTATGAACAGTTGAGGGCGAGGTTTTTTTGTTTTCTATTCAACTAATTAACTGGAGGAATGAAGTCATGGCTGTATTCATTGGTGGGGCTTGGGTTTATGCGAACGGATCTTTACATTTAGGACATGTTTCGAGTCTTCTTTCCGGAGATATTTTAGCAAGGTATTTTCGGCTAAAAAAAGAAGAAGTACTATATGTGTCAGGCAGCGATTGTAACGGGACCCCGATTACAGTAAGAGCGAAGCAGGAGGGTGTATCGCCTCCTGTGATTGCAGATCGGTACCATGAGGAGTTTGTTACATGTTTTTCGAAGCTCGGATTTTCATATGATGTGTACACGAGAACAGACACCACGTTCCATCATCGGAACGTGCAAAACATATTTTTCGATTTGCTTCAAAAAGGACTGATTTATAAAAAAGAAGTCGAGCAAAGTTACTGCAACGTTTCAGCATTGTTGTGTCGCGTTCCCGAATCTCGACCCGATGCTGAGCGCCATGAAAGCGCATGGTCTTCGGCGCGGCATCATCACGAACGGATTTGGCGAATTTCAAATGAAGTCGATCCATGGTCTAGGTATCCACGACTATTTCGATTGCATTCTCGTCTCAGAATGGGAAGGTATGAAAAAGCCAGACCCCGAGCTGTTTCATCGGGGCCTCGAGCGATTAGACGTTACGCCAGGAACTGCCATGTTCGTCGGGGACCCTGCGCTCCACGACATTCAAGCAGCCAAACGAGTCGGCATGCGGACGGTTTGGAAACGGAACGACCGCTGGGAGGAGTCCGATGCAGGAGCCGACGAGTCGATTGACGATTTGTCCGAGTTGATTGTAATGCGATGAATTGAGCTTTAGGAGAGGAAGAGGGAGTATGCCGTTAGATGTAGGGTATATCAAGGAGCGGATGGAACATCATCGCGTGCCGGGTTGTAGTATCGCCTGGCTTGAACATGGGCAACTGATGGACTCTAAACAGTTCGGCACGGTAGCGACAGGGAACGGTCAACCCGTGACGGCGGACACGCGCTTCAATGCCTGCTCGATGAGTAAGTTTTTGACCGGTGTCCTCGTTATGAAGTTGGTCGAAACGGGTCAGTTAGCGTTAGATGTTCCGGTGAATGACCGGCTCGTCTCGTGGCAACTAAAGGATGTTGTCTCGACACCATCCGAGGTGACGTTGCGTCAAGTATTGCGTCATGAGTCCGGGGTCATCGATGCGACGGACAGTTTTGGAGAACTCGATGTCACGTTCGGACGTCCGTCGATGACCGCTTTATTGAGCGGAAACACGCCATATCACGACGGACCGGTTCAGGTGACTGGCGAGCCGGGCCAAACGTTTCATTATTCAGACGCTGGATTTTGTGTGATTCAACTGTTGGTTGAGGACGTCATGAAGCGCCAGTTCGCGGATGTGATGCGTGACGAGCTGTTCGTCCCGCTCGGTATCCATGCAAGTGGGTATGACTTGGAGGTGGAGCGTGTGACGTTCGCGAGCGGCCACGACAAGCACGGCCATCCCGTTGCGCCCATCATCCCGCACTATCCATATCCAGCGGCGGCCGGGCTATGGACGACGACAGAGGATTTGTCGCGCGTCGTTGTCGAACTGATGAAGGCGGTGAAAGGGAACAGTCGCAAACTGTCTGATCGGACGTTAGAAGACATGCTGTCTGGTTCGTCGTCCAACCCGTTCATCGGACTCGGTGTCTTTCTCGATGGGGAACAAAAACGGCGCGAACTGTCGTCGCTCGGCTGGGGGATTGGTTTTCAAAGCATGATCGTGGCGTATCCATACATCGGAAAATCACTGATCATCATGACGAATGCAGAGTTAGGGGTGCACCAAATGGATGGTCTGATTGGGGATGTTTATCGAGCGATATTCAACTGAACGTGGACATGTTCGTAACGATTTCGTCGACGACCTCATTTCCATTTTCTCGATTCACGTCATAGAACGTATCCTCATGTAACAACGACACGTGTTCACCGCTTTGAAGTTCATACTGTTCGAGTAACGGGCAAATCCGGTCATGGACGAAACGGGCGGCCTCAAGGGATGTGTGAGGATAGATGATAGCGAACGTGTCTAGGGCGACGCGATACTTATGATCCGTTCGTCTCGTGGCCAGGTGAAGCTCGTCGCTGAAGTAGTTCAAGAACCATTCATACTCGGTCCGTCCAAACCGTTCCTCGAACTGTCTCAGCTCATGGATTTGAATGAACGACACCGTGAAGGCGTCACCGTGGCGAATGAGGCGATCGCGTTCTGCAGTCAAGTCCATCCGAAACCGTTCGGCGTTATCGAGCCACGTCTCAGGGTCAACGGCCACGAGCTGTTGGGCCCGCTCTTCTAACTCGAGCCGTGACAGCTGCACGTTCTTCACGAGTTGATGAACAAGGCCGGACAAGACGGACATGACGAGCAGCAGAATCGTAAAACTGATGCCTCTGCTGTTGAAAAACTGAACGTTTCCTGCTTCATAGATGGACGCGAACCATCGGAAATAGATGAATAAAAAGAGGAGGAGCGTGACAGACAAAGTCAGCCCGGCCCGCCTCCCGAAGATGAGGGAAGATAAGACGATGGCAGGTAAAATCAAGTAGCCGAGAAGGCCGGTGTTACTTTCGAACAAAAGGACGGTGTATGCCATCGTGCCGACAATCATACAAGCGATGAGCCCGAACAAATAAGTCGATTCATTAGTCCATTGCTTCATGTTCACCCCTCCATCTGTTTTGAGTCGGCTCGCGATGAGCCACCTCCTCAATTACCCGCTATATATGCGAAATAACCAATCAAAGGTGTCCGTCACCTTCATTATAAAACATAAGACTGGAACAACGAGCTCGTTTTTTGAATCGGGGCGAGTGTGTTCTTCGAGTGGTGTCGTTAGTTATGTGGCGAAGTCAGTCTGGCTATCGTGAATCAGCGTGCCGATCGATTCGCCCGAACAGATTCGTTTCATCGCGTCCGTCTCCTCAAAGTCGAACAAGGTATGTTAAACGGTTTTTCCACAATCAGAGTTAACGCTTTTTGAAGCAACGTGGCATCAACTCATTTTGTGAACAAGCGATGCTCTCGACGACTAGCCAGCTGGTGATTGCGGAACAATCATCGTATGCCATTTAGATCGTCCGGATGTCCTTATTGCTGTGGTAGAAGAACACATTGATCAGATGACTCAAACGTTATAATAAGCCAATTGAGAGAATGGTCTCAATCGGCTTTTTCTGTTGTTTCGCCAAAACTATAACCGCATTAGGATGCTTGCTCCTCGTGTAGAGCTGACGTATACAAAGCTTGTCTCGATCGCTCTATCACCACCCGAACCGTGACCAAGCCAACAAGTAAGAAAGCGAGTGAGAAGGCGACATATGTCGAACGAATCCCGACATATTCAGCGAGGAGGCCGATGCCAAACGTCAACCCGATGATGAGGATGGACTCGACTACATTGATCACTCCCGAGAAGCGGCCCATCAGTTCGGTCGGCACGTTGTTCTGATAAAAGGACAAGAAGCCTGTGTTCGCGAACGATAGGGCGAACGTGAGCAGGAAGAACCCGGCGGATGCGAGCACGAACGATTCCGAGAAGGCGAAAACGAGATAGCCGACAGGTGTTAGGATGGCGCCGAAACTGATTAAGAACGGTAACGTCATCCGAGCGCTGAACGTCGCATTGATGATGGAGCCGGCGATAATCCCGGCTCCGGCGACACTGACGAGAAAGCCGTATCGACTCTCGGAGAAACCGAGCACTTGCGTCGCGAACGACGCCTCGAGTGAGTCGAGCCCCGACATGAAAATCGTCATGACACAGAATAGACCATAGACGAGCGTCACGTAACGCATGGTCGACGCGAACCGGACGACCGTCTTCCAGTCCTCGATAATCATGCGCAGGCTGAATACCTCGACCTCCTCGCTGGCCGTGAACAGCCTCGGTAAGCATGCGAGAATCCCGACGGACACGAGCAACGCCAGCGCGTTCAACTGGATGGCGAACGTCGGGCTGCCAATCATGAACAAAAGCCCAGCAATGGCCGGTCCTAAGATGAACCCGGCCGATTGGACGAAGTTCTTGAGCGCGTTGAACCGTTGCCGGTCAGCGCTTGGGACGAGTTTCGTCATATAGACGAGGGAGGCCGATTCGAAGACGGAGCTCGCGATATTCAATCCAAACACGAGCACATAGATGAGCGCGAGTGAGTCGGTGAAAGCGAGACTGAAGACGACGACGGCACGGAGCGCATCGAGCCACATCATCAAGCGGCGCGTGTCGGTGCGGTCGATGACCGAGCCTGACCAAACATTCGCGCATAGGGCCGCGAGCGGGACGAGGATGTAGAGGACCGACACGGCGAACGGCGATTGCGTCATCTCGAGGACGATCAAGTTGAGGGCGATGAAGTACACCCAGGCCCCAAGGTTCGAGATGCCGACGCCAGCAAGTAAAAGTAAAGGTTGTTTCCAAGTACGCATTTCCATCGTCCCCGTTCAAAAGTAGATTTTGAACAGTATGTCACAAAAATGATTGATGTACCAGATAAATCCAATCGATTTCAAAATTTTATATAATTGATTATCCGGCTCGCTTTCTTTCCATAGATTGGACAAAGAGGATGAGATATACTTTTTGTTAGAGCCAGATAGCTGTCGAATGTGTAGAAACGAATAATTAGCTTAACGCGTTTTACCGGCAAAGTGGGCGGTGATGTTCCGAGGCACGTCCTCGAGCGATCCGGTCAATTGGATGACGTGGGGTAGATGATAGAACGTGCTCGTCGTCTCAAAATCGTCGAAGCGATTTGTGGCATCATGTATGAACACCGTCACACCTGCACCGAGGGCGATCCCGAGCTCGACATGGCTGCTGTTGCCCGCCGGCAGTAAGATGACGACGAAGTCCGAAGCCTTGATGGCCTCGAACTCGCTCGTGCCGATGACTCGCAAGTCTTCAAGTGTCGTGGCGCGGTCGTTCGTCGTCCAGTCGTATGTATGCGTGTGACCTTGAGAGAGAAGAGTATCACGCAGCTCTCTCACTCGCTCGATGTTTGCGAAGCGTGAGCCGATATAGAAGTGCATAAGGTTCCTCCTATGGTTGCGAAAATTTAATGGACTTGGCTAAACTTCGTCACCGCTACTTCATGAACGATAAGCAACAAAATCGCAATAAAAAAGACGAGCAACGCGACGTACTCGGGATTGACGTTCAGAAAGAAGTTGAGGCCGAACAGGGGCGTCACGAACAAAATATAGAGCGGATACTGAATCGCGAACAGAGCGTCCAACACCACGATGTCATACATATATGTTTCGAAGCTGTTCAAGGTGAACACGGTCACACTTGCGAACAGAATAGCCATAATTAATAGTTTGGCGACACGATTCCGTAATAAACACGTCCCGAACATGCAAGCGAGCAGTAAGCAGGAGGCGACCGCATGAATCGGCTGAATCGTCGCATCAGGGAACATGATGGATGGAATCAGGTTCACGATGAACGCGAGTATATAGACCGATGACAAGACGATGAGGCATTTCTTTGGATTGCCCATCAGGACACCCCTTTCTGGATGAGGGTTATATTTACATTTAATTACAAGTGTAATTTTACACTAAAGGAATAGTATGTCAAGGTGAAGAGGTGGATTTATTTACTTGAAACGAATCGTAACGTAAAGAGATGGAAACAGAGCTTTGGCAAATTATATAGGAAGGGGCAATCGTTCAAATGAGCCTGAAAAAACAACTGCACAAGGCGATCCTCTCAAATGACCGAACGACCGTTCAACGTCTAGTGAAGTCGCTCGCTCACGAAGTGGTGTTAGATACATTTCTTGAAGTTGCGTTTAATACAGATGATTTAGCGGTCTACGAAATCGTATGCGATCAGATTCAAGTTGAGCAGACTGCGGATTGGGAAGAGGCTGCGTCGCTTCTCATGAGCCAACCGTTCTGTCACCATCCTCATGCCTATGAACGGGCCTACGAACATGCGAAACGTGCTGTCGAGCTTGATTCTAGCCGCATAGATCTAAAGGAATACTTGCTCTTTTTCAATGCGATTCCCGACAAATTAATGACGGATGATGAAGCGAACGAATTAGCGACCGAGATTCTAAAGCTGCGGCCAACAAGTCAGGTCGCTAAGATGCATCTTCTGTGAAACGATGACAAGAGTTTTGATGGATGATTATTCCAAGTGACAACGTCCGATGATACAATTAATGTAAGTCAGCCCTCGAGGAGGCGACAATATGCGTTGGATGATTCGGCTTGGCTTGACCGCAGTGCTTACGGTAGGAACGGTCTTCATTGGAATACGTCTTATCAGCTTATTGATGGAATGGTGGTATCGTGCTCCAACGTCGGGCTTGAAGTTGCGACCGACACCGGCAGAATCTGAGTATTTGATGGAGTCGTCCGAAGGAAAGATGAGGATACCAAAAGAAGAAGAACAGTCTCGTCTGAAACTGGACTATTTGGATTATACGATTGATTCCGTGACGACCGTCATCGAACGAGGCGACGGCATCTTCTATTGGGAGTTGTTGCTAGCCTGTGTATTGCTTAGCGGAGTGATTTTTGCCGCTAACATTCGTTTTCAGCACCGCAAGCGAGCTGACGAAACAGCTTCGTTCACGACGCGGACGTTCTCGCGTCATTCAGTCCCGAGCTCGATAACGAGTGTCGAAGAACCGGCTTGGACCGGTGTGACGATTCGGGACGCTCTCATCGCGTTCAATCAGGCGTTACCGCCGACGAAGAAATGGCTTCCGGCAGAGACGATTTTAGAGTGGGCATGGCGCATCGAACTGACGGACATCGATTTCAAGTCGTATTTTGACGAGCGCTATGGAATGAAAGATTCGGTGACTCCGGAAGAAGTTGACCGCTTCCGCAGAAGGCTCGAGCAGTATCAAGACCGTCTAACTCGTTGAGTAAACGTTTAAACGATTCATCGTGTTCGATTGAACAAAAAGATAGCAGTGAATATGGGAGGTGAAACTGGATGGAGCTACATGTTGAGACGTTATTTAAAATGGATGGGTTTAGCATAATTGATGCCGATTTATCAGGTGACGAAGTGATTGTTCTGGTGGATCAGGATGGCCCGGTCGTCTATTGGAATGAGCGGACGATACGACTGCCGTTTCATTTGAGTTCGCCATTCATCCGTCTCCTTGATTCAGAAACGTTTCTCGTCGTCGATGTGACGCACGAAGGTACACCCGGCAATGTCTGGGTCATCGATGGACGAGGGTCGATACTTCATTCGTTCCATGCGGGCAACGCCATCGGAGCGGTCGCCGTCAACGACACGGGGGTTTGGATCGGCTATGCCGATGAAGGGGTGTTCGGGGAAGGGATATCCACCGAGGCACTCGTCTGTTTCTCGAGGACAGGTGAAGTGTTACAACGCTATCAGTCAGATTTTGTACGTCCACCGAACATTGTCGACTGCGAATTGTTGCAAGCAAATCGAACCGGGGTCTGGCTCTGTCCGTCGATTTGGTATGACTTGATTCATATCGATGTGACCGGTCGACTCAACAAGTATAAGACGCCGAAGCGACTTCACGACAGTTCGGCGCTGACGATTCAAGGACAGGTCGGCTACTTCGTAAAAGACGGGTTGTTGTACAAGTGGCCGTTCGGTGCACGGAAACGTCCTGACGTTGTAGATGAGTTTTCGGGAACTGCTAGAGGGTTAGAGGAGGGCGAACGGTTCCACTTCATGAAAATCGGTGATTATGAAGTGAGCGGCGTTCGAATCGTCGACGAATGATGACCATTTTACAGTCGACGATATCAAGGTGCTGACTGATGAGGAGGAGCGAGACAGATGGAATTCCATTTACCGAAGCGAATCAAGACGTTCTATTGGCGTGTGTTTCCAGTAGCTTTTGTCTTGATTACCTATTATCAAATCGTTCACGATTGGCAATTGGAGCAGTTCGGTTTTGACGAGCTCGAAGATGTCGGAACGTTATTATTTATTCTTGGCGTAAGCGCATGCGAGGCTGCGTTAGTGACGGTGTTCCTATGGTACGTCGTCGAATTAGTGAAGAAGTTACTGCGTACAACCGAATAATTTCTCGTGATGATAGACCTGATATACAGGTCTTTTTTTACGTTTTACACGTCTAGTCATACAGAATCGTGTTTAATCATTGAATCAACTTGCCGGAATCAATTCCCTCTTTTTTGTAAATTCAGTATACTCATGTTATTGATGTTAGAAAGAGGGCGATGAGATGAGGCTTGAGACAAACCTTCCAGGTTTTGCGATGGAAGAGATTGAACAGGTGGAGCAACAAGTGGGGGCACGCTTCCCAGACGGCTTGCGTGACGCATGGGGGCATGGGAACAAGTTTGAACTTGGAGATTGGTTTTTCTATCCGATCAAGGACGAGCGCTTTTTCAATAAAACATGGGATGATGTGATTAGAGCCAATGAGTTGAAACAAGAGGAGTTGCCGGAAGGGTTCGTGACGCTTGCGACGAATGGATCTGGTGATGAGCTCGGCTTTTTGAAAGACGATCAGAAGACGATTTACGTCTGGTGGCACGAGATAAATGAACTCGAGGTGGCGGCGCATTCGTTTGAGGCGTTCGTCGAAGTGAAGCAGGCGGAAAGCGATGTGCTCGAGACGTTTTGCGAACGAGTCGAGGAAAATGGACTCGTCTTTGGATTATCTGCAGAGCAAGACGAAGGGTGGGCGTACGCACCATCGCATTTCGATGCGACAGACGTCTTGTTATTCTTTTCGTCCCGAGAGCTTGCGCTCGCGTGCCGAGCTGAAGAATGGGCCGACTATCATGTGATCGAGTTGCCGGTCAAATTATTCCTAGAACGCTGGTTGCCAAACATGTCGGATGATGAGCTGCTGTGCGGCCTCGATTGGTCTAGCGAGTTGTTAGGATTGGAATATGACCCAGAAACCATTCTAGAGTATTTCGAATTATTTTATTTCACATACCGCGAACATAATCTGTTTTTATAGAAAAGAGAGTAGCAACTATGATAAATCCTTTTTCCAAAAAACGCGATCATCTCGACAATTGTTCGTGTTCAAACTGTCGCGAGGAACACAAAACCCTATTAGGTTACGGTTCTGTCATGCCGGCAAGCATCGAAGGCTTCTCGAAGAAGCAGTTGAAGCGACGCGTCGTGTTGACCGATGACCTATGCGTCGTCGATGAGGCTCATTTTTTTGTCTACGGCTGTGTGGAGCTCCCGATTGTCGGAGAAGATGAGATTTTTTCTTGGAACGTCTGGGTGTCACTTAGTGCCGACAATTTTTTCCGCATGCTCGATTTGTGGGATGAGCCGTCCCGCGTCGAACTTGACCCGATGTTCGGCTGGTTCGCCACCGAACTACCTGGCTATCCAGACACCCTCAATTTGAAGACGAACGTTCATACCCGAGAAGTGGGGATACGGCCGTTCATCGAATTAGAGCCGACCGACCATCTGCTTGCCGTCGAACAGCGGGAAGGAATCACCCGCGGACGGATTGAAGAACTGGCTCGCATCGTGGAAAGCGACGCATGAGAGGAGAACACATCTTTGAACGATTATAACGTAGGGAATATCTTTGAGCTGGATTCAGGCAACGAGACCCTTTCGGTGGAGCAACAAGCGATGATGGATCGCATCGACGCCTACGTTGAGGCGAACCAGTTCAAACAGCTCGAACATTACCTTCAACAGACCCGAGGCATCGAACAGATGTTGATTGACCGCGTGATGATGGATCCGACCGATAACAGCCGCTGGGACTGGCTCATCGGGTATGAATTGATCGATACCATCAAAGATTTTGCCCGGGTGAACAGCTTTGGTCTCACTGCCCATACGTTTCATCCGGATGATCCGTTCTATTTCGCGCTCGCCTTATATTGGACGGGTTGGAATGACTTTGTCATCACGGACGAGGATGTCGCCTTGGCAGAGTCACTTATCGAACAAGGACCGGTAGAAGTGAGCGGCCTGCTATGTATTGCGTTGGCGAGGAGAGACATCGATCATTTCGATTATACATATGTTCAACGAGCGATTGAACGATGCCCGTGGGCCGTCGAACCATATATTCGTCTCGGCGAACATCGCTTGCGGGCCCATCCAGCAGAAGGAAAGATGCTTTTACAGCAAGGGCTTGACCGGGTGAAGTATACGTGGGGATTCGATCAAAAGGGGCGCTGGTTCAACACGGGCTCGCAGTATTTCAATCCCACCACGTGGCGACAAGACACAATCGCTGAGCTGCTCGGTCTAAGCATGGACCACGACGAGTATAAAAAATACGAGCGGATTATCAATACGAAATAATTATCTTCAAGAACGGAGCATTGGAATGACTACAATCTCACTAGCCAAACCATCAGATGTAAATGCAATCGAACGACTATATCACGCCTGTAAAGACGATTTGCTCGCCCGACAGATTTTTCAATGGGACGATACGTATCCGAACCGCGCCTATTTTGAGGAATGTATCAAAGACGATTCTGTCTATGTCATGAAATACGGTGAGCAGTTGATCGGCGTCGTCGTGCTCGACGAATGGCAGTCGCCCGAATGGGAGGCGATCGACTGGCGTCACGACCATTCACTCGTCATCCATTCCTTAATGGTGCATCCGGAGCGGCAAGGTCAAGGCAGCGGAAAAGCCCTGTTGCATGCCTCGGAACAGTTTGCGAAAACGGAAGGCTACACCAGTATCCGGCTCGACAGCTTCTCAGGGAATGAGGCAGCCTGCAACTTTTACAAACGACACGGCTACGTGGAACGTGGAAGCGTTCATTTTGATTCGAAACCGAAAGGACATGAACAGTATGTCTGTTTTGAAAAAGAACTTGTCTAACGAAAATGAAAAGAAGAAGGATTGTCTATCGATGAAGGAGGATTTGATGTGAAACAACTTGAAGTAGCTACATATACGATGACAATCGACGCACCGATTGACCATACGTTCGCTTGTCTCGCAGAAGACGAACATATCATCAAATGGAACGACCATTTGATCGAGAACATCTACGAGGATGGTGACGCCTCACTCGTGACGGGAAAACGGTTCATCTCGGTCCAACAGTTCGAGAAGAAAGAGATTCGGGTCGAATCCGAGTTGACCCATGTCAATCGTCCTCACGAATGCGAGGTGCAGGCGGTGACGAATCAAGGGGTGGCGATTGCGACGTATACGTTGAGCGAGACAGCAGACGGGACCGACGTGACGATTCGCATCTCACTCATTCCATCCTCATGGCTCTATGCCCTTTATGTGAAGGCGTTCAAATGGGCCATCCGGCTGGTGTACGATGAACAGTTCAAACAATTCCGGATTTACGCTGAGGCGAGTAAACCAAAACTATCACCTGCCCGAGAGGCGGAGTGATCGGCGATGATTGAACCGATTAGCTCTTCGACGCGTGACGCGGTCCGTGCATTTTTTATCGATGCCTGGGGCTCTTCTGAGATGGTCATCTCGACCGGGACGTTTGATTGCGCCACACTTGACGGGTTCGTCTGGTCAGAAGCGAACGTCATCATCGGGCTCGTCACGTATGTCATTCGAGAAGACGCGATTGAAATCATCTCACTCGACAGTCTGCACGAGAGGCGCGGTATCGGCTCGGCGCTCCTCGATGAAGTCGAGCAAGTTGCCAAGCGATATCAGATTGAACGGCTGTCGCTCATCACGACGAACGACAATTTGCGAGCGCTCGCATTTTACCAACGCCGAGGCTGGCGCCTCGTACGGATCATTCCGGGAGCAGTCGATGCGGCCCGGCTTCAGAAACCGTCGATCCCCGTCATCGGGGAGCACGGCATCCCGCTCCATGACGAAATCATGCTTAGCAAAGTCATCACAATCTAAAGAAAAGAGGGATTTTCCTATGATTCGATTCGGTATCATTGGCACGAACTTTATCACCCGTTCTTTCATTGAAGCGACCCATGAAGTCGAAGGCGCATCCGTGTCCGCCGTCTATTCCCGGACAGACGAGCGTGCGAAAACGTTCGCCGAAGAATTTGATATTCCAAACACGTTCACCTCACTCGAGGAGATGGCGTCCAGTGAGTTGATTGATGCGGTTTATATCGCGAGCCCGAACTCGCTCCACGCCGAGCAGAGCCTGCTGTTCATGCGTCACGGCAAGCACGTCCTCTGTGAGAAGCCGTTCGCCTCGAACGTCGAGGAAGTGAGACAGATGCTTGAGACGGCGCGCCAACATGACGTCGTCTTGCTCGAAGCGCTCCGCAACCTGTTCATGCCGAACTTCGATGTGTTGCGTCAAGAACTCCATCGCGTCGGACCGGTCCGGCGTGTCATCTTGAATAAGTCGCAATACTCGTCACGCTACGACTTGTATAAGCGCGGGGACAACCCGAACACGTTCAATCCCGCCTTCTCGAACGGTTCGCTGATGGACCTCGGCGTCTATTGCCTCGGCCCGGCCTTGAAACTGTTCGGTCGACCGGACGGCGTGCAGGCGAACGCGGTCAAACTCGAGTCGGGCGTCGACGGCAGCGGTTCGGCCATCTTGGCGTATGACGGCATGGACATCATCGTGCTCCACTCGAAGATCCATGGCACGGACGCCCCGTCCGAAATCATCGGGGAAGCGGGGCGCATCGTGATTGACGACATCGGTTCGCTCGACCGCTTGACATTCGTTGGCCGCGACGGGACGACCGTCGAACTCGGCTCAGAACAGGCAGCCCATATGACGTATGAGATTCAATCGTTCGTGAACATGATTGAGGCTGGGGAGCGGGAAACCGACATCCACTCAGTTGACGATATGCTCACACTCGCGGACGTCATGACGGACATTCGACATCGTATCGACGTGCGGTATCCGGCCGACGCATAACAAATGAGCCTCGAGCATGTTCTCGAGGCTCATTTGTTATGCCTAAAATCCGCTTTTAGAAAATTCATCACCATCGCGATCCGTTCCTCGGTCGAGTAGTCACCTTCGATCCTTAGGATGGGACAAGACAGTTCAGCCAGCCATTGTTCATGCAACGTCTTGCTTCTGACTTCCGTCCCGGCATGGTCGTAAAGGGCGGCCCATCTCAAAAACGCTTGTGATTGCTCGTATAGGTTGCCGCCAGCGAGTGCCGCTGCTCCATAGCGTTCGAGCTCCCGTTGTTGCAATCTAGCCAAACGAACGTCGGGCGGAATCCATAAAAAGATAACCAAATCAAAATAGGGCATGAAGCAGTCGCCCCAGCCGACAAGTGACCCTGACAGAATCCACCGTTCAGATTGGAACAACTCTTCTTTGAGCATCTCGCGTCGTTCAGGGACGGGTCTCGGTTCGGTGAACTTGGTGGTCCAGAAATAATCGTCCGTATCCAGATGAGTATGCGGCAAGATGTTCGCTAACGCGTCGCCAAGTGTTGACGTGCCGGAGCCCGAAGCGCCCAGTATGTGAATTCTGCTTTTCATGTTTGCCTCTCCCATCAACCTATATTTTTGCGGCTTACATCGTGAACTCTCACGGTATATTCTCACCGTTCCAACTTCGATGTCGTCTTCATCGAAAAAAAATATGTAGGCGTTATGCTCTTTTTGAGGATTATAATGAAGTCACGCTGGATAATTTTACAATAAGTATCAGTGGAATAATAGTGAATGATGACATACATAGAATGGGAGACGATGACATGACGACCTTATATTTCGTAAGACATGCACACTCTACATATACAGCCGATGAATGGACGAGACCCTTATCTGAAAAGGGAGAGAGAGACGTCCGTAACATCACGAACACCTTGAGTGAAGAAAAGATTGATCTCGTCGTTTCGAGTCCATATAAACGAGCTATTCAAACCGTCCAAGGGATTGCTGACCAGATTGAAACAGAAGTTCTGCTCATCGATGACTTGAGAGAGCGGACATTGATGACAGAGCCGGCCGAGAATTTTACCCTGGCGATGACAAAAGTGTGGGAAGATCCTACTTTTGCATGGGAAGGCGGCGAATCGAACGTTGTCGCTCAACAGCGGGGAGTCCGTGCGATTCAGTCACTACTCGACCAATACGAAGGAAAGCGAATCGCAATCGGTACGCATGGGAATATCATGGTGCTGATCCTCAATTATTTTGATGAACAGTATGGCTATACGTTCTGGAAAGAACTCGATATGCCGGACGTATATAAAGTGACGTTCAATCAACAAGAACTATTGAGCGTCGAAAAGCTTTGGGACCGTCAAGGAGTGGTTTGAAGTCGGTTTATGACGACGTGAAAAAAGGATGGGGCCGGTTTCGGTCCCATCCTTCAAAGTCTACTCTCTATTCAGATACAGATGGCGGATAAACAAGCCGAGTGCGACCGTCATGATGACGGCCGGAATCAATCCGACGAGCAACAAAGAACCCATGCGTTCAGTCCTTTCTGAGCGCAGCGAGGCGCTGTGTCATGTCTTGGAACGATTGTCCGTCCGAGAGCACGCTCAATTCACCGGCGACGAGGTCGTTCACTTCACGGTCCCAGTCCTGGCTGAGCGTCGTCTCGAGCGCGGCAAGGTGCGTCGCCGTCCGTTCGACTTGATGACTTCCGACGCGCGCAAGCTGTTCACGCACCGCCGTCTTCAACAGGGCGCTCAAGTCGTCGCGCAACTTCGTCCGGCCATCGCCTTCGAAGAACTGGTTCGCATTCTTATAGTGCTTTAAGACGGGACGGAAAGGGGCCGCCTCGAACGTGACCGGGTCGACGGCGTCGCGGAGCCAATCGATGTCGATGTCGTCTTCGAAAGACAACGTCGGCAAGAGCGGACGCAGTTTGAGCGTCTCGCGCTCGATCAAGCGTTCCGTCTCCCGTTTCAAGAAGCGCTCGAGCCGATATTGGAACACTTGCAGCTCTTGATGGATGTCATACGCATACTTGTCGAGTGTCCGGCTGAGGGCGCGCTCGAGGCTCGCCTTCGATCCATCGACCTCGATCGGGTGGAACGTCTCTTTGACGAAGTCCGACAGCCGGAGGAGCGAGCGGGTTTCGAGGTGGGCGAGCAACTCGTCCGTCTCGCGCTGGAACGGGTTTTCGAGCGTCGTGACGTTGAGACGATTGTCAGACGTGCGCACTTGTTCGAGCTTGTCACGGCGGGCCGCCTTGACGCTCGCATCCGCTTCGGCCTCGCGGACGACGTCCTCGAACGCGGTGACGAGGGCATGTGCCTCATCTTTGATGCGGACCGCGTTCGCCTGACGCAAATCGTGGTCGACGAATTGCTCGAGCTTGACCGAGAATCGGTCGAACCCGGCGTCCGTGCCCTGGATGGCGTTCCGGCTCGAAATCGGTAGCACCGTCGGATGACGGACTCCGAGCTTCGTCAACTGGTTCGACACATAATCGGTGACGGCAAGCTGTTCCGCCTCATCCGCCGCCAAATCGGACGCGTTGACGAGGAAGAACATGTGATGGTCACCTGTCCCTTGGACACGTCCGAGCTGGATGACGAGTTCACGGTCGGCCTCGGTGAAGGCGTGATTGTAATACGTCACGAACAGGACGGCGTCGGCGTCACGCATATAGCCGAACTGTACCTCGCTATGACGGTTGAACTGCGAGTCGGCACCCGGCGTGTCGACGAAGATGATGCCACGTTCGGCCCAAGGGGAGTCGATGGCGAGCTCGATCTCTTTGACGATACAGCTCTTCTCTTCCTCCGTAACGAACGAGCAGAACGTGTCATAGTCGACCGTCTTCTGGCTACCGAGATAGGACAGGGGAGCGTTCTTGACGGCGTTTACGAACGGGTGGTCGAGATGGAGTGCGTCGAGTGACGCCCCGTAACCGTTCAGCTCGGCCTCGAGTTCGGCACGTGTCTTGAACGTGATCAACGCGCTCTTGTTGGCACGGCCGTTCGGCGGCACGATTTTCGTGATCGACGCCGTCAGTGGGTTCGGTGACGTCGGGAGCACAGTCTCACCGAGCAACGCGTTCAACGTCGACGATTTGCCGGACGAGAATGCCCCGAAGATGGCGAGCGTGTACGTCTCGGATTCGGCCCGGGCCAATTTATGACGGAGCGATTTGACGCGTGACTTGAATAACGGATGGTTCTCTAATATTTCACATACCGCATATTCATAAGAAAAATCAAACGACAAAGCGGTGATATCATCCACCAGAAGCGAGGTCGAGGCAACTTCTTGTTGCTGATGTTCGACTTGTTTCTGCGGTAATTGGCCGGCCGTGACGTAGTGACGGGTCTCAAGGTCCGTCAAACGCGAATCCGAGAGGTCACGTGTCGTGTAATGGGTGAGCTCGTCTCTCTGTTCCGCCAGCTGACGTTTTAGCGCCAGCGTGTCGAGCATGTCATACAATTCGTCTTGCTCGGTCTCGATGGAATGGATTCGGTCTTGGCCTTCAACCTCAAGATACGTTTCGACGGACGTGACCCACGGTTCGGACACTTTCGTCACCCAAGAGGCGAGGGCCGACTCGATGTCGCGGCTGAATTGAAGCACCGTGTCACCACTGAGCGATGCACCGGACTTCACTTGGTCACTGATGAGCGTGCTCGGTGCAGTCGGTAACGTATCCGGACGGGACAAAATCGCCTCGGGCAGTTTCAAATCGCGGACGATGTCTTCGGCGTACTTGATCAAGTGGGGGCGAAGGTTCGTATCGATCAATCGGTTGAACTCCTTGACGGCGATGTCTTCGCGACGCAGGCGTTCCTGGCGCGTCTTGTCTTTTGAGAAGAACAGGCCGACCTTGAACTCCGGCGCACAACTCTCGAGATAGTCCCGCAACAGTTCACGGAACTCATAATTCATGATCGGCGCGCTCGCGACGATCGGTGTCTGGTGTTTGAAGAACTCGCGGTGGAACGCGGTGAGCCATATCGCCTTCTTGTCGAGGCGTTGCAGGCGGGCTTGAATCTCCGTCGGCTGCTTCTCGACGACCGGTAACTCGTTCAGGAGCGCGTCATTCGCACGAGTAGACCGGGCGAGCAACGTGTCGACGAGCAAGTCGGCGCGTGCTTCCGAATGTTCCCGCGCGGCGTCGATGACGGCTTGGACGTGCGTCCGGAGGCGTTCGACCTCATTTTCTGGGTGATCGAGCTCACGGAGCGAGATGTAGAACATATCGTCCGGATTGATGGCGTGACGAGTGAAGGCGGTCTCGAGCGAGCGTTTGAACGTACTGAATGGAAGCTCTCCTTCATCGTGCTTATCGATTTGGTTGATAATAATTGAGTAGGGACGCCCTTCGGCGCTGAACTGTTTCATCAGTTTGATGTTTTGTTCGGACTGGACGTGATTGTAGTCCATCATGAAGAACAGATGGTCGGCGAGGAAGAGGGATCGTTCCGTCGCTTGACGGTGCCGTTCATCGGTCGAGTCAATCCCGGGCGTGTCCATGAGGACGACGTCGCTTCCGAACGGGAAGCGGGACAGAGCGTACTCGACTTCTTTAATCTCTTCGATTTTGCAGTAGTCGCTCAAACGGTCGAGCTCATCCGGCGCGAGTCGAATCCAATCTGTGTCGTTGACGGCGACGGATGCACCGATTTCCCCATGTCGAAGCGTCACGATATTCGCACTCGTCGGAATCGGACTCGTCGGTAACACACCGTCCCCGAGCCAATTGTTGAGAAGTGTCGACTTACCAGCCGAGAAATGACCACAGACAGCAATCCAAATCTCATTTTGTGTCACTTTTCGGAGTGCGGTCTTGGCGAGACGAGCCGATTCGGTCTCAGCTTGCATGTCAAATACGTCGGTCAATTGCGCGAGGCGCATGCGTTGTTCGTTCATAAATCCCCATCCCCTACTTATGATTCCGTCGTGATGCCGACGCGATGTCTACGATATGAGTTGTTCTCCCAAGCTTGAATGACGAGATCTGCCACGTCGTCACGCGAGATCGGTCCCGAGTTCTGTGTCCCGAGCACGTCAGCTGTGATGACGATGTTCCCGACGGACGCATCTTCAATCAATTGCGTCGGGCAGACGGTTGTATAATCGAGAGTCGACGCGTCGAGCAGTTCATACGCCCGGGCGTGATCCTCGGCCGCGGTCGTCATCGAACGTTTCGACTCGCGGGTCTCGAAACGATAGTTGTCAGAATCATGTGCCTGCAAGATGCCGGCCGTCCCGACCGTCAAGATGCGCTTGATTCCGGCTGCTTGCATCGCCGAGATGACGAGCGGCGTGAAGCGGGACAAGACGTCCTGCTTATCCGTCCCGAGCGCCGACATGACGACGTCGGCCGATTTCACCGTCTCCGCGATGGCATCCGCATCGGTCGCGTCCCCGATGATGACCGTGAGACGAGCCTTCGGTTCGACCTCGCGGCGTGACAAGAGTCTGACGTCGTGTCCGTCTTCTAATAAACGTTCGAGCAACCGCATCCCCGTGCGGCCGCTCCCTCCAAATAAAGCAATGGTTGACAAGTAAACCCCTCCCCATCAAGATTAAAGAAAATATCCAACGCCATCATACCACGGAAGCGCTCTCGAAACAGGGGACAACGGCTTGAAATGTTATGAGGTTTCAGGGCATGGCAAGTGGGATACAAAAAGTTAAGACGTGTATAAGGGAGGAAGACACTTCGTTGTCGACACCGCATGAGATTTGGAGCTAGAACAATCAAGACCGGGATATCCGTCGCCTTGGTGTTACTCATCGCCGAGGCATTTCAATTTGAACAGATTGTCGTACCGGCGCTAGCGGCCTCGCTCGCGTTATTACCGTCCGTCTATCAGACGGGAGTCCGGCTACTAGAAGAACTAAAAGGGAACTTGATCGGGGCTTTGCTCGCCGTCTTCTCGTTAATGTTGACGCCGAACCCGACGCCGATCGCCATTGGCGTCGTCATCATCATCGCCATCTCGATCCTTCTCTTCTTGAACCTCGAGTCGACGACCCGGACCGTCATCTTGACGACGATTCTGATCATGGAAGGGGCGAGCCAATCGGACATGCCCGTCTGGATGTTCGCCGGAGAACGTTACTTGCTCATCATGATGGGGATCACGGTGGCGCTTCTCGTCAACGCGCTCTTGTTCCCGCCGCGTTATGAGCGAAAGCTTGAGGATGAGATTACGACCGTCTTCCAAATGGCCGTCCGTATTGCCCGTCTGTTCTCGGAAACAGAAGGGGGACGCTCGTCGTTCGAGTCACTTGAGGAGACGAAAAAGAAACATAGAGGCTCAAAAGCGACATACGACTTCTTTGAAGAAGAGATTAAAGCCAACCGTTGGCTCGAGAAAAAGACGCCGATTTATCGCCGGGCGGTCTTGAAGTCGAAGATGATCGATACGAACAGTGCCGCCATCCACGTGCTCGACAAGCTATACGGTGATTATTTGACGCTCGAACATTTACCACCGCAGCTTGAGGACGAACTGATGCGTCATATGCGGCATTTGCTCAGACGACATGAGCGCTTGTTTTCAGCGTATGAACTCGAGAACGAGCACATCATCGACCGAGAAGAGGATCTGATCCATGAGAACTTCGACTTCGCGAAGCTGATGATCGAGAAGATGCGGGATGAAGAGGAGGACCTTATCTTGACCGTCGTCCCGCTCGTCGCGACGATGACAGACTGGGTCAAGGCAATGAACGAACTCGAACGTTACCTCATCACCGAGATGAAGAAACACGGGGACAACTTGAAAGTGGAACCGCGTAAGAAATGGTTCTTTGAAGACCGATAACATGACAAGGAGGGACCAAATCAAGAAGTTGATTGGGTCCCTTTCATTTGATTAAAAGATACTGTTGGGAGGTATCAAATATGCTAGAAAAACAGTAAACTAATAAAGAACAGCGGTATTAATGAGGTGTAAAACGATGGCAACCATAAATGAAATTGCGTCAAAAGCTGGGGTATCAAGAACAACGGTTTCTCGCGTATTAAATGACTCTGGTTATGTGAGTGAAGCCGCTCGTCTCCGGGTATTGAAAGTAATCGAAGAGACCGGTTATGTTCCAAGTGAAAGTGCCAAGTCGCTACGAACTAAAAAATCAAAAGTAGTAGGTGTCGTTCTTCCCAAAATAAGTACAGAAACATCGAGCCGACTTGTAAAAGGTATTGATGACGTTCTCGCGGCCAAAGGGTATCAAATCTTATTGGTCAATACGAATTTATCGATTGAAAAAGAAACAGAATCTTTGAGGTTGCTAAAAAGTAGAAACGTCGACGGTATTATTTTATCGGCAACTCATGTCAGTAATGAATTGCAAAACGTTTTAAAAGAAACCAACGTTCCAAACGTTGTAGTCGGACAACCTTATCCTGAAATGTATAACGTGGTGTTCGATGATTTTTCAGCCGCCAAAGAATTGACTAACAAGTTAATTGAGAATGGGCATAAAAAAATTGCTTATTTAGGTGTAGCCGATACTGACTATTCGGTTGGTGTCATGCGTAGAGGAGGCGTGCGAAGTGCCCTGGAAGATGCAAACATTCAACTTCCACTTGAATGGGATTGGAGTGGCACATTTGATATAAAGTCTGGTCAAGACGGAATGAAGGTAATCATAGAAGCAGGGCTTGGCCATCCAGATGTCGTTATTGCCGCTACGGATCGTCTTGCTGTAGGGGCTTTCGAGTACTTGAAACATAAACAAATTGAAGTCCCTAAAGAAGTCCTCTTAGCGGGAATGGGTACATCTGAACTTTCGAGATATGTCATTCCTTCTTTGTTGACTATCGATTTCCCAATTGAAGAAGCGGGGAAAAGTGCAGCAGAGTTGTTACTGACACAAATTGAAGGAAAGAAGACCATCTCGACGAAAGTAATTTCTCATAGACTTCTTGAATAGAGGATGTTATATTAATTGATGTAATCGTTTTCAAAGTCGATTGCATCTTTTTTTAACGCGATAGGGAATCGATTCCATATTTTTTTATACTATGTGGAATCGATTCCACAATTTCAGAAAGGGGAGAGCTATATGTCAACTAATCGTTCAATCGCGGAAGAAATTTTGGTTGCTATCGGTGGCCAAGAGAATGTGGAGTCTGTGGCACATTGTGCGACACGGCTCCGATTCATGGTAAAAGATATCAATCAGGTCGATCAAGCTAAAGTTGAGAACGTTGAAAAAGTTAAAGGCGCGTTCTACAATGCCGGACAATTTCAAGTCATTTTAGGAACAGGTACTGTGAATCGAATCTATGAAGAGATAGTACAACTAGGATTAAATGATTCTTCATCTTCCGACATGAAACATGCAGCCGTTCAAAAGAGTAGTCGCTTCCAGCAAGCCATTCGAACTTTTGGTGACGTGTTTGTCCCGATTATCCCAGTACTTGTGGCTACTGGGTTGTTCATGGGGTTACGAGGATTATTGCTCCAAGAAGAGGTTCTCGCTTGGTTTGGAGTAACGCCTGATTCTGTCCCCCAAAACTTCCTACTGTTTACGCAAGTTCTTACAGATACCGCATTTATCTTTTTACCAGCTTTGATCGCTTGGTCGACGTTCCGAGTGTTCGGTGGCACCCCGATTATCGGTATGGTTTTAGGGTTGATGCTTGTCTCACCATCCTTGCCTAACGCATACGCTGTAGCAAGTGGTGATGCAGAGGCGATCATGTTGTTCGATTGGATACCTGTCGTCGGATATCAAGGTTCGGTTTTACCAGCATTTATAGCTGGTATATTAGGTGCAAAATTGGAGCGGCGAATTCGCACCCGGGTTCCTGAAACGTTAGACCTCATCATCACACCTTTCATGACGCTGTTAATTATGATTGTCGTGTCACTTCTAGTGGTAGGTCCAATCTTCCATTCTGTAGAACAGGTCATTTTAGATGCTGCTACGACCGTATTGAGTTGGCCTTTTGGAATTAGTGGCCTCATCATTGGAGGACTGAACCAATTAATTGTCATTACTGGCGTTCATCACGTCTTTAACATGTTGGAAATCCAATTGCTCGCCGAGTACAAATCTAATCCTTACAATGCGATCGTCACTTGTTCGGTTGCCGCTCAAGGAGGTGCCGCGTTAGCAGTCGGATTGAAGACCAAATCGAAGAAATTGAAAGCCCTAGCGCTTCCTTCATCATTCTCAGCATTTCTTGGTATCACTGAACCTGCGATTTTCGGGGTTAATCTTCGCTATGGTAAACCGTTTGTTATGGGGTTGATCGGTGGTGCTGCTGGAGGTTTCCTAGCTTCTCTATTCGGATTAAAAGCAACAGGGATGGCTGTGACAGTGATTCCGGGGACACTTCTTTACTTGAATGGACAAGTATTGCTTTACCTTCTCGTCAATATCGTCGCCATTGCGGTTGCCTTTGTATTGACGTGGATGTTTGGCTATTCAGATCAAATGAAGAAAGAGCTTGAGACAGAGACGAAAATGAGTGCATAACTTGAAAGGAGATTACGCATGACAGACAGAGAGCAAAGCATGCGCCAAGCAGTACAGGAAGAGTTGGCTAAACGAGATGATGATAAAGATCCACATCGACTAACGTTTCACCTCGATGCGCCATCAGGATTAATCAATGACCCTAACGGATTAGTCTTCTTCAAAGGAAACTATCATCTATTCTTCCAATGGAATCCGTTCGAAACATCACATGGGGCGAAATTTTGGGGACATGCCATTTCGACAAATCTATTAAAGTGGAAGTTGCAACCACCTGCTCTTGCACCAGTTGAATGGTACGAAAAAAATGGCTGCTACTCAGGAAGTGCCGTGGTTTGGAACGAAAGACTATATTTGTTCTATACAGGAAACGTCAAATCGAGCAATGGGCGGGAAACGTATCAGTGTCTGGCCATTTCTGATGACGGAGTTAGCTTTCATAAGCAAGGACCGGTCGTCTATTTGCCTAAAGGGTACACGGCCCACTTCCGCGATCCTAAAGTCGTACGTCAAGATGATGCCTGGATCATGTTGATTGGAGCCCAAACCGAGTCGGGAAGCGGGGCGGTCGTCTCCTACAAGTCAGATAATTTATATGATTGGTCACTGAATCGTGTCATCGATGAGACAACGATTGATGGAGTTGTTGAGATGGGATACATGTGGGAATGTCCAGATCTTATAGATTATGGGGAACAAAACATTTTGATGATGTCGCCCCAAGGGATGGAGCCAATCGGATTGTCCTTTCACAATCTATTTCAATCTGGGTATGTTGTCAGTTCAAACAATCAAGTCGATCTTGAACAGCCGTTTGGCCCATTTAGAGAACTAGATCATGGATTCGATTTTTATGCCCCTCAATCATATAAACTGCCAGATGGGCGTCGCATCTTAATCGCTTGGATGGGTATGAGTGATGAAACCGAAGCTTATCATCCCACGATTCATAATGGTTGGGTACATGCGTTGACGATACCAAGAGAACTGAGATGGAATGGGCACAACCTCCTTCAGTCACCAGTGCGAGAGTTGAGCGAAATGAGATCCTCACGTAAATGGGAGGGGAATTTGCTGAACGGAATGACGATTCCCTATTCTCAATCGGGCACCCTTGAACTAATGATCGAACCCGCAGACGAGGGCAACGATTGTTTTACGCTCAATTTTCATGATGAGGTGTTCCTTAGCTACAATAAACAGACAAAGCGATTTACGTTGAAGAGACGCCATCTAAAAACCGGAATGGATGAAGTGAGACAATGCCAACTCGATGAATTGACGAAGCTGCACGTCATTATCGATCAATCATCGATTGAAGTGTTTATAAACGATGGTTCAACGACGTTTACGACACGGTTCTTTCCCGACGAGCGAACAGGCATCTTGCTGCAAGACGGAGTCTCGTGTCACGTCAACATGTGGGTACTCCACAGTTAGTGTATAGAGACGTATCTGATTAAAAATCAGATACGTTTTTTTATATGATTCAAGCCGTTCGTAAGAACCATCACTACCTTAGGACATCGGTGAACCCAAGTTTTATTCTTTGTCCACTTCATTCATAATGAAAGGAACTACAAATCATCGTGCTACGGAGGAATCATGAAAACATTCTTACTGCATAGCTCTAAATTTTGGAACATCCGCGTCGGTTCCGACTCGTTTGCCGTCCATTACGGAAAGCTCGGGACGATTGGTAAAGTTCAAATTAAGTATTTCGAATCCGAGGATATCTGCCGCAAAGAAGCGCAAAAGCTGATTCGTCAGAAACTCCGGAAAGGGTACGTCGAGACCGATATTGAGTGGGACGACTTGATGTATGTCGATGACCCGGAAGTCGGACCGGACCGACTCACGGCACATCCTCGGTTCAATGCTCATTTCCAAGATGACTATTATTTGGACTGCACGGATGAATACAGTCCATTCGGGAGCGATGAAGGTGCCGACGTGCTCGTGATGTTCGAGGACGCAATCCGAAAAGATCGGGACATCGACTTCCTCGTCGGTGCGTACGACATCGTTTCGGGCTGGATGGAGCGAGATGTGTCGAGCCCTGACGACTGGGCGACATATGAATACGGCTTTGACTGTGACGTCGCCGTCATGTCGAGTGCGTTCGCGTCGATTAAACTGACCGGTCATCTAGACGCTGCGCTACAGGAGGAAGGTGTCGCCGCACTCGACCGCCTTATCCAGCAAGTCGAACCAGAAGACCGACCGCGGTTTGAATCGATGAGCGTGCAGTTGAACAGTTTCCCGACCTCAATTTGAAACTTTTTTAGGGAGCGCGCCGTATACTAGAGGTAGAACGGACACATGCTCCGAATCGTTAGGAGGAAACACCAATGTCAGACATAGAAACAACACCGACATCATTCAGCGGCACATTGCCGATCGAGGCACGCGCCGTCTTCCGACTGTCGAGCGCCATCTTTTATCTCATCGGCCTCGTCATCACAGGAGGGCTCGTCGCGGCCGCGCTTTATTTTGACTGGCCGACATGGCTCCAATATACGATGTACGTCCTGCTCGCCATCGATCTCATCTATAGTGTGATCGACATCGTCGTCTTCCAAAAGTGGAAGCAAGAACGGTTCACGTATGATGTAAAGCCGCTCGAGATTCGTTTGCATCACGGCATCATCACGACGCACGACGTGTTGATTCCGATGACGAAAGTGCAATACGTCCACGCCCAGCAAGGCCCGTTGCTACGAAAGTACGGCTTGCAGACGATCACAATCGGAACGGCCGCCGGTTCGCACGACATCTATGCGATCGAAGAATCGTTCGCGAAGTCGCTTCGAGAACAAATCGCGGTCTACGCCCGCATCGAGGAGGAGGATGTCGTATGACGGAAGCCGCCCTCACGTGGCATCGGCTGCCGAGTCGCGTTTTGCTGTTACGTGTCTTAGAGGTCATCAAGTCGTTTATCATCCCACTCGTGTTATTGTTCGTCATCAACAACGACTGGAGCTCAACGTTCGGCATCATCCTCCGCGTCGGGATTCTGCTGTTCCTCTTGCTCGATATCTTGCAGAAGTTCTTCGGTTGGCTCAACTTCCGCTATGCGCTCGACGAGAAGACGGTATATGTCATCGACGGCAACTGGATCAAAAAAGAGAAATCACTTCCTCTTTATAAGATTCAGAGCGTCCACTCGAACAGCCCGTTCTTGTACCGGTTGCTCGGGGTCGTCGAATTGACGTTCGATACAAACGCGAACAGTGACGACGCCTCGTTTAAATTGGCGGGCGTCTTCCCGAACGAGGCGAAGCGTCTCGAGGACATCCTCGATCAGGTCCGTCACCGGAAGACTGAGACCGATGCACCTGTGGAAGGGGAGACGGACACGACAGCTCAACCGGTGGTGATTGAAAAACCAGCGAGCCGTTTGTTGTACGCCCTCTCGACCCGAGAGATCATCATCGCCTCGCTGACATCATTGTCGGTGTTCGCGATCTTCCCGGTCGCCTCGACGATCATCTCGTCCATCGATGACTTCATCAATCTCGACGGGACGTTCGATACGATCGGCGACTGGGTCGTCCACGCGTCAATCATTGCCATCGGCCTACTCGTCTTGTCGGTCCTTATGTTGTCGGTCGTCATCGGCATGGTCATCAACTTCTTGAAGTACGGGAACTTCCGTCTCGAACGACGCGGCGACCGAATCCGGGTCGAGAAGGGCCTGCTCAACCGTTCCGCCAAAGAAATCCCGTACGAAAAGATTCAAGCGGTCCGGATCAAGGAAACGTTCATCAGACGCTGGTTCAATATCGTCGGCGTCGAACTCGTCGCAGCCGGGACGATGGACGAGTTGAAAGACGAGTCGTCGACCATCCTCCCGTTCGTGAAACGGGAGCGGGCGATGAATGTGTTGAACGAGCACTTTGGCCAGTTCGTCTGGTCTGACGCGCTCCATCGTCTGCCGAAGCGTTCGCTTTGGGTCAAACTGCTACGCATCAGCTGGGTCGGACTCATCGTCTCGGGTGTCGTTCTGTATTTCTTCCGCGATTATGCCTGGTGGCTCCTCCTACTGTGGGCCATCATCATCGGCGGTCGCCTGTTGAGCTATATGACGACGCGTTACGCTCGCAATGGTCAGTTCATCGAGCTGCGGACCGGGGCTTTCAACGTCAGTTCATTCTTGACGGACAAGCCGCGGATCGAACAGGTCCAAGTGACACAGACGCCGCTCCAACGCCGTTTCGATGTATGTAACGTCCTGTTCTCGACCCGGGGTGGCTTGTTATCGAATGAGATGATCGAGGACATCCCGAAACAAGAGGCAGAAGCCATGTTGAAGTGGTTCTCTCGCTATACGGTAGAGGAAGATATGAAAACACCGGACTAACGGCCCGATTATCGACGAGCCCAATCGCATCACGCGAGTGGGCTCGTCTTTTAAAATCGGTTCGAGGCGCTCGCTCCGACATACGCTTGAAGTCGATAAGCTATTATGTAAATGCGAAAAAGCGTGGTACGTGTAGGTCACACGGGCCACGCTTTTTCATGTGCAGCATTAGGAGAGGCTTTTGGGAGAATGATTGTGAACGTCGTTTTCCTCGGTTGACTACTTACGTGAATCTCGCCCTCATGTAAGTCGATGATGGATTTGGCAATAGCGAGACCGAGACCTGATCCACCGGTGTAATGCGCGCGTGACTTTTCCACTCTAAAAAATCGCTCAAACACGTAAGGGATGTCACGTGAGGGGATGGCTTCCTCGCCGTAATTTGTCATGTTGATAAGAACCGCTTCATCCGTATCTTCCATGAACGTATCGATATACGTTCCGTCACGCCCGTAACGAATCGCATTTTCGAGTATATTCTCGAACACACAGACGAGCTTCAACGCATCGCCTTCAACGATGGGCCGTTCGGCTGAGGAGCTGAATCGAGCTTCCATTCCAACTTCCGAGAGACGTAACGTCGACTGCATGATGAGCTGATTGAGCAATTCATCGAGACGGACCTCACTTGTCTGTAGGGCGATTCGGTCGTTTTGTAGAAATGTATAGTCAAAGATATCGTTAATCAAGCCTTTCAGATGGGTCGCGTTCTCATGAATGACGTGGATGTAATGACGCAATTCCACCTCGTCCCGGTAACGGTCGTTGTGAATCAAGTCAAGATAACCCGTGATCGACGTGAGCGGGGAGCGCAAGTCGTGGGCGACGTTCGTCACGAGCTCGTGTTTCAAACGATCCGCTTGAAGCACTTCCTGCTCCGCTTTTGCCGCACTGTCGGAGATGGCGCGTACGGTTGCCATCAATCGTTCTAGCTCTGGCGGGACAGGTTGTTCAACCGAATCACGGTCGGCGTGGAGTTCTTCGACAAATGACGTCATCCGCTCAATGTGAAACTGTAAATACCGTTTACGCTCATATTGATAAATCAACACAAGACAAACGGCGACCATCAAACTATAAAACAGGAAGAACACACCTTCACGGAAATACGACAACACGATGATCAGACTCTCCACAAATCGTGATGACTCTTCAAAGTACCAGACGGCAGGCAGTAACAGAACACCGCTCAGGGTGGCGACCCCAAACGCAATCAGCACATACAGCAGACGTTTCCACATCGGGACGAACGTTATGACGCGCCATATATTATGTCTCAATTTTATATCCCACTCCCCACACCGTATGAATGATGACTTCATGTGGCACGACAGCATGTAATTTCTCGCGGATGTTACTGATATGAACCATCACCGTCTGATTCGACCCGACGCCATGCTCTTGCCAGACAGTCTCAAATATCTCTTCAGAGCTATAGACCCGGCCTTTATGTTTCGCCAGTAAATACAAAATCTCAAATTCCCGTGCCGTCAATCGAATCGTCTGTTCTTGCATCGTGACGGTGTGACTGGCTCGATCGATGAGGAATGGGCCAGCTTGTACACTTGGGGACTCGCTTGGTCGATTATAGTTTGAACGGCGCAGCAATGCTTTAACACGTGCCATCAACTCGAGCGGATTGAACGGTTTGATGATGTAGTCATCGACCCCTGTCGTCAATCCCAATATCTTATCCAGATCACCCACTTTGGCACTGACCATTAAGATTGGAATTTGACTCGTCTGGCGCACCCGCTTACAAAACTCAAGCCCGTCCATCCGAGGCATCATCCAATCTAAAATGATTAAGTCAAACGATTCTTGGTTGAACAAGGCAAGCGCCATTTCCCCGTCGGTCGCCAGCGTCGTGAGATACCCGTCATTCTTTACATACACATCAATCAGTTCTGCGATTTGGACATCATCATCCACTAACAAGATTTTTGTCATGCTTGAAACTCCCTTGCTGATTAAAGTTGGAAAGCCTGATATAAACGTCGGAACGGGGCGTATTGGACGACGAAGCGAACGAGTAAGAACCCTAAGAGCGCTCCGAACGTATTTGCCAATAAATCATTCACATCCGTGCTTCGTCCACTGCCTAGTGTCGTACGCACCAATAATTGAGTCAGTTCAAGGATCAGACTAAACTGAAATCCTAATTTAAGTACTTCTTTTTTCGTGATCGACGGTTTTAAAAATGGAAGATAACAGCCGAACGGGAGGAACATCACGACATTCAGCACAAATGAATACACATCGATGGTCAGAATCGGAATAACATTAATCGTTCTCCACCATTGTACTTGGTTCGCATACTTTCCTAAATTGACGTCAATCGGGAAGAAGACAAAGTGAAGGACAGCTAATACGTATATCCCGAATGACAAAAGCAAAAGAGTTTGCGCGACTTTTACATGTTTCTTACGAAACGACCAGACGAGTAACGTGATGAGACCGAGAATTGCGAGCGGGATGAGAACGACCCCTGATTCGATTGTGAACATGACTGAATAATCTTTATTATACATGGTTGTGAACCTCCTAAGAATTTGAACTGTCTTCATTGTAGATGGCAGATTTAAAGAATTCTTAAAGGAGTCATAAATGAAATCTAAAAAAGGCAAAGCGCTTCGCTCTGCCTCGAACTGTTGAACAACGGGCTAAGAAACTTGATCTCCGAATGATGTCTTACGGTCAACTGCCATTCGTCACGTCAACTTCACCGTTTTCGCGTTTCTGTTACTGAAAAATGGGAACAAGTATGGTATGATGCAAGTAGAAAGAGACCGGTGCTGGACACACCGGCCTCTGGCTTACAGGCTACCACTTCAAGAGTGGCCCAGCCGCCACAATGGTTAGTGAATCAGAAAGTGACCCATCTCATTGCGCCGAGGGGGTCATTTTTTTGTGCGTTCAGACGTTGCACGATCGGATGTTTGGTGTAAAACCAAATGAACGATGATCGGAGCGAGGATCGGGACGATCACATAATCGCCGACCCAGGTCCATAGTTGTTCCATCCGCACCACCGCCTTCCTCCATTGTGGACTTGGCGGCTGACCCCACTATTGCTGCGTTAACCTGCTCCTTCATTATAGCAGATTCCCTTCAAAAAAGATGCTAAAAACAAGAACGTTTGTTCTTATTTTAGAAATTGAACCTTTCGTCCGAATAGGTCTCATGACTGGGTCCAAAGATGGATTTGAACCAATAATAGCTTGTATGTCAGAGGTCAGACAGGATATAATCAATCTCGTGTGTATAACCACATGGGTGGGTGAGGGTGCCAATAAAGGATTGATTCCTATGGCAAAACAAACAGAATGGAAAACAGAAACATACGGGGGCGTGCTGAACTTTCTGGCGACAGCATACATCCCGGCCGTTCACGCGGCAATCTTGACACAAGCCGGACTCCCGTTCGAGGGAGCGCTCGTCGGAGCGATTTTGACAAGCATCATCGGAACGTTCATCGCAGGGCTGTTCAACTTGCCGCTGCTCCTGTTACCAGGGATGGGCATTAACGCGTTATTCACGTACACGCTCGTCCTGCAGATGGGGCTGAGCTGGCAAGGCGCGCTCGCTGTCTCGTTCGTCTCAGGGGCGCTCGTCGTCCTGTTGACGGTGACGAAGGTGGCGCGGAAACTGGCGAACGCGTTCCCACCGATCATTCATGACGGATTGACGGTCGGACTCGGCCTGTTCCTCATCTTGATCGGACTCGAGGCGGCGGGGATCGTCTCGGGCGGTGGCGGGGCGTTGCTTCACATTGGAGATCTCGGGGAACGGCCGGTACAGGTCGCGTTCCTGACGCTCTTCGTCGCCATCCTTCTCTTTTTGAAGATGGGGCCGAGCAGTTTCCTCTGGACGATCGCGTTCGGGGTCGGCTTGAGCGCCGTCATGGGCACGCTCGATTGGACCGGTGAGTTCGCGCTCACACCGTTCTTTGACTCGTTCGGCACCGTGTTCGGTAACGTCTCGTTCGCCGAGTCGGCGTCACCGATCTTCCTAGTCGCCGTCGGCGTGTTGACGCTCGTCTTGCTGATCGAGAACATCAGCCTGATCCAGAATCAGACGCGCGCCATTGGCAAGGATGCGGACGCACCGAAAGGGCTCGTCGCCCAAGGGTTGTCAACGATGGCCGGTGCCATGTTCGGCTCGAGCCCGACCGTCTCGACGGTCGAGGTCGCGGCCGGCATCTCGGTCGGCGCTCGGGGCGGCATCGCCTCGTTCGTCACATCAGGCCTGTACGTCGTCTCGCTCTTGTTGTTGCCGCTATTCGCGATTATTCCGGTGACGGCGATTGCGCCGGTGTTGATCATCATCGGCATGATGATGTTCCAGAACGTGAAGCATCTCCCGCTCGACAATTGGGAGCATGCCTTCCCGGCGATTCTCGTCATCATCATGATTCCGTTCACGTATTCCATCGTCGATGGCATCGGGCTCGGATTCATCGCCTATACGATGATCGTCTTGTTCAAGAAAGGCTATCGGTCGCTCAGTCCGGTCGTTGGTGTCTTGACCGTATTGTTTCTGGTGTTCTTTTCTTTACCAGTCTGGCTATAAGATAGGGCGGTACCGTGTATACGGTGCCGCTTTTTTTGTATGATGAAACAAAGGAGGTGTTTGAATGGATCAAGCAGGCGGATTCATTTCCATCGGGATGGCTTATCCGAGCCATTATCTGTTACCTGAACTTGCTCAACATGTATGTGCGGAACTGTTAAGTAGCGGTGGCGAAATTTTAAACGTGACATACAGTCAGGATGAGGCGGGCACTAGTTGGACGACAACGACAGATACCGACTTTGCTCAGATCGGGCATTACGGATCTATCCATTTACGAAGCAACTATTTTGGAGATGTGGACATGACGATGACCGTGTCCCTTCAAGAGATGGACACCTATGTCGGGATTCTCATCGATATAAAGTGGAATGATGTCGTCTCACACCCTGCATCGAGACCCGTGTTCACACAGAAAATCGAACGACTGCTCGTTGACGTGTATCGCCATATGCCATTCTCGTACGCGCTTGCCGGGCACGAACTTGAGCTCGATTGGGCACCTGATGCGTTTCCGACATCAGCGGACTGGTTGGATACGTTCCCTCTTTCTATGGTCCCGTCACCACAAGGCGTGGCGGTAACTTACGGTTCAATTTCAATCGACGGGATGACTCCTCAAACCAATATGAAGAGGTCTATCCCGTTAGATGCATAAGTGAGGCTCGATCACCTCTATCAAGCATTACTTGATTGACGAAGCTCAATGCTAAGTGGCCGGAACATGATACAATTTTCTTAGCTTATAACCGAAGGAGGATACTTTTATGACGAAAACCTCAGATGTCATCGACGAGTTTGCATCCTATATAGACTGGTTAAACACATTGTCGGGATTGGATGAATCGACGTGGGAAAAATCGATTGCGACCGACAAATGGCCAATCAAAGCAATCGTCCTTCACATCGCCCATTGGGACAATCATCTTCTGAACGTCATCATCCCGGCCGTCAAGAACGGGGAAGAGATGATTTTCCCCGAGTTTGACTCGTTTAATGCGCGAGCGACCCAAAAAGCGAAACGTCTCTCTGGAGAAAAGGTGCTCCGATTAGCCAAAACGAGTCGAGGTTCGCTCATTGAAACACTGCGGTCCTTGCGTCAAGAGACGTTGACTGCGCACACGACGGCAAACGGGGCGACCCATTCTCCGCATGACGGTGTTTCGTATACGCTTGCCTATATCGTCACCGATTTCATCGAACATGACCGGCACCACCAGCAGCAAGTCGACGGGGTCTTAGGGACGAAGTCTTGAAGAGACGAACGAAAATACGGGGTGTCGGACGAAGACTGAAACGGTTACGCATGTATGTCAATGAACAGACCCATTCGTTTCCGACGACGTTCCATAACGGGTATTCGCATAATAAAATCCCGCTTGATCAATCGTTCTTGCTGTCGATAGAAGAGAATAGCCGGATTCAGCGCTCCGTCATCGAAGCGATGATGGAGGGTTCTTCACGTCTCGTACGTCTCCGAAAAGAGGAGCGATTCCGGGTCGTCGTCTTGATTGACCTACCGTCGCTTTGGCAGTCCGAACTTCTCGTATTTGAAAGCGACGCACGACTGAAGGCATTCATGGAACGAAATACGTCTGAGCAGACGTGGACGCCGTTGCCGATCACTCACGTATTCTTACAGCGACTCAACCTGTCCCCGGACGACGAGGTATATCGATTCCATGAGCGGATTCAAAACGAGGATTACACACATAGCGGGGAAGTATGGTTGCTCGTTCAATAAGCGGGCGACTTTTTTTATGAAAAAAACTGAATATTCTATCAAACCATATGCTATAATCCTTTCAAATCCATTTTCCAAAATAAGGATTAAATGGAATCGATGAATGAAGGGAGTCGTGAGATTGGATGAGGTCGAATCAACAAATTCACAGACTGATTGTTTCATGAGAAAGGCCAAAGCTCTTTTTCTATCCACGGTTTTGATTTCGTTACTGGTTGTCGCACTCATTTCATTCTCAGGTCAAGTCACATATACATACTTTAAAGAATTGGACATTTCCGGGAGCCCCATCACGAGCTGGGTGACGGACTGTCACGACAAGCGAAAGTTGTTTGGAATTATCGAAGTGGTCGATACCAATCGTTGGTGCGGAGGTGGCACTGACGAAGATTCTGAGTTTAAGTCTTCTGGAAGTGGAAGCATTGTTGGACCATCGGATGAGGAAGTCGGCACACCAAGAGGAGATCGGGATGACTCGTCTCCGTCATATGGGAATCCATACACTAGCGAAGCCAATCGCCTTTCCCCGTTCCCATACATCTTTAGCGCAATCCTTCTGTTGATCGGCGCATGGATGTGGCGTAGGCAACGTCTCAACAAAAAAGTGAGTGGTTCCGTTCCGACAGAGGAAGGGAATCACTCACGGCAAAAGCCAAACGAAACGTTCGAGCAGTCCACACGCTCGATTCACCCGCTGCCGGATTCTCCGTTACGGCAACATCTGATTCAATTCGAACAAGCTCTCCCGCCACAACGACAGCGACGTCCTTTCGAGACGTTGTCCGCGTGGGCGAGCCGCATCGAGCTCGATGCCTCACTTCTGAGCTACTTAGAAATTCGTTATGACAAAGTCGAGATCACGCCACAACGTGAAGAAGCGTTCAAACAACAGCTTGATGCCTATTTACTTCGCTTAGAAAAGGAGTCAACCTCATGACCATCACACGCGTATTAGACCAGTTAGACCGAATTTATCTTGGAAAGCCTGAAATCACGCGCCTCTGTTGCACGGCGCTACTCGCGGACGGGCATATTCTGCTAGAAGACGTCCCAGGTACCGGGAAGACACTACTCGCCAAAAGCATCGCGAAGAGTTTCGAGGCCGAGTTCACACGGATTCAGTTCACGGCCGACCTGCTTCCGACCGATATCATCGGCTCTGACTTCTTCAACGTGCAGACACAGACGTTCGAGAACAAGACCGGGCCCATCTTCACGAATATCTTGCTGATTGATGAGGTCAATCGGGCCGTACCTCGGACGCAATCTGCTTTGCTTGAAGCGATGGAGGAGCGGCAAGTCTCAATCGGCGGTGTCACATATAAATTGCCTGAACCTTTCTTCGTCATCGCGACACAAAACCCAATCGAGTCAGCGGGAACATTCGCGTTACCGGATGCGCAGCTCGACCGCTTCTTGATGTCGCTCCAAGTCGGCTATCCCGAAGCGGAGGAAGAACGGCAACTGATTCTACAGACGATTTCGAAGACACGCCACGCCGTCCATGCCCTCATGTCGTCCGAGACGTTTTTAGCGGCACAGCGAGAAGCCGAGGATGTCCGAGTCCATGAAGATGTCGTCACGTATCTGCTCGCACTCATCCAAGAGACACGAAAACATCCGCTCGTCGAAGTCGGGGCCAGCCCTCGCGCGACGCTCGCCCTCGTCAAGGCGTCTCAGGCGTATGCCTACATCGAGGAGCGCCGTTTCGTGACGCCTGAGGATGTCCAAGCTGTCGCGATACATGTTCTTGCGCACCGATTGACGCTCACACTCGAAGGGGACGTGAAATCTTCGAAACGGGCCATCCTCGCTGACATCTTGGAGCGCGTCGACGTCCCGGTCGAGAAGGTGTGAGGATGCGACAGGTCGAAGTAAGCACACCGTCCCTTTTAGATGACAAGCTTTGGCCGGCCTATACAGGGATGCTCTTCTTCTTCGTGTGGTTCCCCTACGTCTGGCCGTTCGCTTATCTGGTTGGCGTGATTCTGGGGTTGATGCTCGTTCGGAAATGGCTGACGAAGCAAATCGTTGAGGCGACAGGCTTGTCGTTCCATCAAAAGGAGCAGTTGTTGTTCGTAAATGATCGCGTCTCGCTCAAGATGGAAGTGACAGGCATCGAGCGACTTGAAGAGCTCGGAATCCCGACGTCGGTCCGCTTAGTCACGGGACACGGCTTGACGTTTGACGAGGACCAGCGCGTGCATGTCATACAAATTCGTAACGAAGCGACCTATTCACTTCCGATTCACGCGAAACAGCGCGGTCCCGTTAAAATCGAAGAATGCAGCCTTCAGTTCAGGCTCCCATTTTGGCTCGGCACCATCTTCGTCACAGATCATACGCTACCATCCTGGATTATCCTCCCGTCCATCATGAGACAGAATAGGTTCGACTCACGCCTGGTAAGGATGGGGGACCGACTCGTCAAACATTCGCCGCTCAAGGACCCGTTGATGATTCAAAGCACAAAGCGGTATGAGCAAGAGCCGGTGAAACAGATCGACTGGGTCGCGACAGCCAAGACAGGAAAACTGCAGGCGAAAGTGTATCAACGGCAAAACCTCGATACGTTCACGCTCGTGCTCGACTTGAGCGGTCCGCTCGGAAATGGCCTCCATGCCCGTTACGAAGAGTTGATTCAACAAGCCGCATATCTGGTATCCTATTTAGTGAAGGAAGATTGTAAAGTCGAACTGTTCATTAATCGGCTCGATGCTGATAATCATATCGACCACCTACGGATGAGTGACGGTCGCAAGCAGTTGCGGCTTGCGCTTGTGCGCCTCGCCTGGATTCATGAATCCAATCGATTCGTCGCCACGAAACGATTTACCCAAATCATCGATCGACAAATGCATCCGCATGCGGAAATGATTCGGATTGACGCGTCACTGCTCAAGCAGATGTCTGTCGGTTGAAAGGAGTAAAGATATGTTCCGCCTGATCAAAACATTCGCTTTAGCCGGGATCTTCACGCTCGGTGCTACGTCAGCAGCTGCGGCGCCGACAGAACAATCCGCGGAGCGTTTCGCTGAAGAACATTTCAAGTCGATCGTCCTCGACCATATCGAAGGAGACGACCCGAATAACTATCACTTGACGGAAAGCCGAGCCATCTCGTTCGGTCCGCTGCATGAAGTGATGATTGCCGAGAAATCCTGTTACTCGTCAGACGAGACGTGCACGTTCGTCCCTAGCGATGAGCACGTGTCGGCCGTCTTACAGGACGGAGAAGCGAAAAACGTCATCGGCACGTACGAGCAAGAACCGGGCCTCTTCGCCTTCTCCACGTTCGGGTATGGTGACGAGTTGGCCATTGCCTTAGCTGATGTGTCCGGTACATTGGTCCATTCCGCGCGAGAGAATGCCTGGTTTGACTATGATGGAAAGACGTTGACCGCCTTGACGACCGATGCGAAACGGTTCATCGACGGAGACACGATCACGCTCGAGATGTATCAGAAACTCTTGGTCGAGACACGTTCAAACACTCAAAGTTCCGCGGAGGATGCCCTTACTAGTGGTTCTAGTGATGTTCAGACGAAAGAGCCGAAATCCTATTGGATGCTTGGCCTCGCGTTGTTGGCGGGGCTCCCGCTCGGTTATATTTTGTACCGGAAGCGAGGAAAAAGATGAATTTGAAACGTCCGTGGTTGCATGAAGTCGATGCGGCCACGGCTTTATTTGTGCGTCGACATGCGGTGCACACGGATGAATTAGAACAAAAGACGGAGAGTTTATCACGTTCGAATGATGGGACGTTATGGAAAGTGGACCGTTACGAATTCGACCCAGTCTATGACCAAGCGCTTGAGGACAAGTATCGCTCGATTCGTCGACAAGCCGCTGACATCTTCTCGTTTCATCCGGATGGCTTACAAATCGATGAACGCTTTACAAATAAGACGATATTGCGATCCCTCGTCTTGCATCCGTTCACAAGAGCCGTCTATGTCGAGGTCGCACCAGCTGGGGTCGTTGAGACGGTGTATGTCTGGATGCATCCGATTGAGGTGTGGAAACAAAGAGACCAAATCACTCGTGTGACGCTAGACGTCTCGAACATCGCGGCGGAAACCGAGTTGCATCACCTGTTAAAAGAACAGTTCCATTTCCCTGCTCACTATGGCATGAACTGGAACGCATTTTGGGACGCCATCACCGATGAGAACGGGTTGCCGGACATCGTTGAACTATACGGTTGGACAGAGTTTGAGCAACGTTTGCCTGAGGCGGCGAACACGCTCGCAACATGTTTTACGGACTGCGAGAACGAGCCGGACTTGAAACCGTGTCGAATCTTCTATCATCAGACAGAGGTGCTGATTTTACCGAGCCATGCATTCAAAAGGGGAGAAGCAAATCGCCTAATTTACCGACATCTTGCTGGCGCAGCGTTCCCGTTACGCGTGGAACGAAAGGCGTCGGTACGGTTGCCGAAGAGACATCGTTTCGCGTTTAAACGCTTAAAAGAGGAGTCCGTCACATCCGGAATCGTTCATAACCATGAGTCGATTGCCCCATGGCTGACACTTTCCCGTGACGAACATTGCCAAGACGTCGTCACGTTCTTAAACGAAACGGATTGGTTGGTAAGCTATTACCATGAGGGGCTGACACTCCAAGGGCCGAATATTGAATCCGTTGAATCGATCGATACAGCGGATTACGAGACGTTTTTTCGTCACGTGATACGTGGTGCGTATCCGATTGAATTGACATTCTGTTTCGGTGGTACAATTGCTCTAAGCGAGACGGTCTATCGATTGACGCTACATGACGCAGCATGGGAGAAGGTGATTGAAGACAGGTTGTTGACTCAACTAGAGATTCCGACAGCGAAAGGGTTCTGGCAGTCTTTCTCTTCACCCACATCAGTCCAGACACTCGAGACATTCTTGGGCGAATTTCATCCTAACCTCTTCGGAAACTTCGTACTGGCGCATGTTGCGGACGATGTGTATCACTTTCTGGATCATGTGAACGGAGCGATTAAGCGGTTTTGAAGTAGTGAGCGATGATTATTGCATATTTTTTACGAATTGGACCTATACAAATGGAAACATATACGTGTACGTGTTGCGGGTACAAAACGCTAGAGGAGAAGCCACCAGGAACGTTTTTGATATGTCCGAACTGTTTTTGGGAGGAAGATGGTGTGAATCCCGACGTTTGGGGAGGCGCAAACGGTGTTTCTTTACGAACGGCGCAGCGAAATGTGATTCGTTTTGGGGTTTCCGATGAACAGTTGGTCGGCGCTCGTCCATCGAGAGAATATGAAAAGGACGAGGCATGGAAACCTGTCTGGGAAGCGAATCCATCGATGTCACCCTCCTTATTCATCGATGGTGTAGTTTTGCATCGGAAAAAGAATAAGCCTATTGATATCAACCAGTTTAATGAGCAGTTTGAACGAATGTTGCAACAAAATGGCTGGACGTTTGGCGGAGAGTTTGTTTAGTCTGAAGAATAAATGGTGCACACAAAAATTTGACCACGTACCATACCACAAGATTATACTTGATAACTCGTGTATGGTATTTAGCGTAAAATAACTCACCAAGACACGAAGTTGTTTTTCACTTCATGAAAAGGAACCGTTCAAAGTAATTGTTGGAGATGATTAAAATTTCCTACGTTTTGACTTAGTTGAGCCGAGCTCTAAAAAGCCTTATAAAGTCGCATATGCAATACTTAGCAAAAAATAGAAAGTAGGCGTAACTATTGAACTATTTAGAACACCTTGAATCCCATTGTGGAGAATTCACGAATCAATTCGAAACAGAAGATTTGTTAGAGCAGGCCGTGCAGTTTTTGCAGTTCGATGACAGCCCTACAACCGATACGTTCACCATCTCAACGTTAGGGCTTCATTGGCATACGCTGCAAAACGAAGAGGGCACTCATACATATCAAGAGTTACTGTTGAGTTTTAAACAAAAAAGTTTGTATGAAGACGTGCTTGAATTGTTGTGGCAATTAACGACGCATGCACTTGAGACACATCACGCCTTCAAACTCGGCGAATATTTCGAACTTCCCTCAAACGTCTTCAAACGATTAAAATTCTCCTCGATTTATGTAGCGACGCCGTTTTATTTTGATGAATCGTTTCTTGTGTATGAAGGAGATGAACAAACCGTTATCCCAGTCTTGTTCATTCCAATCTTCCCATCCGAAGAATCGTTCATCGAAGCGCACGGTGCAGAACGATTCAACGAATTGCTTTACAAAGCGGATGATGTGTTACTGGATTTGAAACGTAAACCGCTCATCTGAGCCCCACAAAAACACCGCTCGACGCGTCTGCGTCGAGCGGTGTTTTCACATGTACGGTCCGTTCGCCTGGACGACGAACTGTGAGTGTTCGTAATGATACGTGATGCGTGAATAGTCGAACGGCTTCCCGTTCGAGAGATGGAAAATCGTCTCGATGCGGAGCGTCGGGTCGTCCGTCTGTAAACCTAGATAGCCGGCTTCCGGGGCAGTCAGTCGCCCGACCTGCATGTACATGTCCGAAAAGCCGATGGTGACGCCGAGTGCGCCCTGCACGTAATCGAAGATCGAGTCGGCGACGATTTCTCGGTTCAAATACGGAACGATCGCCTTCACATAGTACGACTCCTCGTAACAGAACACCTCGCCGTCGACGAAGCGGACCCGTTCGACGCGATAGACGTCATCTGTCACGTCGATGCCAAGGTTCTGCGCGACCGTCGCGTCCGGTTTCGTGACCGAGACGTCGAGCACGTCCGACGTCAACACCCGGTCACCGAGGTTGCTCTTGAACCCTTGCGTCGAGAACAGACTCATATAGCCCGGACGGTTGTGGCGCCGGACGAAGATGCCGCTCCCCCGCAATTGAAAGATGACGCCTTTACGCTCCAGCAACTCGAGCGCTTTCGTGATCGTACTCTTGCTGACGGCATATTGGCTCATCAACTGCTCGAGGACGGGCAGTTTATCTCCTTGTTTCAAATCGTGTTGATTGATGTACTGTTCAATCTCTGCTGCCACTTGTTGATATTTAAGCACGCTCATCCCTCATCTACTTTAAAAATGTTGCCTTCATTATACCACACACATGTCTACGAAACGTTCACAAACAATTTATTGTATCGCTATTGATTAATTGTACCGGTACAATTATAGTAAGAGTGTACAAAATGTAAGCGTTACATCAAAGGAGGGTGTTCAGTTGAGTAAAGTTCGGGATTATTCAAAGCTGGCTCGGGATATTTTAGAGGCCGTCGGAGGGGAAGACAACGTCATCAATGCGGCGCGCTGTGCGACGCGACTCCGTCTCGTCTTGAAGCGGTCGAATCCGCAGGCGAAAGAACGAGTCATGGCGATGCCAGGCGTCATCACGGTCGTCGAGACGGGTGGCCAGTTCCAGGTCGTCATCGGGCAGCATGTCGGGGAAGTGTTCGATGAGTTCACGAAACTGGTGCAGATCGAAGGGACTGAGGTCGAAGACGGAAACAAGGGGACCGTCCTGAACCGCATCATCGCTACGATGTCCGCCGTATTCGCACCGTTCATCTATATCTTGGCCGCAGCCGGGATTTTGCAAGGGGTACTCATCATCACGACATTGTTGTTCGACGGTTTCGCCGAGACGGGGACGTACGAAGTGTTCAGCTTCATCTCATGGGCACCGTTCACGTTCTTACCGATTTTCATCGCCATCACGGCATCGAAACACTTTAAGACGAACACGTTCATCTCTGTCGCAGCTAGTGCGGCGTTGGTCAGTCCGACATGGGCCGAGATGGCGGCTCGCATCACGTCAGGGGAGACGATCAGTTTCCTTGGTCTCGCCTTGTCAGGTACGACGTATACGTCATCGGTATTACCACCGCTCTTCCTCGTCTGGATCTTATCTTACGTCGAGCGGTTCTTGAACCGACACATGAACGAGGTCATTCGTCCTCTGTTCGTACCGTTCTTCAGTTTGGTGCTCATGGTGCCGCTCACGATTCTCGTCATCGGACCGATCACGACAATGGGTGCGGTCGGGATTGCCAACGGCTACAACTTCTTAGCGGAGAACGCGCCGATGCTCGCTGGCGCGATTATCGGTGGTCTCTGGCAAGTCATCGTCATCTTCGGGGTCCATTGGGGTGTGACGCCGATGGTGCTCGCGAACTTCGACTTGTATGGTCGTGACTCGTTCCAGGCATATCAGACGATCGCCGTCATCGCCCAAGTCGGTGCCGTCCTCGGTGTCATCTTGAAGGCGAAGAGCCAAGAAATCAAAAAAGTCGGTGTCTCGGCTGGGATTACTGGACTATTCGGAATCACAGAGCCTGCCATTTACGGGGTGACGCTCCGCTTCAAGAAACCGTTCATCTTTGGATGTATCTCAGGGGCCGTCGGAGCCATCGTGGCCAGTTTCTTCAACCCGTATTACTTCGCTTACGCCGGTCTCCCGGGTCCGCTCACCCTTGTGAACGGAATCAGTGAAGACGTGCCGACCTCGATTTGGGGACTGTTAATCGGGACAGCGATCGCCATTATCCTTCCGGTCGTCTTGATTCAAATCTTCGGTTTCGGAGAAGACACGGCCAAACAAGTGACAGAAGTGACGGAAACACCTGCGACGGCAGAAGCGAGTGCTACGCTCGTCCAGGAAGAGACGATTGCTTCACCGCTCTCAGGGAAAGTCATCGCCTTGAACGATGTTCCGGACGATGTATTCGCCTCCGGGGCGATGGGGAAAGGTTATGCCGTCGAGCCAGACGGGAATAAGGTCATTGCACCGTTTGACGGGACGGTCGTCATGGTCGCACCGACGAAACATGCAATCGGTCTTCGTTCGAACACGGGAATCGAGTTGTTGATTCACATCGGTCTCGATACGGTGACGCTCGATGGGAAACCATTCACCGTGCACGTCAAAGACGGGGACAGCTTTAAAGCGGGCGATGTGTTGACGACGTTCGACCGCGAGATGATTGCCGCACATAACTTATCAAGCATTACACCTGTCATCGTGACGAACAGCGCAAGATACGCCGACGTACTCGTCCAAGCAAGTAATCAAACAGACACGACGACACCAATGCTCACGATTGTTAATCAATAAGGAGGAACTAACATGAAGACATTACCAAAAGACTTTCTATGGGGCGGCGCGCTTGCCGCCCATCAATTTGAGGGCGGCTGGGACGCCGACGGCAAAGGACCGAGCGTCGTCGACGTGTTGACGGCCGGCGCCCACGGCGTCGCGCGTCGCATCACGGACAAGGTCGAGCCGGACGAGTTTTATCCGAACCATGAGGCGATCGACTTCTATCACCGCTATAAAGAGGACGTCGCGCTCTTCGCTGAGATGGGCTTGAAGTGTCTCCGCACGTCAATCGGTTGGAGCCGGATCTTCCCGAACGGGGACGATGCGGAGCCGAACGAGGCAGGACTCCAATTTTATGACGACTTGTTCGACGAACTGTTGAAGCACGACATCGAGCCGATCATCACGTTGTCCCACTTCGAGATGCCGCTCCACCTCGCACGTGAGTACGGCGGGTTCCGGAACCGTGCCGTCGTCGACCATTTCGTCCGCTTCGCCGAGGTATGTTTCGACCGCTATAAAGACAAGGTCAAATATTGGATGACGTTTAACGAGATCAACAACAAGATGGACGTCAACAACCCGCTCTTCTTATGGACAAACTCAGGCGTCATCGTCGAAGACGGGGAGAACGCCCGTGAAGTGATGTATCAGACGGGGCACCATGAGTTGATCGCGAGCGCCCTCGCCGTTGCGAAAGGAAAAGCCATCAACCCGGACTTCGAGATCGGGGCGATGGTGTCACACGTACCGATTTATCCGTTCTCGTCGAACCCGGACGACGTCATGCTTGCTGAAGAGATGATGCGTCAGCGTTACTTCTTCCCGGACGTGCAAGTGCGTGGGGTCTATCCGAGCTACGCCTTGAACGAGTTCGAGCGTGAAGGCTATTCAATCCCATTCCTTGATGGGGACGAAGAGATTTTGAAGAATGGGACCGTCGATTACCTCGGTTTCAGTTACTATATGTCGACGACCGTGAAGAGTGATGTCGTTGCCGATAACAGTGGCGACATCGTCAACGGTGGTCTGCCGAACGGCGTCGAGAATCCTTATATCAAGTCGAGTGATTGGGGCTGGTCGATTGACCCGGTCGGTCTCCGCTATGTGCTCAACCGGTTGTACGACCGCTATCAAATCCCGCTCTTCATCGTCGAGAACGGATTCGGTGCTGTCGATGAGATCGTCGACGGGAAAATCCATGATGCGGCCCGCATCGACTACTTGAAGGCGCATATCGAGCAACTGAAACAAGCGGTCGTCTATGACGGCGTCGACTTGATCGGTTACACGCCATGGGGCATCATCGACATCGTCTCGTTCACGACGGGCGAGATGAAGAAACGGTACGGCATGATTTACGTCGACCGTGACAACGAAGGCAACGGCTCGATGGAGCGGATGAAGAAAGACTCGTTCGATTGGTACAAACACGTGATCGAGACGAATGGGGAAGCGCTCGCGTACGAGCCATCGAAGTAAACGAAAATACCTCCTGAAGACAATTGTCTTCAGGAGGTATTTTTCTATACTATGGTCACGTGAATTTACCACCGCTCGAATTCATCACTGATTGTAGCCGATGAACATCGTGAACATGATTAAGATGACCGACGACGTCATGAGTAGGAACGCAAGCGAGCTCGCGAACACGAGAAATCCTTTAGAGAAGTGGCGTCGTCGTTTCCAAATCCCGGTGACAAACACCACGTTCAGAATAAGAAACAATGCGAGCAGCAGTAACGGGAGGGCCCGGTCCTGCATCAATATAAGTAAGTCCATGAAAGATTACCTTCCTTTGCCGGTTTGTTAAAAACGAAATCAGTGATGTTCGGTGAAGACGAGATACCAACAATCGTGTCCTTGCCAGACGCGTGTTGTCCAACAATATCCGTGCGGAAAATCGTCAAGAGAAAACGCATGATCAAAGGTGAGGTGGTGTTTGAAGGTCTTTTCCCACATTTTCTGTAGTTGGTCGAGTGGCTGTTTTTCTAACTGAATCCGCCGCAAAGAATGGTGTTGGGTGATAAAACACTTGATGAACTCAGAACCAAACACCAACCGTTCGATGAGCTCCAAAGTAAGCGGTTCAACCATCTCGTCTTCCGAGACAAGCAAGTTCCCTTGATAAAGTTGTTCATTCGTATTGTCGATGTGAAAAGATAATAAGGTCAATGTGATCGTCCCTCCTACTAGAAATTTTATAAAATAGGTTAGTTGTCCTAATCCCTCCTATAATGAACGAGAATGGTAACTCATATCGCTTATGACCAAGGAGGAAACAATCATGAAGAAACTACTTCGCGCGACCATCGCCGGCATCGCGTTGTTCACGCTGAGCGTCGCACCGTCAGAAACCGTGGACGCCGCACCGAAAAAATTCAAAAACTGCACCGAACTGAATAAGACCTACAAGGGCGGTGTCGCCAAAACGAAGACGACGAAAAACAAAGGTGGCAAGACGAAGTACAAGCCTTACGCTAACAGTTCACTGTATGAAGCGAACAAATCAAAAGATCGTGATAAAGACGGTATCGCCTGTGAACGCTAAGAGATGAGAGGACAAGCCGTCCTCCGTCTCTTTTTTAGTTATTGTAGCGGTAGGATATGTCTCCCGCAGCATCGTAGCCGGTGATTGACTCAATCGACTCGATTTGGTCGACGAGCACGAACCAGACATCATTCCCGGCCTTCGTCTTCAATAGTTCCGGTTCGAACCGTTCCCCGTTCAACTCGACGACGACTCTTGTCGTCTCGCCGTGGTTCATCCCGTAAAGGATATCGTACGGGGAACATGCTGACGTATCTCCGCACGATTGGCCAAAAGTCGACCACGTGAGACCTGCCTCGAACAGCGATTCAGATGTAATCGACTGAACCTGATTGTCGACAGTAAGTTCAAGACCTATGCCTTGCGCAACCGGCTCGTCACTCCATTCCTCGACGGTGTAACTGTTCGTGAAAAAGCGAAGACTCATGTCACGGTCATCAACAGGGTAGTTGAGAATCGGTTCCGCTCCCTCAGGCAACTGTAGCTGCTTCGTCGAATCAAATGCCCAGGCCACTCCGGCTGATACCAACAATAAGCACACAAGAATCAGGACAATCTTTTGCTGACGGTTCATGACAGACCGCTCACTTGCTCGACTTGTAAAAACTGTCGTACCTGTTCAATCGGGAACGCCGGGTTCCAATGGACGAAGTGGCCGCCTGTCATTCGTATGTAAGTGATCGGCAACTCATGCCGTTGCAGGTCCGAGATGGCTGACCGCGTCGATCGGGCTTCTTTGTCGTCCAGTCCGACAAAATCGCCGTAAACAAGCAAGGTTGGCACTTGAAGTGACCGCACGAGCTGCGGCACGTCAAGATGATAGAAGCCGAACAACAGATTCAATCCGCCTCGTCCGAGCTTAGCCGGGGCGTCCAGTGCACGTCGAATCTCGTCTCGTTCAAGGAGACCTGTCTGTGCGCAGAAAGCCTTAACCTGTTCCTTTGTAACTGAAGATGTACCTTCATCTGAAATGACCTTCATCTCGATTTTCCGGACGAGTCGAGGTCCGAACAGACGATAAAGTCCGCTCAGGAGCGGGACGGTAAGGCCGAACACCCCATACTCTTTTAACGGAACGCGCGGGAACGCCTTATGTCCTTGGTCGAGCAAGACGAGCCGCTCCACTTGCTCGGGATAATGCGTGGCGAAAGCGAGACCGACCGCGCCTCCAAGCGAATGCGCCATTACGAGGACGGGTCCAAGTCGATGTGTGACGACGTAGTCGTTGACCCAATCCGCCAACTGTTTGGACGTCACAATTCGATTGATTCCTTCACTTCGCCCGAACCCTGGCAAATCCAGCAAATGCACCTCGAAGTCGTCGCGTAGCGCCTCAGCGAGCGAACGGCCTTCTTCTCCGGTGAATCCTCCAGCCGGTAAAAATATAACGGGACACCCGTTTCCGATCACTTCTGCATAATACCTACTCAATCGAATCCCACCTTCCAACTCCCAATATCTGTATCTTTCATTGTACGTGACCATTGACGTGAACAAAAGCAGATTCTTCCAAACAGAGATACGTTTTCCTCCAAATCCGGGTATAGACTAATGACACGTGATCAGGTTGCACATGTCGTTTTCTCTGTCGCTCTTGAGTTGTCTCAACAAGGAGGAATGCGGTGTGAAATTATCGGGTAAAACGGCACTCGTCACCGGGGCCGGGTCAGGGATGGGGCGGGCCATCGCCAAACTGTTTGCCGAAGAAGGGGCACGCGTCGTCGCCGTCGACATGAACGGGGACTCGGTCGAAGCGGTCGCGTCAGAGATCAAAGCGAGCGGCGGGGAAGCCGTCGGCGTCGCCGGGAACGTGACGAAACAGGAAGACATCGACACCATGGTCGAGACGGCGACGAGCACGTTCGGTTCGCTCGACGTTTTAGTCAACAATGCCGGCATCATGGACAACTTTTTGACCGTCGGTGAAGTGACCGACGAGGTATGGGACCGGGTCATCGCCGTCAACTTGACCGGACCGATGAAACTGGCCCGGGCCGCGATCAACGTCATGGACAAACAAGATTCGGGCGGTGTCATCATCAATAACGCCTCGGTCGGTGGTCTGTTCGGGACACGGGGCGGTGCCTCGTACGTCGCCTCGAAGCACGCACTCATCGGCCTGACGAAAAACATCGCCGCCACGTATGGTACGTTCAACAAGATACGGGCCAACGCCATCGCACCGGGCGGAGTCAATACGAATATCGGTGCCACCATCACCGCGCCGAGCGAACTCGGGATGCGCGCCATCCAAGGGGCAGGGGAGGCCCCAATCGGTGAACCGGAGCAAATCGCAAAGGTCGCGTTGTTCCTCGCCTCCGATGATTCGAGTTTCGTCAATGGTGACGTATTGAAAGCCGACGGCGGTTGGACCGCCCGGTAACGACAAAAGCCGACACACTCATGTCGGCTTTTGTCATGTCCTCTGTTTGCGAAACGCGAGCGGTGTTTGATGATGCACTTTCTTAAACGTCTGGACAAAATGGCTCACGCTCGTATAGCCAAACCGGTTTGCCACTTCAGCGACCGGACTGTCCGTCTCACACAACAGACGGGCGGCCCGTTGCATCCGGACGTCTTGGACATAGGCGAGCGGCGATGTGTCTCCCCATTTTGAAAAGTAACGGCAACATTCCGCCCGGCTCAGTCCACCGGCAGCGGCGATGTCTTCAAGCGACAGTTTCATCGTGTCGTGGTCGTGTATGTAAGTGATCATGCGTTGCATGCGTTCCTGCCCATGTCGTCTCGTCACGGGTTGCCGTTGAATCCAATAGCGCCAGACGACGGCGAGCTGTAATGTCGCATCGAGCAACGCGAAAGCGGAGTCTTTCTTTAAACTCTTGATTACTTTATGAAGCGTCTCGAGGATAGCCTTGTCACCTGATTCAGCCGGATGCAGCACGTGATGGCCAATCTTCTCGATGAACGGTGTGACATAGCGCTCCGCGAGTGGCGGTGCAACCAAGTCCAACGGGTCGACCTGAAGCATCGTCATTTGAAACGAGTCATCTGTCCGTTCAACTTTTGTAACCTGTCCGCGGTCGAGCATCAGCGCCATCCCGGCCCGAAGTCGTGCACGGGTACCGTTGATCCGGATCTCGACTTGCCCCTGGGTCACTAGCCAGATTTGAAACTGCGCATTCGTCGTGAACCCGATCTCCATCGTCCGCCCGGTCCACGTTTGGACATTAATCATATTCTCTTCGGTATTCATCTCGACACCTCAACAATCAAACATTTATTTCCGTTTCGCACCGGCTGGAGACTTCGTTTTCTCGATATGAAGCGTCAATCCAGACATTTCAACCGCGTCTCCGTTGGACAGTGTGAACGAGTTTCTTCTATATAATGGCGTCAGAAGATGAACCAGCCTGTGATACCGGCGTGCACCAAGATAGCGATCGGGACACCGATTCGAAATAGCGGCTTCAACGTCTTATGACGGAAGAGACGCATCGCGAGATAGGCACCGAATGCTCCACCGATCCAGACGAGAATGAGTAACATTCGTTCTGAAATTCGCCATTCCCCTGATTTGGCACGGCGTTTATCGAGGAAAAATATCATAAACGCTAGTAAATTAGTCACAATGTAATATAGCAGTAATAGTTCCAAAGACTAAAACCTCCCTTCTCTTCTTTTTAGTATAGTCGAAAACGGCTCAACAAAGCCATTTGTATCTAGATTGTAAAAATTCAGATTCCTCTCATCCCCTTGAAAGCTTCTGTAACTGAACTGATATCACTCTCATATCAGCCTGTAACGGCAGTGAAACATACAGGTGTTACAGTAAGGGAGCGTTAGAAAAGGGAGGAATATTCTTATGAAAAAACCACTATTGACACTAACGGCACTCGCTGGCCTTAGTTTAGGAGTCGCTGCTCCAGCTTCGGCAGCATCAACACACACAGTTCAGTCTGGAGATACACTTTACCGTATCGCCGTGAACAACAATGTATCAGTAAATGACATCAAACAAGCGAACGGCTTAAACTCTAATATGATTTATCCGAATCAAGTATTGAAGCTCGCGAAGTCAGAAGCGAAAGCAAGTTCTTCTTCAGCAAGCACGTATACGGTTAAAGCAGGCGACACGTTGTATCGCATCGCGACAAACAACGGCGTATCTGTCAACCAATTGATGACATGGAACGGTCTTAAATCAGATCTCATTTTCCCTGGTCAACAATTCTCTGTAAAAGGTGCCAAAGCAGCATCGGTTGCGAACAGCGCACCAGCCGCTAAACCAAAAGCATCAACATCTGCACCAGTGACGAAACAGTCTACGTCGACAACGCAAACCCAAGCTCCGGCTTCAGGTAAGACGATGACTGTGGAAGCAACGGCTTACACGCCATACTGTGCAGGGTGCTCAGGAATCACGGCAACAGGAATCGACGTCCGCTCGAACCCGAACCAAAAAGTCATCGCGGTTGACCCTTCAGTCATCCCACTCGGCTCTAAAGTATGGGTTGAAGGCTACGGTGAAGCAATCGCTGGAGACACTGGTGGCGCCATCAAAGGTAACAAAATCGACCTCTTGATGCCGACACAAGAGCAAGCGCTCAACTTCGGTCGTAAATCAATCACAATTAAAGTCTTAAACTAATCGATTTACCCCAAAAACACCGCAGGCGCGGTGTTTTTTTGTGTGTATTCAGCTCCAAGGATTCTTGATTTTGTTCAATCCGAGACGTCTTGCGAGCGGTCTGATGGTCAATCCGTGAATTGTCACAGATAAAAAGACGAGACCGAGCGTCATCGGTAACATCTTTTCAGCATCCGTCACACCGAGCTCCGTGATTTCAGCTGCAAAGAAGCCGGTCACCGTCATAGCCACGATACCGCGAGGGGCAATCCAGCCGATGAACACCCGCTCGTTTCTCACTAATGACGTCCCAATCGTCGCTGAAAGGATCGAGAATGGCCGAACGAGGAATAAGATGCCGGCAATCGAGAGCAGAATCGGGGCTTGAAAGACGGCGAGTAAATCGGTACGGCTTAAACTGGCCGTTAAAATGATGAAGACAGAAGAAATCAAGAGGATGGACACGTTCTCTTTAAACTCACGGAGATGGGTGAGAATCTCCGGACGCGCGAATTTCGAATTAGCCATCGTCAGCCCCATCGCCGTCACAGCCAGCAGACCGACCTCATGCATGACCCATTCGCTCATCGAGAAGACGAGCAACACGCCACTTAATGTCAGTGTCGTTTGCAAATACTCAGGGACTCTGCCTTTCGCAAAAGCGCGCATTAATACGACCCCGAACACAATCCCAAGTAATACTCCTGCCACACACGAACTCAGAAACGGGAGATGTGTGGTTAAACTATCATTTTGATAAAATGCGAATCCGAATTGGACGACGAACAGCCCAAGGAGCGCCCCAATCGGATCGACAATGATGCCTTCCCATTTCAACACGTTCGCCACATGTGGCACCAAATTGGCTTGTCGTAGGAGCGGGATGATGACCGTCGGCCCTGTCACGACGAATAAAGCTCCAAGTGTCAATGCAGGGAGCCAGTGGATGTTCCCGACGGTGATCAGCAAGACCGAAGTGGCGAGAAAGGAAAGCAGCACCCCAACCGTCACGAGCCGGGCAATGACTTTTCGATACTCGCGGATTTCACGGAATTCCAGACCGAGACTTCCTTCGAACAAAATGAGGGCGACGGCGAATGAAATCAACGGGCTATACAAGTCTCCAAGCATCGTCACCGGGTCGATCCATCCGAAGATTGGTCCGACGAGCACTCCGGCCACGGTCATAATAATGATGGCTGGCAGGTCAAATCGCCAAGCGAACAGTTGAGCCAACGCACCGATTGCTACAATCAAGCTAAAGCCGATCATCATCGTCTCCATCGTCTTGTCCTCATTTCTGATTGAGATTTCCCGACATGTCTGTTAGTTTTTACCCGGAAACGGAAACAATCAAAATTCGACACATATTCCCCCATTTCTTTTTTGACGGGAACGGGTATGTAAGGGAGTAAAAGGGAGGGAAATGTGATGATCCCGACAGAAATCATTCTCAGCGTTCTCGGTATCGCACTGATTATCTTGAACGTCACGTTCGCCGTCACCATCATCTTCTTCGAACGGCGTGATATCGGGTCGACGTGGGCCTGGTTGCTCGTGCTGTTCTTCATTCCACTGCTTGGTTTCTTCATCTACATCTTTTTCGGACGATTGATCAAAACGAACAACTTCTATCAAGTCGACGAGGAGCGGCGCCATGAATACGCGAAACACGTCGACGACCAATTGACCGAACTCGACGCGCATGAAGGTTTGTTCGCCCGTGACCCGCTCTTATCCAAATATCGGCGGCTCGCTCGTTTGAATTTGTCCTCCACGAACGCACTCGTGACGTATCAGAATGCGATTCACGTCATTCATGACGGTGAACAGAAGTTCGAGGCGTTGTTCCATGACATCGAGGTGGCGACGCGTGAAATTAACATCCAGTACTATATCATTCAAAACGACTCGCTCGGTCAAGCGCTTATCGAAGCGCTCACACGCCGGGCCAAGGAAGGTGTCAAGGTACGTCTGCTCTATGACGCCGTCGGCTCACGGGGATTGCGACGTTCCCATTTCAAACAGCTCCTCGCGCACGGAGGCGAGGTGAAGTCGTTCTTCCCGTCACGCTTTGGAATCAACTTCCGCGTCAACAACCGGAATCACCGAAAGCTATGTATTATCGATGGGGAGATCGGCTATATCGGTGGCTTCAACGTCGGGAATGAGTACTTAGGAACGAACCGGCAGTTCGGCTATTGGCGCGACGTGCATCTGCGCATGAGAGGGGAAGCGGTGCGTGAACTGCTCGAACGTTTCCTCCTCGATTGGAACCGCGCCGTGCCGACAAAGCGTCGAGCCGAGAAAAAGGACTTCATTTGGCCGACCGCCCTTCTCGAGACAGTCCGGTCACCGGTACAAATCGTCACATCAGGCCCGAACTCGTCGACCGAGCACTTGAAAAACATGCTCGTCAAGATGATCACCGAGGCGAAAGAGACGATTTACATCCAGACCCCATATTTCATCCCTGACGCTAGCTTCCTTGACGCCTGCCGCAACGCGCTCATGTCTGGGACGAAGATCCGCCTGATGATTCCGAACAAACCGGACCACATGTTTGTTTATTGGGCAACGTATACGAATGCGGCGGAGCTCGTTCGCTACGGTGCCGAAGTATATACGTATGAAGGTGGGTTCTTGCATGCGAAGACGCTCGTCATCGATGGCGAGGTCGCCTCGATCGGGACAACGAACATCGATGCGCGCAGTTTCCGGCTCAATTTCGAGATTTCGGCGCTCGTCTATGACGAGGTCGTGGCCCAGTCCGTCATCGAGGCGTTCGAACGGGACATGGCCAGCGCCGACCGGTTGACGCTCGAACGCTATGAGACGCGGACGAAATGGATTCGCTTCAAAGAAAGCGTGTCGCGCCTGCTCAGCCCAATCCTCTAAAAAAGACCAGTCAGACCGTCCGGGATCATCCCGGACGAACTGACTGGTCTTATTTTTTGAGCGTCTGGGTGACTTGTCGTTCGAACGCCTCGACGATCGGCACCGGGGCTTCTTTCTCCCCGTATTCGGCAGCCTCGAGCCAGACGGCGAAGCGGCTTCCTTCGTCGAATCCGATGCGGTCGAACCATTCCATGACCGTCTCCTCACGATGGCGAGGATGGGCCAATTCGAGCCGGCGCCCAGCATCGAGCAAGCGGACGTGCCGTGGGGCCCGTGTGACGCGACGGACGGCATCTACCGCTTGATGGCGCTGTTTCGGTACCGTCACATCCTCTTGAATCTCTTTACGGCGTTGTAAGTAAATGAACAAAGCGACCATCCCAACCAAGAGGACGAGAAAAGCCACGATCAAGAACAGCGACTGGTTCGTCGCCGATTCGAGCAACGTCTCATTCGAGATCGTCTCGGCATCGATGTTCGGATTGTCCGGCACGAGAATCCGATTGACACGGTCAGTCGGATCCAAGTTGATTCCGTCGAACCAACCGCCAATCCAAATCAGGATGGGCTGAATCCAGGCGATGAGATTGCCAAACAATAACTCTTTGATCGTCCGGATGATGACGGCCAAACCAAGACCGACAGCAAGGGCGACGACAAGCGTTGACAACATCCGTTTATAGTCACGGCGATAATACAGGCTCCGTTGCCAAAACAAGAACAAGAACGGGAAAGCAATCATCGCGAGCGGCTGCGAAGCCGGTGGGAACAACCAATCGACGATCAAGAAGAGTACGCTAGCCATCGCGTACCGGTCCGTCCAGTCGAGCGTTCGGATGAAGGCGTGGACGTACGTGAACAAGAGCAATGTCACGCTCATCTCATAGGAGAACCAGAGTGCGGCGATGCTGAGGGCCGTCTGAACGACAAGTTGCCAGTTTCGCGGCAAGCGGAGCGTCAACAGAAACACGAGCGGAAAGACGTGACCGACATAGAAAGCGGCGAAAATCCACCAAAGCAGTCTCATCGGCCATCACCTCCGAGCCGTAAAATCGATTGGCTGCCACCGTATTTGGCGACTTTCCGTTCGAACAGCGACCGGGCGAGCGGGAAATCCCGCTCCGACAGACAGGCGAGCGTCGTCATGACCTTGCGGAAGTGTGTCTCACCGCTCCCCGGGGCGAGATCATAGGTGATGCCTTCCTTCGTCAACGTCGGGACGATCAGTCCATAGCTGGCGTTCTCTTTCTCGAAATCGCGGCATAACGCTGCTGCCTGCGAGATCAACCGCTCCATCTGATGGGTGAGGGCGCGCCCGTCTTTCGTCAGCAAGTCGAGCACGACGACATATTCGTTCGCTTGGACGGGTTGCTCGGTGCGGGCGAGCAGTTCACCTGTCTTCGCGTAGGCCGACCAATACAGTTGCCGCATCGGCTGCCCGTGATACGGCGCCACCGACTGGAACGTCTCCGGGTCACGATAGGCACTATGACGGACCATCTCCTCGCCAGGTAACGTCGGCGGACGCTTCGGAATCGGATAAGGCAAGAATTCTGGGAAGACATACCCGATACGGTCGAGCGGGTCTTCCTTATAGAGCGAGAACATGCGGAGCGGGTCACGAATCTCCATACCGATCGCCTCCATACGGATCGGGCCGCGTCGAATCGCCTTGAGCGGGAGCGTATAGGCGACGGCCGCCTCACGTCCGATATAGTTCTCCTGGCGCCAGAAGGCGTGTTCCTCCGACTCGACGGTCGGATGGAGATAACCTGACAAACGGACGACACCGAGCGGGACAGGGGCCGTCGACACCAATTTGATTGTGTACGTCTCTTCATCGTTCGGGAACAGCTTCAGCTCGTCGGTCACTTCGACATGGACGTATTCAGCGAGCCGGAACAAAAGCTCCGGCAGGATCAATGCATACAGGCTGAAACCGATAATCACACTCGCGAGGAAGACGTTGCCGTACAGGGCGGTGAACACCCCGACGACGAACAAGAGCCACATATACCCGGACTCGAGGTAGCGAGGGCTGACGAGTTGCATGTCACACCTCGGATGGGACCGGGATGGTCTCGAGTACAGATTTGATCAGTTTGGACGGCTTCGTCTTGAGCGACGCCTCGACCGTCAAGACGATTCGGTGTCCGAGAATCGGCAAGGCGAGCACGCGGATGTCTTCCGGTGACACGTAGTCTCGTCCATGCATATAGGCATGCGCCCGGGCCGCCATCGTGTAGGCGAGCGTCGCCCGTGGGCTCGGTCCGACCTCGATGTCCCGGTGATGACGGAGAGCCTCGACGAAATCGAGAAGATAGTCCTCCATCGCCTCGTGGAACAAGACATCACGGACGGCTTGCTGCATCTCGGCGAGCTCGGTCTGTTGCAACGTGAACGGGGCCGCACTCAAATGCTCGTTCCGCAGCAACCGGCGTTCCGACTCCCGAGATAACGGGGCGAGCGACAGTTTGAACAAGAAGCGGTCGAGTTGCGCCTGCGGCAACGGGAACGTCCCTTGCCCGTCGAACGGGTTTTGTGTCGCGATGACGAAGAACGGGTCGGGGAGACGAAGCGACACTTCACCGAGCGTCACTTGTCGCTCCTGCATCGCCTCTAACAGTGCCGACTGCGTCCGTGGTGTCGTCCGGTTAATCTCATCGACGAGTAAGATCGACGTGAAGATCGGTCCGGTCCGGCGCTCGAACGTGCCCGTCGTCGGATTGAACAGCTCCATCCCTAAAATGTCACTCGGTAGCGTGTCCGGTGTACACTGTACGCGTTGAAACGCGGCCGAGACCGACGTGGCTAAGCTGCGCGCAAGTGTCGTCTTACCGGTGCCAGGCCGGTCCTCGAGCAAAACGTGCCCCCCGGAGAGAAGGGCGATCGTCGATAGCTTAATCGCCTTCGACTGCCCAATCACTTGATCGTTTAAATGTGTCGTCCATTGTTGCACCATAATGTAAGTCCCCCGTCTATTTTCTGAATATTTATAAAAATCATAGCACACTCGCGGACCGAGATGGAACGCTAAAGAACGGTGCTGCCAAATATGTAGGTCGAGGTCAATCCGAAGAAGACATTTTCGCTCTTTTTCGGATTGGGAGCTTAAAAACCAAATAATAGAGGACAATCATACTCGTGTATGGGTTTAAGGCGCTGACCCATGTTGGCCCGTCGAACAAAATATATGTAAGTGTGATGAGGACGGATGAACCGAATAATAATTTTGAGAGCATAGGTGATGTATCTCCTTTGAATCACAAGATGGAATAGGTTGACTATACCATGTCACTTTCGCAATAACCGCCCGACAAAAAAACTGACCTGCCTGTATGAGGCAAGTCAGTCATCGTTTCGGTGTATCCAAATAGCGTTCGAAATGCCGTTCGAGCCAATCTTGGAAGAACGACATGAACGTACAGATGCCCCAATAGATCAAGGCGACGACCAAATAGACGGTCATATAATCGAATTCCCGGCCTCCGACGATTTTTGCCTTATTGAAAATCTCCGGGACGGTGATCATCGCGGCGAGTGAACTCGCTTTAATCAAATCGAGGAACACGTTCGAAAGCGGGGGGAGGGCAATCCGCGTCGCCTGAGGTAAGATGACCCCTTTCAGCGTCAGCCACTTGTTCATCCCGAGCGAGCGGGCCGCTTCGACTTGTCCTGGGTCGACGGCACGAATCGCAGCCCGGACGATCTCCGCGATATAGGCCGCCGAGTTCAGACTGAACCCGATGATCGCCGCCGTCAGCGCCGCGAATTCGATGCCGATGAATGGAAATCCTGAATATAAGATGAACAGGATAATTAGGATCGGCACGCCCCGCATGAACGAGATATAGAACGTCGACGGGAACCGCAGCATCCGGGACGGTGACAGTTTCCCAAGGGCGAGCACGAGACCGAGCAACAAGCCGAAGAACATGCTGACGAATGAGATCCAAAGCGTGTTCGGCAAGCCGCCTAGCAGATAAGGGAACGAGCGCACAGCCAGGTCGACGTCAAAGATCGCTTCCCATTTCATACCTTCGAACATGACCGCTTAGTCCAATTCGACGATGGTCGCGTCGACGTCCGGTTCGACCGAGACATCGGCTCCGTTATAGAACGTTTCCGACAACTCTTTCACCGTGCCGTCTTCAAGCATCTCGGCAAGGACGCGGTCGATGTTCTCTTGAAGCTCAGCGTTCTCTTTGTCCATCAAGAATGCGACTTCCTGCGGGTTATAGGCGATATCCGGGTGAATCGTAATATCGAACTCCGGGAAGAAGGCGAGGGCGAGCGTCTGGAGATAGTAGTCGTTCAAGATGACGTCGGTCCGTCCTGTCGAGACGTCACGAAGATACTGGTCGTTCGTCGCGTTGTCATAGATGACTTCCTCGGCCCCGTATTGACGTGCCACGTCCATGAAGACGGTCGTCGCTTCTCCAGCGGCTTTCTTACCTTTCAAGTCCTCAAGTGACTCGATACCAGACAGGTCGCTCTTACGAACGATCGCCGTTCCGTATGTGTACTTGTATGGCGTCGAGAAAGCGAACTTCTCTTTGCGGTCCTCTGTGACCGAAATATCGTTCGCCGCGATGTCGACTTGTCCGTTTTGGACGCTCGTCAACATGTTGTCGAACGCCATCTCTTTGAATTGGACCTCGAGGTCGAGACGTTTCCCGACCTCTTTCATGAGCTCGACATCAAACCCAGTCAATGTATCGCTATCCTCTTCACGGAACGAGGCCGGATAGAGCGTACCCGCTGTACCGACCGTGAGCGTACCTTCTTCTTTGATCTCATCCCAGCGTGAAGTTTCGGCCTGATCGGTGCTAGAATCACCACACGCCGCGAGCGGGACAGCCAATAATAGGGATGCTGCCAAACCTTTTGTCATACGTTTCATTCAAGTTCCTCCTTAAGTTATCATCTGTCTAAAAATAGCATGACATACGCTTACAGGCAACTCCTAAGAGCGGATAAACAGAGTTAAAATTATGTTTGAAACATTAATCCATTAAGCGCTAACATGTTGATGAATGAAGGATTCAATCGAATGACACAGTTCATTAATTGTGATGAAACAGATAAATGGATGTCGGTTTGAACAATACGGTTTAAGCGAAAATATAATCGTGTTGATCAGCCGACTCCCACGCATGTGAACATCATTAATTAATGTATGATAGATAGTGAAGGTTTATTCGTAACATATCAAAATGAGGAGAGGAGGGCACACATGGAGAAATGGGAAAGATGTACTATCAATCCAGAGATAACCGTCACTGTTTGGCTAGTCTGGTAAGACCGTGTCACTCTTGGATGGAGCGGTCATTATATACGAAGGGAGAAAGATGCAGTGGAAGAAGCCCCAAACATCTCGATCAAAGCGTTAGATGAGTATTCAATCAGCGTCGTAAACGAAGCCAATAATCCGTTTCCAGTCATCGGGGAAATCATCCCGAGCTTTTGTGACGGGGTTTGGACGTATGAGGAACAGTTATATGAGAAGGCACATGAGACGAGCTTCCCGGACGATTCACTGGACTGGTATGAATATATCAACAGTGAGGACAAACAAGTATTCTTGGCGTTCGACGAGATGACATGTATCGGACAAATCCGTGTGGTGAAAGACTGGAACCGTTTTGCGTATATCGAGAACATCGCGGTCCGTGGTAGCTATCGACACAGCGGACTCGGCCATTTGTTGATGGGAGCTGCCGAGACGTGGGCAAAAAAGCAATCGTTGCTTGGAATGTCACTCGAAGCGCAGAACGATAACGTGATCGCGTGTCGATTTTATGCGAAAGAAGGGTTCGCGCTCGGCGGTGTAGATACGCTCAAACAGACGGGCAATCCGAACATCGACATGACGTTGCATTGGTACAAGATTTTCTGATTTTCTCGAGAGGAGAGACGTCACATCTGACATCAATTTTCTCTGTTTTTTCTTCTAGTTAACATAACATATATTATCAGTAAAAATAAAACTCCGTCTCAATACTTTAGTATACTTAAAGTAGTGAGACGGAATCTAAAATTTGAGAAAAGGGATTCAAGATCGCGTAAAACGAATCAATGTGACACCCGGTTCGGGTTCAAACTCAGCGCTCGGTTCGAACCCGAGTTTCGTGTACAGCTTCTTGGCCGGCCCGTTATGTTTCCCCGTGTGTACATAGACAAGCTTGTCTTCATGCATACTGAGCACGTGTTCGAGCAACGTCGTCGCGAGCCTCGCCCTGAAATATCTCGGATCGATACATAATTTCGTGACCTCGACCGTGTTCTCAGCCGCTTCGATCGTGATAAAGCCAATCAACCGCCCGTCGTTATATAAGCCATAGCTCGTCCCGGGCAGATTTTGAATCACCTCGACCGTCTCATAACGCGCCGGGATCTCATCGAATCCAATCAGCTCGGCCTCGACCGCATAAGCGTTCCGTTGAATCTCGAGCATCTGCTCGGCCAGTTGATAATCTGTCGTCTGAATCTCGTGTAACTCCATCTGTCAGCACCTCCGGCTTATCGTGAAAATAGACGTGCTTGCTTGCGTTTGGCACGCTTCAGCGCCAAATAGAGCCGATGTGTCCCGGCGACGGGCTGTCCGTGTCCGACGAACGTGTGGCGCGGTGCCAGGTCGATCAACTTCTCCGCATGCTCGACCGCTGCCCGTTGATCCCACGTCGCGACACCCGGTAGCGGGAACAACGGACGCACATCCCCTGCCACGGCGACTCCCCCACGTGTCTGAAATGCGTCACCAGCAAACAAATTCCGCTCCTTTTCATCGAAATAGGCGATGGAGCCCGGAGTATGACCAGCTGCCGGATAGACCTTCAGGCCGAACAACCGCTCACCTGGGTCGAGCAATTTATCCGGCAAGGAGTGGATGGTCGGGAGGGACCCTTTTAGTTTGAGCGGCCGCTCATCCGGGTCGGTCGTCTTGTCCCCTTCGAGGAGACGGGCATCCCGACGTGAGACGTACAGCTCGGCGTGAGGGTGGGCCTTCAAGATAATGTCGACACCACCGACGTGATCGCCATGGGCGTGCGTCAGCAAGATGGCGAGCAGCGGACGCTCCTGTGCCTCGATATACGCTAAAATCGCTTCCGCGTTGCGCGCGAGGGCGGTGTCGATCAAGACGAGTCCGAGCTCCCGCTCAATCAACTGGACATTAATCGGTAATACAGGTGCATAGAATGTCAGTTGATGGACGTGATCAATCCGTGTGACTTTCATGGTATCCCCTCCCCTTAATCAAACAACGTGATCCAATCTTCTTGCCATCTAGCCTCAAAACACATATAAAGCTGTTCCTGTGTATTCCGTGCGGTCGATAAAGGTGGTAAGTTGTCCCGTGTGAAGAAGGCGACCTCGCTCGTCTCATGGCTCACTTGCGCCTCTCCACCAATCAGCTCGCATTCGATGAACAATTTATAGTAATGCTGCGACAGCGGCGGATGGTCGTGATGATGCATGTCGAACAACGCGAGCAGGCGCACCGGTACGACATCAAATCCGGCCTCTTCCTCAATCTCCTTGATGATATTTTGGGCCGGGGACAACCCGACCTCACAAAATCCACCCGGTAACGTCCAAAGCCCGTCCGACCGCTCTTTAACGAGCAAGATTGCATCGTCTCGGAAGACGACACCGCGCACGTCGAGTTTCGGTGTCGGGTAACCATCGACGTGCGTCAGTTTCGTGACCTCCTCCAAAGCGAGGTCTGACTGTCGTTCGAACATCTCGGTCGCGATTCGTTGCAGTTCGACGTAACGTTCGCGATCGAACTCGTCTTTCGTAAACGTCAATCCGGCCTGTGCCAGCGCTTGGAGCCGTTTGGCCCAGTCGAGCCATTGAGACATAGTGATCCCCCCATGTTTTGTCCTCTTACCCCATTCGCCAAACGAAGGGCTTGTTCCTTTTCAAGAATACCCGCTCCTTCAAGAAAGTACCTATCATCCCCATGATATATTGAAAAAAAGCAGTTGAAGGAGGAACGATATGGCGATGGCAGTGTTATCCCAGTTCAAAGAAGACTTGGACGGCTATACCGAGCGACAGTTGCGCTATCAGGCGGCAGCAGATGTCTGGTCAATCGGGCAGATGTACGACCATATCATCGTGGTGGCCGAGGAATATGCGGACGAGATTGAACGGTGTCTCGCCTCACGCGAAGCACAACCACTCGGTAAGACCGAGTTCGGTGACCGATTGTTTCAAGCCGGCGGGTTCCCTCCGATCAAAATCCGTTTACCTGACGAGATGAACCAACCTCCGAACAATACCGACAAGCGTGAGACGCTCGAGCGACGACTCGACGAGTTGTCTTCGCGTTTGAGTCGGCTTGAACCGCTCGTCCGCTCGGCGAACCGTGACGTCAAAGCCCGGCATGGCGGTTTTGGCTGGCTGAACGACCAGGAGTGGTACGACCTCATCGAGATGCATACCCGCCACCACTTGCGCCAACAGGCCGACTTGGAGCGCTATTTGATGGGGGCTGGAATCTAAAAATACAATCAACAAAAGACGCCCTTGAGCGTCTTTTAGTTTACTCCTCATAATAATAGCTTTCAGTGAACGGGTAATTTCGTTCGTATCGCTCACACCAGTCGAGAAAACTTTCGTCTTTTGACTCTGTCTGAGTGTATGTCACCCAATCCGCCAGCAAGTCGCTATAGTAACTGAGTTCCGCCTCATATTCCGCTTGCTTTTCTTCACTCAATACGGACTGGTTCAGCCGTCTCGCTTCTATGATGATACTTTTGTCCTCATCGACCTCACTGAGATAAAGATCTTCGTTAATGTGATGAAATGCGAACCAAAGTGCAAATAGTTTTTGATCCATGAGCGCTTGGACTGCAATCTGTTCCGAAAGCCCACCGAGTGCGAATGCCTGTTCATACTCTTGTAGCCAGCGATAAGGACGAGGATCATTCGGGATACGCTGCTTCCACTCAAGGAGGGTCGGTTGTAGTACGTTCGTTACGAGCGAATACACGAATATATTATAGGGGTCATCTGGGTCGGACGATTCGTCATGCGTGTATAGCCAGGCAACGAATTCCTGTCGCTGATCAAAATTCCATGTCTCTACCGTCTTAAGAAACGGTGTCATGGCGACAAGTGCCTGTTTTCGTAACCCTCGACGCTTCAATTCACAAAACGTGCGGAACTCCGGATAATTGTTCATGTTTGGGTCGTTCAGCAAATCGTGCATGGAATGATCTCCTCGTTAATGGATTCGCTTTTTACTATCCCCTCTAGTATATCGAAACCAAAAACCCCTGCACAACGTCTTGTTGTACAGGGGTTAATACGTTAATCGAGATACACGTCCTCAATTTCTCCGAACGTCTCTTCATCAAACACGAATGAGCCGTTGGCGTAACGGTCCAAGAGCGTCAACTGCTTCGTCTTGACCGTCTTCGCTTTCTCTTTCCCGATGATGTGGAGCGTTTCATCGTCATGTACCGGGAGCACACGACGAATCTGGTGCGGTTTCGATTTGACCTCACGGATGAGCATCGTGCCGCGCAAGTTGCGGTTCGTGCAGTCGAACTGAGCCTCGAGCTTCATCTTCTTGACTGCTCCACGCTGCGTCACGAGGACGAACAGCGGCGGTGTGAAGAAGGCGAAGGCATCGGCGACCATGTCCCCATCCTTCAAGTTCATCGCTTTGACACCGGCGGCACGCTGACCGACGACCGGCACGTCATCTTCTTTGAACCAGAGGCCATAGCCACGCTCAGAGACGAGGAACAGTTGGCCCGGACCGTCACTGATACCGGCAAAGACGACCTCGTCGTCGCCTTTCAGTTTGAGCGCCATGAGCGCCTTCGACTTGCGTTGGGCGTCATAGTCACGGAGCGGGGTCCGTTTGACCATCCCTTCACGCGTGACGAACAGACAGTGCGCGTCGGTGTCGAACGTCGAGACGACATCGGCCGAGACGACTTGTTCGCCTTCGATCGGAACGAGGTTGGCGACATGCTGTCCGGCGTCCTTCCATTTCGACTCCGGGATCTGATGGACCGGGATGAGCAAGTAACTACCCTTGTTCGTCCAGACGAGCAGATGGTCCGTCGTCATCGCCTGGGTGACGAGGACGGGACGGTCTTTCTGCTTCATCTCCGGCATCTCGTCGCTCGAGGCGCCATATGAGCGCATCGACGAACGTTTGACGTAGCCATCGCGGCTGACGAACACCATCGTCTCCTCGACGGCGATCATGACCTCGGTCTTCAGTTTCAACTCTTCGACCTCGGACTCGATGACCGAGCGCCGTGCGTCGCCGAACTCGTCACGGAGCGCGGTCAACTCTTTCGAGATGAGCTTCCGTTTCGTCGCATCGACGTTCAAGATGTTGGCAAGGCGGGCAATTTCTTTTTGGAGCGCCTTCGCCTCTTTCTGGAGCTCGACGATATCCGTGTTCGTCAAACGATACAATTGGAGCATGACGACCGCTTCGGCTTGACGGTCCGAGAACGAGAACCGCTCCATTAGCTTCTGCTTCGCCTCAGATTTGTCTTTCGCCGAACGGATGAGTTCGAGTGTCTCGTCAAGGACCGAGATAGCCTGTTCGAGCGCATCGACAATCTCGGCGCGTTTCTTCGCCTGGTCGAGCTCAAACGTCGTGCGTCGAGTGACGACTTCTTCGACGTGTTTCAAATACGCGTCGATAATCGACAAGAGACCCATCTGTTTCGGTGTCCGGTTGACGATGGCGACCATGTTGTAGTTATAGGCGAGCTGCAGGTCGGTATGCTTCAAGAAGAAGTGGAGCACACCTTCCGCATCGGCTTCCTTCTTCAACTCGATAACGACACGGACACCGGTCCGGTCGGTCTCGTCACGGACTTCGGCGACGCCTTCGACTTTGCGGTCGAGACGGAGCTCTTCCATCTTCTTGACGAGGTTCGCCTTGTTCACCTCATACGGGAGCTCGGTGATCGTGATCTGTTCACGACCGCCCTTGAGCGGCTCGATGACCGATTTGGCACGGATGATGACCTTGCCTTTTCCGGTCTCGAACGCCTTCAAGATGCCGTCTTTGCCCATGACGATCCCGCCAGACGGGAAGTCAGGCCCTTGCATATAACGGAAGGCGTCATTTGTCGTCTCGACCTCACCTTTCAGGCGGGCGATGGCGAGATTGAGCACCTCGGTCAAGTTATGCGGCGGAATCTCGGTCGCATAACCGGCGGAGATCCCCGTCGTCCCGTTCATGAGCAAGTTCGGGAGGAGTGACGGCAAGACGAGCGGCTCTTCGGTCGAATCGTCGAAGTTCGGCGTATAGTCGACCGTGTTCTTCGAGATCGACGTCAGCATGACGCCGGCAATCTTCGACAGACGGGCCTCGGTATACCGCATCGCGGCGGCCGAGTCGCCGTCCATCGAGCCGTTGTTCCCGTGCATGTCGATAAGCGGATAACGCAACTTCCAGTCCTGCGATAGGCGTACCATCGCCTCATAGACGGAAATGTCACCGTGCGGGTGATAGTTACCGATGACGTTCCCGACCGTCTTGGCCGATTTGCGGTACGGTTTCTCGTTCGTGTTGCCTTCGTGGTGCATCGCATACAGGATGCGGCGCTGAACGGGTTTGAGCCCGTCGCGCGCGTCCGGGAGGGCCCGGTCCTGGATGATATATTTCGAGTAACGCCCGAAGCGGTCACCGACGACCTGTTCGAGCGACAAGTTTAAAATGTGTTGAATCGTCGACATCGTTACATCACTTCCTCAATCGCTTTAGTCACGTGTTCATTGGAGATGATCGAATCATCTTCCTGGAGGCCGAAGGCGACGTTCTCCTCGATCCACTCGCGGCGATGGGCGACATTGTCTCCCATGAGCACCGAGACACGCTTGTCGGCGACGGCAGCGTCATCGACCGTGACACGGATGAGCGTCCGTGTGTCCGGGTTCATCGTCGTCTCCCATAGCTGGTCGGCGTTCATCTCACCGAGACCTTTGTAGCGCTGGAGGATATAGCCCTTCTTATACACTTTGACGAGCTTCTCGAGCGCCTCTTCGTCCCAGGCGTACTCGAACTGTTCCGACTTGCCTTTCCCTTTCGAGATGCGATAGAGCGGCGGCAAGGCGACGAACACTTTGCCGGCCTCGACGAGCGGGCGCATATAACGGAAGAAGAACGTCAACAGGAGCACTTGGATGTGGGCCCCGTCCGTATCGGCATCGGTCATGATGATGATTTTGTCGAAATTGCAGTCCTCAAGGTCGAAGTCGTGGCCGACCCCGGCCCCGATCGCGTGGATGATCGTGTTGATTTCCTCGTTCTTCATGATGTCCTGGAGTTTCGACTTCTCCGAGTTGATGACCTTCCCGCGCAGCGGCAGGATGGCCTGGAATGTCCGGTCGCGGCCCTGTTTGGCCGAACCGCCGGCCGAGTCACCCTCGACGAGGAACAGTTCGTTCTTGGCGGCGTTCTTCGACGTCGCCGGCGTCAGTTTCCCGTTCAAGATGCTCGAACGTTTCTTCTTCTTGCCGTTACGCGCTTCTTCCCGGGCTTTCCGGGCGGCTTCGCGGGCTTGGGCGGCACGGATCGCCTTCTTGATGAGCATCGTCGCCATCTGCGGGTTCTCCTCGAGGAAGATCGTCAGTTGTTTGGCCATGACGCCATCAGCACTCGTGCGGGCCTCAGGCGAACCGAGTTTCGATTTCGTCTGCCCCTCGAATTGGAGGAACTCTTCCGGGATCCTTACCGAGACGATGAGCGTCAAGCCTTCGCGGACGTCACCGCCGTCAAGGTTCTTGTCTTTTTCTTTCAACAATCCGTTCTTACGGGCGTACTCGTTCACGATGCGGGTCATCGCCGTCTTGGCGCCGACCTCGTGCGTGCCGCCGTCACGAGTCCGGACGTTGTTGACGAACGAGAGGACGTTCTCGGAATAGGCGTCCGTGAACTGGAAGGCGAGCTCGAGCTCGATATCGTTCTCCGTCCCTTCGAAGTAGACGATCGGATGAAGCGTCGCCTTGTCGTCGTTCAAATATTGGACGAACTCGGCGATCCCTTCCTCGTAGTGGAACGTCTCTTCTTTATCCGAACGCTCGTCTGTCAGCGTGATTGTCAATCCTTTTAAAAGGAAAGCCGATTCACGGAGCCGTTCGGCGAGCGTGTCGTAGTTGTATGTCGTCGTTGAGAAGATCGAGGCGTCCGGTTTGAAGTAGACGCTCGTCCCCGTCTGACGGCTCTTTCCGGTCTCAAGGAGCGTCGTCTGCGGGATCCCGCCGTCGGCAAACGTCTGCTCGAACACTTTGCCGTCGCGATAAATCGTGACGAGCACCTTGCTCGAGAGTGCGTTCACGACCGAGGCGCCGACCCCGTGGAGTCCACCTGACGTCTTATAGCCGCCTTGGCCGAACTTACCTCCGGCGTGGAGGACCGTGAAGATGACCTCTGGCGTCGGTTTCCCAGAGGCGTGCATCCCGGTCGGCATACCGCGCCCATGGTCGCGCACCGTGATGGCGTCATCTTTATGGATGGTCACGTCGATTTGGCCGCCGAAACCGGCGAGCGCCTCATCGATCGCGTTATCGACGATCTCATAGACGAGATGGTGTAAGCCGCGATGGTCGGTCGAACCGATATACATCCCCGGACGTTTCCGAACGGCAGTCAGTCCTTCGAGCACCTGGATGGCGTCTTCATTGTAATTAAATAAGTCTGTTGACATCTTCGTCACCTCAATTTCGAACACACGTTCGTTTTTCTATCCTATTGTATAGCTGTTTTTGGATTCTGGCAAGCCTCCCTCCGCGAGCGGGGCTCGTGAAAAAAAGGAGACCTACCAAGGAGGTAGGTCTTAACCGAGAAGGCGGGCGTGCTCGACATAGATGCATCGATTTTCGATGTAGTCGAGTCCGGCATCGCGAGCGATCCGCTCGGCGTCCGGGCTGGTGAGCCCGAGCTGGTTGAAGACGAGACCGACATCCCCATGTCGGACGGCATCTTCGGCCACGCCGGCCAAATACTCATTGCGTCGGAAGACGTCGACGATGTCGACGCGTCCCGGGATGCTCTCGACCGTCGGATAGGCTTTGCGTCCGTTCCACGTCTCGAGCGTCGGATTGACAGGGATGACCGTGTAACCTTGCAATAGCAGATAGTCTGCGATTTGGTTTGCGGTTTTGTTCGGGTTCGCTGACACACCGACGACAGCAATTGTCTTCGCCTCGGTGAGCCATTGTTTCAAACGTTGATCGTCCATCCTGAAATCCCCCTTTTGTTTACGTTCTCAGTGTACCTTTACATGAATCACCGTTTCAAGCTTTATTTTCTTTTATCATACAACTGTAACTCTTTCGAATTTTTAAAACAAATCAATTGGTTCACCATAACTAATTATGTAAACCGTATTATATTACGTTTTTCCTCCGGTTGGCAGGTCGATGTGTGTCTCGGATGAAAATGCCGCGTGAGCGAACATTGCGTGAAATATCTATTTCACGCAATCATAACGACGTATTCACGACGTTTTTGAGAATGGGATTGACTCGATTCTCGAACGCCCATGGGCAAATCGACGTCAGTTCGGTATACTAAGGTTCAGGAGGTGTTCGCGTGGGAACTGCCTATGAGGAACGTCGCGGTACACTATATAATTATCGCATCACTTTTTATGGGAACGCGCTCGCTTGGCTCATCCACGTCGTGTTCTTGATCACGTTTTGGCAACTCGGCGTCACGGTACTCGCCTGGTCGAATTTACTCAGCATTCTGTATTACACGCTATCCTTTTATTTTGTACATAAACGATATTATCGGGCGTTCTTCGTCGGTCTGTTCATCGAGGTCGTCTATAACGCCATCATCTCGACGGTCGTGCTCGGTTGGGGTGCGAACGTTCACTACTTCATCATCATGGTCGCCTATGGCGTGTTCTTCATGCCGAACGTCAGTCGGTCCATCCGGGTAGCCTCGACGATACTCGCCATGACCATCTACGGTTTTCTATATATGAATGTGACGACAGGGACGCAACCGCTCACACCGTCCTTCGAGCAAATATTGGGCCTCTTTTGTCTCTTGTCGACAATCGCCTTGATCGCCGGGCTGTCATTCGTCTTCGAAGGGTCCGTCGTTGAGGTGACGTCCGAGCTCGAGCGGACGAACGAACGGTTGCACACGCTCGCATCACGAGATGGACTGACCGGTTTGTATAATCGGACGACCGGTTACCGGTTGGTCGAAGACGAGATTCGCGAGGCTGTCATCAAAGGACGGCCATATGCCGTCGCCCTAGGGGACATCGACCACTTCAAGGCGTTCAACGAGCAACACGGCCACGATTGCGGCGACCTCGTGCTCAAACAAGTCGCTTCCGCGCTTGCCCGAACCGACGGGATTACCATCCGTTGGGGCGGCGAGGAGTTCCTCATCTTCTTGACGGACCAGTCCGCAGCCGAGGCCACGGAGACGGTTGACCGCTTGCGGCAACGCATTAAAGCACTCGAGACGATTTATGACGGCCGTCGGCTCAGCGTCACGATGACGTTCGGTGTCATGACACGGACCGGATTCGAGGCCGTCGACACGCTCGTCAAAGAGGCGGACGACCGGCTCCGGGCCGGCAAACAGGAAGGCAAGGACCGGATCGTCGCGTCAATCCATCAGTAAGCAAGGAGAGATCTTTTGAGTATTTTTCGCCAACTCGGACAATCACCGGCCAAGGTCACGACGAAACGCTTTAACTTGAGCGGCTACGAGCGCATGCCGAGCTTCATCCAGCGTTTCCTGAACCATCTGGCCGCCAAACACTATTCGGAACAGACCGCGCAGCGCTATCTGTACGACTTTTTAGACTTTTTCCGCTGGGTCGAAGCCGCCAGCGCATCCGAGGTCGACCCGTCGTCGGTCGAGATTGACTCGTTCGTCGAGTTCGACCACGCGGGCGCCGAGGCGTATGCGACGTATCTCGCCCTCGAGCTCGATAACGCACCGAGCGTGATCAACCGCAAATTGTCGTCGATGCAATCGCTGTTCAACCATTTGATCGAGACGGGCGTGACGGCCCATAACCCGTTCCAGGCAGTCGAACGGCCGAAGCGTGCCAAACGTAACCCGGTCTATTTGACGGAGCAGGAATGGCTCGACTTCTCAACGCTCGTCCGTAGCAACGTCGGTATGTCCGACCGCGAGGCGAGCTGGTACGAGCGCAACCGGGACCGCGATTTTTTGATGATTCAACTGCTCGGGTTGACCGGGATGCGCGTCTCGGAACTCGTCGGTCTCGATTGGAACGATATCGACCGCGAGAGTGGGACGATTCGGGTCATCGGGAAAGGTAACAAGGAACGGGTCATCCCGATCGCCTCCCCGCTCGATCCGCTCCTCGACGCCTATCGATGTGGCGGGTCAGGTCCGCTGTTCCACTCGGAGCGAGGCAAGCGCATCTCGGTGCGGACGGTGCAACACACGTTGAAGGGGCACATCGACCGCTTGAAACCGTATTTGCCGTTCTTGACGCATAAACAGGTCACGCCACATAAACTCCGACATACGTTCGCCTCGCGGCTCGCCATGAGCGGCATCGACGTGTTGACGATTCAACAGTTGCTCGGGCACGAATCGGTGGCGACGACACAAGTGTATGCCCATATCGGCGATGAGAAGAAAAAACAGGCCATGATAGGTTTACGATAACTTATTATGTAAACCACTATAAAACACCTGAACCGATCGCGATAATGAAGTGCTCCCTGTCAAGTAGACAGGACAAATAATGAAAACCAGCCTAGGCGGCTTGAGACCTGTATTCGACAGGGCTCAAGCCGTTTAGTCGTTTCTGGAAACGATCGTGGTTGTAGAACGATATGTAGGTCTCGATGGCCCTCGTGAGTTCGCTATAGGCCTGGAACTCACGCAAGTAGTACATCTCCACTTTCAAGGTGCCCCAAAAGCTCTCGATCGGGGCGTTGTCGATGCAACGCCCGACCCGGGACATGCTGCGGGTCATTCCCGCGTCTTCTACCATCCGTTTGAACCCTCTTGAGGTATATTGGAACCCTCGGTCGCTATGGATCATCGGACGTGCTCCTGTACGGAGCCCCGCGATGGCTGGCATCATCGTCTGGAAGACGAGCCCGTTGTTGTTGGACCTTCCGATGCGGTAGGCGACGATCGAGCCGTCATACAGGTCGATGATCGCGCTCAGATACGCCTTCTTCCCGGTCCCATACTTGAACTCGGTGACGTCGGTGCACCATTTCTCGTCCGGGCGGGACGCACTGAATTCTCGGTTCATCAGGTTTTCGGCCACATGTTGCGGCGTTGACTTCTTATGTCTCTTCCGCTTCCGGCGGATGACCGATTGGATCCCATGGCTATGCATCAAGCGATAGATTCGCTTTTCATTGAATGGGGACAGGCTCTGTTGCCGGCGCAGCCGATTGATTGTCATCGTGATCCGACGGTACCCGTATGTGCCGTTCGCCTGGTCATAGAGTAGACGAATGTCCTCCAGAAGCTTCTCGTTCTCTTCTTGACGCACCGGTATGGTGCGGTTCAACCATTTGTAATAGGCCGCCCGTGAGATGCCGGCGACTCGACAGAGGAGGACGACCGAGATGGCCTCCTCTTCGTATAATTCTTTGATGGCGATATATCGTTGCTGTAGCCGTACCTGGCTGATCACGACCTCCTCTCGATCTCCTCTAACTTTTTTAGGAACAGGTTGTCCGCACGAAGAAGTTCGTTCTCAAGCTCCATTTGCCGGATCCGGCGTTTCAGCTTCTCCTCTTCACTTAGTTCGTCCTCTGGCTTCGTACGCCCACGGCGGTCCAGGAGCGCTTCTGCCCCGTCCGTGTCATACTTCTTGACCCAGCCATAGATTTGCCCATAAGACACCTGATATTGTTCCGCGGTCTGTTGGTAGTTGCGTCCATTCTCCAAACAGTATTTCACGATCTCGAAGCGCTCTTCGAATGTAGTTTTTCTTCCTTTTGTCATAGCTCGATTCATCCCTTTTCTCGAATCTGTTAACTCGCTATGACTAGTATACTTCTTAATCCATTTTCGAAGAACAGATCCATCACTGATTTGATGGTTGGAGAGGACTTCCACCGTGGTGGCCCCATCGAGATAGTCACGGACGGCGGCAATCTTTTGTTCCTTGGTGTAATGTCTCCAGGTCCTCGATTCCTTCAACGCGTCGATCCCGCCGGTATCGAATTTCACTTTCCACACCCGGAGGGTATTCTCAGAGACGTTATGCGCTTCCATGATTTCCTTCCACGTATAGGTTTCTTCTTCCATCATGCGCAGCGCAGCCAGTTTTTGTTCGATCGAATGCCGACTTCTCGCCATAAAAAAACACTCCCCAATCAGATAAACAGATTTGTTATTTCATCTGTCTACCTATTGGGGAGCATATCATAATTGGTTCAGGTGTTTTCGTTATAACTGTTTCGTCGATAAGATGACGATGGTCTCATCGAGTACCGTGTAATAAGCATCTTCGAACGTTTGTCGCTCGTTCGTCTCGAGATTGAAGACGCTCACGCCCCCATTGACACCCTCCGCCGACTCATGGATGAAATAGTTCGAGGCGAGCACGCGCTCGAACGGAGCCGTGTCGAGGAAGCGGGCGCCGGTCGTCGCGTCAATCAGTTCGGTGTGGTCCGCCGATTCTTCGACCTTGATGAAAATCGTCGAGCCGACATCATCGTACGTGAAGTCGATCGGTTCATAGGCGCCCCAGTCGACGACGGCCACTTCACGGAGGACGTCCGGAGCCGTCAGCTCATAAATCGTCTCCTCGTTCGCCTCATCGACGAAAGTCGAGAACCGGAGACGCTTGTCCCGTTCACCCAAGTATTGGACCGTGTCCCCTTCCCCATGCAGCCGAATCAAGTCCTCGAACGGAATCTCGTCTTGGCGGGACCGGATCGCCTCGACCGCCTCATCGAGCGAACAGATTAGAATCGCCTCCGAATGGTCGATCGCATCGTCCGGAGAGACCCGTCCGCCCTCGAGTGCCTCATAATAGGCAAACTCATCCAACCGGGTGTTACAGACGACGTATGGCACGCCATCGAGTTCGGTCGAGAACAGATAGAGCTCACGGAACTTGCCGGCATGCCCGACGAGCCGCTCGTCGCGGATCCGCTCTTGGAACGCCGTCTCCGCATCATACAACCAAGCCTCGTCAGTATCGCCAAAACTCGTCAAGAAGAGGAAGTAACGGTCCGCGAGCACCCAATAGAGCGTGCTGTTGCCACGTTTTTCGAACGTCGCCAGCACATCCTCTTGTCCGGAGCGATAGTCGAACGCGATCAACTCCGTACGGACGACACCGGTCCGGTCTGGTGTCTCGTTCAAGAAGTAGACGCGGGCGTCACTGACGAACAGTTTCGAGATGCCGTAGTCTTCATAGACGCGATGACTGATCGGTGTGACGGCACCATCCTCTTCATCATAACGATAAATCGAGAAACTCGTCTCGCCGGTCTTCTCCCGATAGTAGACGGACGTCTCGGTGACGGCGATTAAATCCTCATGGCTGATTGACATGGCACGTGCGTCAACGATTCTCATAGGGCACCTCTCTCATAGGAAGATTCAACCGGCTCGACGGTGACGATACCGGGTGGTCGTTTTGGGAATGAAATCCGCAGATGGGCGAACTCGATGATGGATTGGTGCGGGTCGGACTTCTCGACCCAGCGGACGCGTTGGCGGTTCGCCAAGGCGTGGCCAATCTTTTCTTCGATTTGGAACTGGGAAATGCCGCGATAGGCGACTTCCTGGATATAGGTCGATTCATCGGGCTCGAACTGTTGCCAGATGCCCATCACGAGCTGACCGAGCGAGGAGACCCGTTGCTCCGGCAAGCGCACCGTCCGGAGCGTCTGTTCCACTTCTTTCAAACATTCCAGCGGGTCGTTCCCGACGGCGAACAGCCGCTTAGCCGAGTTGTTCATGACCCGGTAGCGCCGTTTTCCGCTCTCGAGTCGGAGCACTTGTGCATACGGTTCGACCGGCACCCCGTGGAAGAACGTGTCGGTCCCGCCCCAGGAATAGCCGAAAGCGGGGTCGAATTTCTGAATCGTCTTCATGAAGGCGAGCATGAAATCCTCGACCTCGCGGCGCTCGAGCCGCAACCATTCGGCGAGCGCGAGCGTGCCGCGGTCCTTTTGGATGCGATGCACCGGGAAGAACAAGTCTCCTTCGGCCAGGCGATGCGGTTTGAGTTCTGTCCCGTCGGCGCGATAGTCCGTCGCCGGACGGCCGCTCCGGCCCGCATAGATGATCCATTCGTCCTCTGTGCTCTCGAACGCGTAGGCTTGGTGCGCCCAAGGTGGCGTCACGTATAGGGCCGGATACTCTTCATACGTCTCGAGGTGCAGATAGGAGCGGTCGGTCCACAGTTGCGCGAGCAAGCGCACGATTTCTCCCGTCTCTGATTCTTTTGGCGCGATGTAATTACCGGTGTTGCCGATATACGTCAAGACATGGAAGTCGTAGGCGTGATACAGGTGACGGACGATCCGCTCGAACACGGCGGCGATCATCCGTTCGAAAAGCGGATGATCTTCGTTCCGGTCGACCGATGTCGCATCGACCGTGCACATGAGCCAACCCATGCGGACGTACAGGCGAATTCGGAGCGGATACGAGATCAATGGGGATGATGACGCATGAATCTCCGTCAGACCGAGGTTGGCCATGTTCTCGACTTGTAACGTGAATCCGCTACGCCTCAGTTGTTCCTCCATCTTCTTTTTCCAATTGATCGTCTCCATTCACATTCACTCGCTTTCCGTGGCCATCGTTCTAGTGTGGCTCATTGTGAAATTTTTCCCGTTTCTCGAATCATACAAACGCCTTTCCGTCGGCATGTTCCGTAAGACGTTTGAACGCCTCGTCGAGAACGGCGCGCGACGTCCCAAAATTAATCCGTTCGAACGTCTGGCCCGACTCGCCGAACGGGCGACCTGGCGACAAGAACAGACGGACCTCTTCATGTAGCCACTTCTTCCGTGCTTCCGGTTCTAGGTTGAGCGCCGCGAAGTCGATCCACAGGAGATAACTCGCCTCTGGCAGGAACGTCTTCAATTGAGGCAGTTCCTCATTGAACCGATTGACGAGATACGTCGCCTGCTCCTCGAGTTCGGCCGTCAACTGGTCGAGCCAACGCTCGGCCCGCGAATCCGTATAGGCCGCGATGATGGCCGTGTTCGCGAACGGTGTCGGCAGCACATGGTGTTTATTTTGGACTTGGATGATCCGTTTTCGCATCGCGTCGTCCGGACAGATGATGTACGATGCGAACAGCCCCGCGATATTGAACGCCTTCGATGGGGCACTCACCGTGATGACCGAGTCATCAAGGCGGTTGAGGGCGGTGTGTCGCTGTGACGGATAGGTCAAGTCGGCATGAATCTCATCCGCGACGAGGATGACGTCATGGCGACGCGCCAGCTCGACGACTTGCTTCAGCTCGGACTCGGTCCATACCCGTCCGACCGGGTTATGCGGCGAGCAGAGCAAGAACAGCTTCGCCTTGCGCATCTGTGTCTCGAGCGCATCAAAGTCCATCTCGTAGCGGCCATCGACTTGACGAAGCGGGGCGTCGAGCAACTCCCGTTTTAACCCAGTGACCAGTTCATGAAATGGCGGATAGACGGGCGACTGAATGACGACCCCATCCCCTTCATCTGTCAACGCCTCGACGATATGCGTCAATCCAGGCACGACGCCGTTCGAGAACAGGACGTGATCGGCATCGACCTTGAGCTTGTGACGGCGCTCATACCAGGAGCTCACGGCAGCCTGCGCGTCTCTTGAGAACAGCGTATACCCGAACTCCCCTGTCGCGGCTCGTGCCGCGAGCGCCTCCGAGATGGACGGTGCCGTGCGGATATCGATGTCTGCGACCCAGAGCGGCAAGACGTCCTCTTTCAAATGGAACCAGCGGTCGAGCCCGTCCCATTTCACCGAATCCGTTCCCGTCCGGTCAAGCGATTGATGTAAGATTGATTTCATGTTCATCCCTCCTACTCCTACTGTAACAAAAAACGAGCGTTCGAGTCCGCAAAACGATGGCGGATTCGGGGAGCGTCGGCTATAATCGACCGAGATACTTCAAGGAGGTGAACCCGATGACCGTGACCGTCATCCGCCATAAACGCCGGAAACGAGCAGCCTTCTTCGTGACACCGGACGGGATCGAGCTGCGGATTCCGGCGCGGCTCCCGAACCGGGTCGTCGAGACAATATTAACGGAACATGCCGGCTGGATTGAAGATCGCCTCGCTGCACTACCTAAGCGTGACGTCATACCAGCCGACAGACTGTTTTTGCACGGAGAGACGTTTCCGCTCGTCAAAAGCAATACCGAGACAAGGTTCCGTTTCGACAGTGAAAACTTTCACTGTCCCGCTACGTGGGACGAGTCATCGCTTCGGAAAGCGTACGAGGTCTGGCTCCGCGAACGGGCCCTTGCCTATGTGATTGAAAGGTCCCCCCACTATGAACGACAGCTCGGCGTGAAGGCGAGCCGAATCCGAATCGGCCACCAAAAGACGCGCTGGGGGTCGTGCAGCTCGACCGGGACGATCTCGATCAACGTCCGGCTCATGCTCGCCCCGCAGGACGTCATGGACTATGTCATCGCCCACGAATGGGTCCATCTCGTCCATTTCGACCACTCGAAAGCGTTCTGGTCGAAGCTTGCGTCAGTGTATCCAGACGTCGCCGGCGCGATGGCCTGGTTGAAACAGCATGGCCATACGCTTCAAATCAAAAAAACCAATTGAACGTGTCCCTTGCATGGGGGCATGTCCGATTGGTTTTTTTTAGATGGCGGACGTAAACCGCTCGGCCGTGCCGTTTAACGATTCGGCCGACTGTTCGATATGCTCAAACCGTTCGAGCGTCTGTTCCATGATGCGGACACTCTCTTGAATGTCTGCACTGGAACGAGAGACACCTTCGACGATCGAGATGAGCTCTTTGTTCATCCCGTCCGTGTTCGCACGCACTTCGATGACGGCGCGTTCGACGAGACGTGACAAGTTACGAACCTCGGTCGCGACGACGTTGAACCCTAGACCGTGCTCCCCTGCCCGCGCGGCCTCGATGGCGGCGTTGAGCGACAACAGGTTCGTCTGGGCGGCAATCTCCTTGATCGTACTGGCGATTTTCGTGATTTCGGCTGCCTGCTCCTGCAAGTTCGCGAGCATCTTCAAGTTCTGGTTCGAGTCCGCGTCAAGCCGTTCGATCGTCTGCTTCAACTGTTGACTCTCCGCCATACCACGACGGGCCCGGTCGTCAAGGTTATCGGCCATGTCACGGAACGAGCGCGCATACTCCTCAATCGTCTGTTGGCGACTCGTGATGTCGGAGGCGATTTTGACGACACCGACGACATCGTCCTGTTCATAAATCGGCATATACGTCGCCTCGAGCCAAATCGAGTCACCTCGGGCGTCAATCCGCTCGATTTTGTCAGCCGAGCTGAAGCCGTCGAACAGTTTGTTCCAAAACGCTTGATAGTCCGGGCTGCTGACAAAATCCGGAGTACAGAACAAGTGATGGTGCATCCCAATCATTTCTTCACGTTTATATTTCATCGCCTTGGCGAAGAGGTCGTTCACATCGACGACGCGTCGTTGACGGTCGAATCGAATCATCGCCACGTTGGTCTCGAGGGCGCGGAGCACGTCAGGGGATGAGAGACTAGCGGTTGTTGTCAGTTCCATTCCGATTATTCCTACCTTCTTTTCTCGATTTCCTGTAGTGCTTTGTTCCTGTAATGCAGCGGAATTCAAGTGTACCTTGTGATAATAGTCCTGAATAGTATCAGTTTTTGAAATCGAGTCAATATCTTGAATTTGAAGTGTTTTCCAATTGTTCTCTTTGAAGCTGGTCATCAAAAAAAGGCCCCGTGCCTGGCACGAGTCCTTGATCATTCCGATTCATCGAAGATGGCTTGCAACAACGTGACTTGTTCGGTCGTGAGTTCGCCCCGGCTGTCCTTTGGATTGATGCCGCCGATCATCTGTTCTTCGTACCAAATCCCGAAGTCGAGCGAACGCTCCGGCGCATCGTCCGGCGTGTAGACAAACGTCGCTTCCACATCGGGTTCCCGCTCGATTGGGACGGGCTGGTCTTCCCAAACGACCGCCTCGGTCATTTGAGCAAGTACGGCATTCGTCTCAGCATCGGTAATGGTGCGTGTCGGCCCATAGTCGCCGTCAGCATTTAACGTCTCATAGTCGATGCGAGACGGGTCCAAGTTTTCCTCGCTACTGGCACAACCGCCGAGCAGCAGTCCCATACAGATGACACATCCTGCCAACATGCGTTTCAACAGAGCACCCCTCCTCATTCATTCGAACGCCTGTGGGAACAGTTCTTGGAACGTCTCCGCCCCGACGCTCGACATTTTGAATACTTCCCCGGTCTTCACGTCCTTCACATAGACATCGACTTTTTTCGATCGTTGCTGGTAGCTGACCTCGAACTGTTGACCGAGATTGCCGTGCAATAGCGTCAAACACTTATAGTCTTTCGTCTCACCACTCTTCGTCGACGGGCTCGCGGTCTCGATAGCTTCGACCAATCGACCATACGCCTCGCCGCTCACGTTCACAGCATCAGGGTAAGGCAGTGGGACTTCCCGGTGATACGGATACTTATGGAGGTAAGCGACGGTCTTCTCTTTCGGCTCGACTGTATCCGTATAGAGGTGGCTAGGTCGATAACGCATCGACAAGGTTTTTGTCACCATTTCTCCATCCAGATCAACCGTGAGGTCATATAACGGATAGGCTGTCATCGGTTCCATCGTTCCACCTTCGAATACCCGACGGAAGGTCAGACTGTCCGCCCCATTGAGCAAGTCGGCATCTTCTAGAACTGAGGAGGAATAGCGAGCCCAATCACCGCCATAAGACGTAAGTAAAAGAGGCATGTTCGTCTCCGTATGTCGCCCTAGAGCGATAAACACATCGAACGGTCTAAGGTCCGGCGAAAAGTCGAAGGATGGGTTGAAGTAGCCTCCTTCTCCAATCCCAATCTCGACCGTGCCGGTAAATCCGGGCGAGATTCTCATGAGCGTGACCGGATACGGTTCGATGTCTTGTCCTTCCTCATAGAAGGCGTCCGGTTTATGTAACGCGTCCCGCTCATTGTCGGTCGCGACATGAATGGTCGGAAGAGACGAGATTTCCGTTCCCACCTCGTCTTTCAAATAGGCAGGTCGCGCCTCAATTTCGACGGCCCGGTACATCCCGTCCATCCGGTCTGATCGACAAAGCGCATAGACCGCATCTCCTTCGACATACGTCACTTCGTTGAAACTGTATCCATCATAATCGTCAGTCGTAAACGGGGCCCGGGTCGCGTAGGCCATCCCGAGAACAGAAAATGTCTCTCCAGCTAGTTCGGCCAATCGTTCCTCGTCTTCACATTGGTTCAAAATTGTTTCGGCATCCACTACAGGCTCCTGACTGTTCATCGTGACCCGTTCGGCCTGCCAGTGTTCCTCGATATGGCCATAGTGGACGACGTCCACGTCTTCTGAGCAGCCTGCTGTCAAGCATAGCAGTGAAAAGGCCATCAACACTCGTTTCTTCATGTTCCACCCACTCATTTCGTCTTCAAATCAGGGAAGTAGGACAAGAATGTCTCTGCCCCTTCGCTCGTCAGTTTATACGTCTCCTTGGTCGATCGGTCCGTCACGTAAATATCCAGCTTCTTCGAGCGCTGTTTATATGTCACCTCGAACTCTTGTCCCTTGAGTCCGTCGACGATTGTGAGATAAGGATAGTTCCCTTGATCACCCGTGCGCTTCGTCGGCTCAGCAGAGTCGATTGCTTGAATGAGGTCATCCATCTCGTTACCGGCCGCACGCAGCACGGTCGGATACGTCAATATCGATTCGCTGTTGAACCGTTTCTCGTGTAGGTAAATCAGTGGACCTGACACAACCGGCATATACTGCTCGTCCGGATTGTCCTTGAGCGCCTTTTGTTCAGAAATCGTCAACAGTTCAGAGGCACGATATGTAATGGTCGCAATCTCGGTCACCGCTTTCCCGTCACGGATATAACTGAACTCATACAATGGATAGGATTTGTCGGGCAACAGTTCCGAATGAAGCGGCAGCCGTTTAACTTTCAACTCTTCATATGTCAGCTCTCCTTTTAACGGGTCGACAATCTCATCTAACGGACTCATCGAGAAATAGAGGTCCGCGAGCATCATTAAAATATAGGGCTTCTTTTCATCGGGGTGATATCCGATTGCGACTTTGACTTCATCTATGTGTGCCATCATCGGGTCGAACATCAGCACCGGAAATGCGACCGGTCGATCTCCAATGGTCAATTCCATCTCACCGTGGAAGGCTGGTGTGAACGTGACGACGGTATCAGGAAAAGGTTCGACAGAATTACTCGGCTCCAATAATCCATCCGCATCGAGGAATGTTGCTTGAGTGGTCTCATCGGCAGGTTCGATGAACGGGTTTCGTTGAATTCGCTTTCCTTTCTGTGTATCAACAAATTGGGGGAACGACTCGATGACCTCTGCTTGAAAGCGTTCCGAGAGCATATCACGACAAAGTGCATAATTCTCATCGCCTTTGATGTACGTCACCGATTTATAGGCATATTCATCTCCCGTATCGGTCATCTGATGGCGATTCGCGATGACCGTATCGTACACGGTCAAATCCCCTTTTAATTCGGTCGTCAAGTCCCCGGTACAGGCCTGTAGTGTCTCATCGACCGATTCGAGGGCTTCTGGTTGCTCTAACGAATACTTACTGACGGTCCAATGCGCGTCGACGTACGATAAGTTCACTACGTCTGGTTTTTCCCCGCCGCAACCGCTCAATAACCCGGTGGATAGTACAAGTAAACCGACTAACTTTTTCAACTCATCCGCCCCTTACCATCTATTTGTACCAATTTTACCATTATATTACTTTAGGAGGGAATACGAAAAACCCGTCCAGTTCCCTGGACGGGTGCAACGATGATTATACGGCTTGATCAATCGCACGCGTCAGTCGCGTCTCAACGTCGTGGGCGATCGATTGAAGCGACTCATCCTCGATCAGCTCGATCAGTTTCGTCGGCTTCGGCATCCCGACATGGGTCGCCCCGTCTTTCGTGAAGACAGCGAGCTTACACGGCAGGAAATAACCGCCTTCCCGGTGCGCCGTGATGACTTTCTTCGCTTCTTTCGGGTTGCATACCTCGAGGATGCGATAGTCCCCCTCAATCGCCTGTCCTTTCTCTTCGAGCGTCTCACTCAAATCAAAGTCCCAGAGTACGCCGAACTCTTCCACTTTGAGTGTCGCTTTCAACTTCTCGACGACCGCTTCGACCGTCTGATCCGTCTTGACCGTGTAATCGAACATGTGAATTCCTCCTCGTTTGTAGTCTCTCTCGTCATGTACCCGAAGTGAGGAGTGATAAATCGTTCGTTTGTACAAAAAAAGTATATGTGATTTGAAACATATTCGATGTCTGTCACGTATGTATGAGAGAAAATAGAGAAGTCCATACTTACGTAAAGGAGAAGTGGTTGCCGTGACGGTCACCGTATTCACACATACAAGCTGCAGTTCTTCCCGTAAGACGATCGATTGGTTACGCGAACAGAACATCCCGTTCATCGAGAAGAAATTGACCGACCAAGGGATGTCGTTCACCGAGTTCAAAGACATGCTTCGCCTCACGGAGAACGGGACGACCGACCTGTTGTCCGTCCAAAAGAGCGTGTACAAACAAGCGGCGGACCAACTTGACGAGATGTCGCTCCGTGAGCTGTACAGCTTTGTGGCGTCGCACCCCCAGATTTTGAAGAGTCCCATCGTCGTCGACGACAATCGGATTCAAATCGGGTTCAGCGAGAAAGAGATTCGGACGTTCATCCCCCGTCATGACCGCATCGCCGAGTTGAAACGGTTGCTCGACAACAAGTAAGAGCCCTGCCGAAGCAGAGCTCTTTTTCTTATGCCTTCTTGAGTCTGGCCGCCAAGCGGTTGCCGAACGATTGAATCGATTGCACGAGCAGGATCAAGACGAAGATGGTCACATACATGACTTCCGGTTCGAATCGGAGATGCCCGTACTGATAGGCGATATCGCCGAGTCCGCCGGCCCCGACGAGTCCGGCCATCGCAGTCGCGCCGATGAGCCCGATCGTCGCGATCGTCAAACCGAGCACGATCGAGGAGCGGGCCTCCCGAATCAACACGTACCAGATGATTTTACGGGTCGAGATGCCCATCGCCTCATACGCCTCGACGACACCGCGGTCGACCTCGAGTAGCGCCGACTCCATGAGCCGTGCGATATACGGGGCCGTGAACACGATGAGCGGCAACAGCACGCCTTGGACGCCGATCGTCGTCCCCATGATGAAGCGGGTGAACGGGAGGATGAAGAACAAGAGGATGATGAACGGTATCGAACGGACGACGTTGATGACGCTCGACAAGATGCCGTAGAGATAACGATTGGCGAGTCGGCCGTTCGGTCGCGTCAAGACGAGGAGCGTCCCGAGCGGCAATCCGATCAACGTCGAGATGACGAGCGCGATGCCGGTCATCGTGAGCGTCTGGATCGTTCCCGTCCAAATCAAGTCACCCCAATTTTCCCAAAACTGAAGCATGGTTCGTCACCTCCTTCACTTTCACGCCGCTCGCTTCTAAGAAACGGACGGCTTGGTCGGTCTGGGCCTCATCGCCGTCCAAATGGACGAGCAGATTGCCGACGAGACCGCCTTTTAGCTTTTTGATGCCGCCCCCGATGATATTCGGGAGCAAGCCGAATCGTTTCGTCAACTGGGCGAGCACGGCCTGTTCACTTTGATGGCCGATGAACGACAAGTTGACGAGCGTCCCGTGCGTGCTCAATTCTTCGACGACCTCTTTCGGGACATCGAGGTTCGTCTTCAAGAACTTGCGTGTCGTCGCATGCTGCGGGTCCGAGAACACGTCGAGCACGTCCCCTTCCTCGATGATTCGGCCGGCCTCGATGACCGCGACCCGGTCACAGATGCGCTCGATGACTTCCATCTCGTGCGTGATCAAAAAGATCGTCAGTCCGAGCTCGCGGTTGATGTCAAGCAAGAGGTCGAGGATCGACTCGGTCGTCTCCGGGTCGAGCGCGCTCGTCGCCTCGTCGCTGAGCAGGATGTCCGGCTCATGCGCGAGGGCCCGGGCGATGGCGACACGTTGCTTCTGTCCGCCCGAGAGTTGCTCGGGATAATGTTTCCGATGGTCCGTCAAGCCGACGATGTCGAGGTATTTGTCGACGCGAGCACGGATCGTTGCCTTGTCGAGACCTTCAAGCCGGAGCGGGATGGCGACGTTCTCTTCGACGGTCGCCGTCTTGAGCAGGTTGTAGTGTTGGAAGATCATTCCGATTCGATGGCGGAGTTTTGAGAGCCCACGTTTGTCGAGCTTCGTGATGTCCTGCCCTTCGATCTCGACCTGGCCCGACGTCGGGCGTTCGAGCAGATTGATCATGCGGATGAGCGTGCTCTTGCCGGCGCCGCTTCGGCCGATGATGCCGAAAATCTCGCCTTTCTCGATCGTGAGCGAGACATCGTCAAGTGCGGTGACGGCACCTTTGTTCACCGTGAACGTCTTCGTGATTCCTTTAAGTGCGATCATAGGGCCTCCTTAAAACGCCGGGACGATCGAGCCGTTGAACGTCTCTTCGATGAACGTCCGGACCTCGTCCGAGTGATAGTACGACTTGAGCGTCGCGACGACTTCGTCATCCTTGTTGTCGGTGCGGACGACGACGTAGTTCGGATACGGGTTATTGACCGTGTCTTCGTGGAACAAGGCGTCCTCATTGATCGATAGGCCGGCACCCATCGCGAAGTTCGTGTTGATGGCCGCGAGTGCGACTTCCGGGAGCTGGGTCGGGAGCTGGGACGCCTCGAGCTCGATGAATTCAAGGTTGAGCGGGTTCTCGGCGATATCTCGTTTCGTCGCCTTGTCGGTCAAGCCTTCTTTCAACGTGATGAGGCCCGCTGTCTCATAGAGACGGAGCGCCCGCAGCTCGTTCGCCGGGTCGTTCGGGACGGCGACCTTGTCACCTTCCTTCAAGTCCTCGATGTCGGTCAACTTCTCTGAGTAGAGCCCCATCGGGAAAGCGACGGTCTTGAACACATCGTCGATCTTATAGCCTTTGTCGGATTTTTGTAGTTCGAGGAACGACAACGTCTGGTAACTGTTCACATCGAGGCTGCCCTCGGCGAGTGCCGTGTTCGGCGTATTGTAGTCGTTGAACACTTTGATGTCGAGTTCGAGGCCGTCCTCTGCCGCGAGTTCTTTCACTTTCTCGGCAATCTGTTGGTGTGGTCCGCCCGTGACGCCGATGGTGAGCGCCTCCGTGCTGAGAGCCTCGCTCGCGTCCGATTGTCCGCACGCCGACAAGGCGAGGGCGGCGAGTAGTGATGTTCCTGCGAGTACTGTTTTCTGTTTGATGTTCATGGTTGTTCCTCCTCCAAAATGAAAGCCCGCTACTCATTCAGAGTGGCGGGCACGACAAGTCAAAGTCGGACACGCTCATCTCCCAGACGGTTTCGTCTGTTGGAATTAGCACCATGATCATAATGATCTGGTTGCCGGGTTTCATAGGGCCAGTCCCTCCACCACTCTTGATAAGCAATCGGTCTATTTAATTGTTATCATCTTACTTTCAATTCTTTTATTTGTAAATAGATAATTGCAAATTTTCAAAAATTATTTTCAAATAGCCTCTGTTTAGCGGGGCCGGCAACTGTTGCAGCTCGGTCTCCGTCATGACGGAGTCGACCAGTACCGGGATGTCATCCGGTCCGATTCCGAGCGTCTCGAGCGTCGTCGGGGCACCGAACCGTTTCAACCAGGCCTCCAAGTACGAGGCATCGGCCGAGCGGCGCAACCGCTCCTGGACGATCAGCCCGAAGCCGACCTTGTCCCCGTGCAAGAAAGCATGTGTCGACGCGAACCGGCTGAGCGCGTTATGGACCGCATGGCCCACGGCGACCCGTGTCCCGGCGTCACCAAATCCTCCGACGGCACCACCGACGGCGAGCACGTGATCGACCGCGAAGCGGATGTCGTCGCTATATGACTCAAAGGCCGCTTTGCTCAAATCGAGTTCGACGAGACGACCGCACTGCTCGGCCAAGGCGAGCCCGGTGTTGACGCCGGCATCAATCGAGCTGTCGCCGCTCAAGTAACGGGCCTCGTAAAACTTCGCGACCGTGTCGATGACACCGGCTCGGAAGTATTCATATGGAGAGCGCGCGATGACCCGCGGATCGACGATGACCCGTTCGATGACGACGCGGAATATGTCGTATCGGTCATAGCTCCCATCCTTTCGATAGACGACGCTGAGCGGCGTGAAAGCGGCACAGTTCGAGGCGAGCGTCGGAATGACGATGAGCGGAACGTTACATTGGTAGGCGACGAGTTTGGCCGTGTCGACGAGCTTCCCTCCTCCGATGGCGATGAGGACATCGATGTCCTTTTGCTTCAGCCGTTCGACTTCAGCGTCGGTGCACTCCCCACGGAACTGTGTCGTCGGATAGTCCGTGATGGCCGGATAGATGTCTCGGACGACGTCGTACCCGTTTTGGCCGCGCAGGACGTGGGCGCGACGTCCGCTGACCAATTCATAGAGCCGGTCGAGCGCGTCATCGGCGTGGTCATATTCGAGGACGGCTTGGCGGATCATGCGCGCACCTCCTCATAGGCGGCGAACAACCGCTCGATCCGTTCGACGGCCTCGTCGATCTTCGGTTCTGGTGAGACGAGACCGAAGCGGACGTAGCCGTTCCCTTCGGAGCCGAAGAAATAGCCGGGGGTGACGGCGACACCGGCCTCGTACAGTAGTTTCCGTGAGAACGATTTGGCATCACCCTCGGGCACTTTCGCCCAGACGAAGAACGACCCTTCCGGTGGTTCGACGGCCCATCCGGCCCGGTTCAACCCTTCGATGAGACGATCACGACGGGCCTCATAGAGCCGAGCCAAATCGTCCCGAATGGAACGTGGCGCCTCGAGCGCGGCGACGGCGGCCGCTTGGATGGCCGAGAACACGCTGACATGCACATGGTCCTGATACGTGTTGATCGCCTCGATGATGTCTTTGTTCCCGATGGCGAAGGCGACGCGCCACCCGGACATGTTGAACGCTTTCGACATCGTGTACACCTCGATGCCGACGTCTTTCGCTCCTTCGGCTTGAAGGAAGCTCGGCGGAACATGGCCATCGAACCCGATGCTGCCATATGCGAAGTCGTGAACGACCATCAAGTCCCGCTCCCGGGCGAAACGGACGGTATCGTCAAAGAAGGCGGGTGAGGCGACGGCACCGGTCGGATTGCTCGGATAGTTCAAATACATCAGTCTCGCCCCGTCCGTGTCGAGCGTCTCGTAGTCAGGGAGGAAACCGTTCTCCTCGCGTAAGACGAGATCATGGACGACGGCACCGGCGAGCCGGGCGCCGGAGATATAGTCGGGATAGCCCGGGTTCGGCAACAAGATGCCGTCGCCTGGCTCGAGCACGCATTGCGGCAACGTGATGAGCCCGGACTTGGAGCCGATGAGAATCGCGACTTCCGTCTCGGCGTCGAGCTCGACCCCATACTCGTTCAAATAGAACGTCGCCACCGCTTGTTTCAGGCGGGCCTGACCGCGGAACGGACCGTATTGGTGGGTCGAGGCGTCGAGGAGCGCCGTCTGGAGCGCCTCACAGATCGGCTCCGGCGTCGGCAGGTCGGGCGTCCCTTGTCCGAGTCGGATGATGTCACGGCCGGCCTGTTCGAGCTCGGCGACTTCGTTCGCGAGTCCGACGAAGTGTTGGGGCGGTAAAGTTTTTAATAAGTGTGAGCGTCTGTCTGTCATGAATAGTCCTCCTATGCAAAAAACACCCCTTTCCGCGGAAAGGGGTGTCGAGATACGGACGTATTCAAACAACCACCTTTCCATCTCTCAAGGTCACCTTGCTGGAATTAGCACAGTATTGAAACAATCTGTTGCTGAAGCTTCATCGGGCCAGTCCCTCCGCTTCTCTTGATAGAAAGTGTTTTTATATGCGATTTGTCTTTTTGTAATATGTCACTTAGTTAACCAAACGTTACCAATCTTGTCAATCCTTTTTCGAAAATGGGTGCGCCCTATTGAATCCCGGCAAAAAAACGGTCATAGTAAAAAGTGAACACTATTCTACAAAATTTAAACCAAGAGGGGATGGACCATTGGAATTAAACCGTCAATTAATTTGGAAGTTGAGCGTGATCGGACTGATTCTGCTCGTCCTTTGGAAGGTCATCAGTGAACCGGACACGATTTCTCGTGTGCTGCATTACGCATTCCAGTTGCTGACGCCGATCATCATGGGGATCGCCATCGCGCTGCTCCTGAATACCGTCCTGTCCTATATAGAAGAACGGTTTCACTTAAAACGATATCAGGGGTTGTTGATCGTCTACATCGTTTTCATCGGAATTCTCGTCATCTCTGCGGTGACGCTGTTCCCGCGCATTTATTCGAGCGTGGCCTCGCTCATCGAGGAGCTCCCGTTCTATATCCGGCAAATCGACGGGTTTCTCGCCCAGTTGAACACGTACTTGAAAGAGTATAACGCGACGATCGCCCAGGCCATCGACTTCAGCCGCTTCGAGGAACGTTACTCCGGTTGGGTCGAGACCGCCGTTTTGTCGTCGGTCAGTTACGTGTCGAGTTTCACGATGACGCTCATCAACTTCTTGATCGGGATCGTCATCTCGATCTATCTATTGAAAGACAAAGAAGTCTTTGCCCGCATGTTCAAGCGTCTGTTGTATGCGATGTTCCCGGTCGCGTCGGCCAAGACGACGATCGACATCTTCCAAGAGATGGACTACATCTTCAAACGCTATATCATCGGGAAGTCGCTCGATTGCCTCATCATCGGGGTGATGGCCGTCGTCGGGCTGTTGATCATCGGGGCGCCTTACGCGCTTCTCCTCGGCGTCATCATCGGGGTCCTGAACTTCATCCCGTATGTCGGTCCGTTGCTCGGGATGATCCCGGCGTTCATCATCACCTATTTCTATGACCCGTTCACGGCGCTCATCGTCCTTTTGTTCATCTTCTTGCTACAACAATTCGACGGGCTCTGGCTCGGACCGAAGATTCTCGGTGACAGCGTCGGCATCACCCCGTTCTGGGTCATCACGTCGATCATCATCGGGGGCAGCCTGTTCGGTCTCGTCGGCATGTTCATCAGTGTACCGGTGACGGCGATGATTCAAGTCGTGTTGTCTCGCTTGATCGACTACCGGCTCAGTCGCAAGAATTTGAATGAATTGTTATGACACATTGACGATTTAGATTGACACATTTCACAGAGATATCATAATCTTGAAGAGAAGACAGTCCAATGCAGAAAGGAGAGGTACCGATGTCAGTCATTCAACACTCGCACGTCCAAGTCCATATTGACCGGCAGGCGCCTCTCCGTGATTTGAATCCGTGACGTTCGCCTGCCTTCCGAGGCATGTCTAAGATCGTAGGGACGCGTATGCCTTTGTGCATGCTGCGTCCCTTTTTTCATTTTATTAAGTAAAGCAGGTGAACCTAATGATTCAATCACTCAAACGACTCGACCGCAATATTTGGATCCGTTTCCTCGGGGAGACGATCACCGGCGTCATGATGTTCATGATTGCGCCGTTCCTCGTCCTCTATTACAGCGACAAGCTCGACAGTTATATCCAGGTCGGTGTCATCATGGCTACCGGGCCGATCATGGCCCTGATCGGTTCGGTCGTCGGCGGACGGCTCGCGGATTTGTATGGCCGCAAACCAATCATGATGGCTGCCATTCTCGGCGACGCCCTCGCCCTCGTCGGTTTCGCCTTCGCCGAGACGTTCTGGCCGCTCCTCCTCTTGAACGCCATGCTCGGCTTGACGAACTCGTTGTTCCATCCGGCCGCGAGCGCGATGGTGGCCGACGTGACCGAGCCTGAACAGATGAACGAGGCGTTTGGCCTGTTGAGGATGGGCCATAACATCGGGGCGGCGCTCGGACCGCTCCTCGGTAGCGCCGTCCTGTTCATCGACCGGCAGTATATCTTCTACTCGGCCGCGCTCGTCTTCGTCTTGTATGCGCTCGTGCTCGGTCGCTACATTCGGGAGTCGCTCCCAGAGACGACCGATGTCGACATACCGTCGAACCGGGACGTGCTTCGGGTGTTCTATAACGACAAGGTCTTCCTCGTCTTCATTTTCGCCGGCGTCTTCATCTCGATGGGCTTCTCGCTCATCGAGAGCATGCTGCCTCTCTTCTTGAGAGAGTCGATGCCATCGTTCACCGATCGTGAGAACCCGTTCGCCTATATGCTCGCCTTGAACGGCATCATGGTCGTGTTGTTCCAGTTCCCGATTGCTTCGAAACTCGGCCGCAAGCCGTTCGGCAACGTCATGCTCGCCGGGGCGACCATCTTCGGGGTCGGCATGATCTTGATTGCGGTCATGCCGCGTCTCCTCTATTCACTCGGGACACCGTACCTCGTCCTCGTCAGCGTCTTGCTCGCGGTGTACGCGTTCTATACGCTCGGTGAGATGATCATGTCCCCGGTCCAGCAGACGTTCATCGCTCTGATCGCTCCGGAGAACATGCGCGGGGCCTACAACGGGGCCGCCAGCATCCAATGGTTGATCGGCGGGGTGACGGCGCCGATCATGGCAAGCCTGTTCTTCGACCAGCGGGCCGGCCATATTGCCTTGATCCTCGTCGGGGCGGCCAGCTGTGTGTCGGGCCTCATCTATTGGCAGCTCGGACGTCGCGTCAGTGCGGCCGAGGCGAAACAAAAGACAGCGTGACTTATAAAAACCACACTGAACCTAGTCGTTTAGTGTGGTTTTTGATTTCGTTTCAAAATCGTTAAATTTTGAATTTTTCATTCATTTATTCTTTACAAACATAATGATTCTTTTTATTATAAAACGGTTAAGGAGGGATCTTTCATGGAAAGGATCGATAAACAGAAAATTGTGGACAGCGTACCGCAAAAAGGATTTTTCGGACAACCTAAAGGTTTGTTCACGCTATTCTTCACTGAGTTTTGGGAACGGTTCTCGTATTACGGGATGCGTGCCATCCTCGTGTTCTACATGTACTACGAGGTGTCAGAAGGCGGTCTCGGCCTCGACCAGAACGTCGCTTTGTCGATCATGTCGGTGTACGGCGCACTCGTCTACATGTCAGGGGTCATTGGGGGATGGCTCGCCGACCGTGTGTTCGGGACGTCGCGTGCCGTCTTCTTCGGCGGTGTGTTCATCATGCTCGGTCATATCGTCCTGTCGATTCCAGGCAGCCTGACGTTCTTGTTCATCTCGATGGCGTTGATCGTCATCGGGACCGGTCTCTTGAAACCGAACGTCTCGAGCATCGTCGGTGACCTTTACAATGAGACGGATCGTCGTCGTGACGCCGGGTTCAGTATCTTCTATATGGGGATCAACCTTGGCGCCTTCATCTCGCCTCTCATCGTCGGTGGGGTCCAAAAGAGTTACGGTTTCCATTGGGGCTTCGCACTCGCCGCGGTCGGGATGTTCATCGGTCTCGTCGTTTTCCTCGTCACGAAGAAAAAGAACCTCGGTCTCGCCGGCTCATATGTACCGAACCCGTTGACACCGTCTGAACGGAAAAACGCAATCAAGTATACGGCGATCGCGGTTGTCCTCATCGGTGGTCTATTGGCCGTGTTGATTCCACAAGGTTTGTTTACGATCAACACGTTCATCGGTCTCGTCGGTGTGTTCGGGATCGCCATCCCGACGATTTATTTCATCGTCATGTATCGCAGCCCGAAAACGACGGAAGTGGAGCGGTCACGGATCATCGCCTATATCCCGCTCTTCATCGCCTCGGTCATGTTCTGGGCGATTCAAGAGCAAGGCGCGACGATTTTGGCCAGCTACGCCGACAAGCGGACCGACCTCGAATTTTTAGGGTTCACGCTCTCGCCGGCTTGGTTCCAGTCGCTCAACCCGTTGTTCATTATCATGCTAGCTCCGGTGTTCGCATGGCTTTGGGTCCGACTTGGTGACCGTGAGCCGAGCATCCCGACGAAGTTCGCCTTCGGGATTTTGTTCGCAGGATTAAGTTTCTTGGTGATCTTGCTCCCGGCCTATTTCGGCGGCCCGGACACGCTCGTCAACCCGCTCTGGCTCGTGCTCAGTTACTTCATTGTCGTGCTCGGTGAGCTCAGCCTGTCGCCGGTCGGTCTGTCGGCGACGACGAAACTCGCTCCGGCGGCCTTCTCGGCCCAGACGATGTCGCTCTGGTTCTTGTCGAACGCGGCGGCCCAAGGGATCAACGCCCAGCTCGTCCGCTTCTATTCACCAGAGAACGAGATGCTCTACTTCGGCATTATCGGTGGTGCGGCCATCGTGCTCAGCATGATCTTGTTCGGACTCGCCCCGGTCATCAAAAAGTATATGCGTGGCATCCATTAAGCGTAAAAGCCCATTCCTCAACCGAGGAATGGGCTTTTGTATGCTTCGCTTATTTACGGACTTGGATGAGCGACAAGTAGCGGTCGATCAAGTCGTGGTTGAAGTAATCATGGAACCGATCTGACTTGAGCGATTGGATCGACTCATGGAACGTCGCCGGGAGTGACGAGATGCCTTGGCTCTCGATTTGTTTCGCCGAGTACTCGAACAAATCATCCTCGTTCGGTGACGACGGCTCGAGCTGTTGCTCGATGCCTTCGAGTCCCGCATAGATCAAGGCCGCGAGAGCGAGATACGGGTTCGCGCTCGGGTCCGGGTTCCGGACCTCGACACGTGTCGCGCTACCACGTGACGCCGGGATACGGATCATCGAACTGCGGTTCGACGGGCTCCAGCAAATGTTGACCGGTGCCTCGAAACCTGGCACGAGACGCTCATATGATTCTGGGAGCGGGTTCGTGAAGATGGCCGTCGCACGGGCATGTTTCAAGATGCCTTCGATGAAGTGGCGGGCCGTGAGCGACAGGCCGTATTCAGACTCCGGCTCTTCGAAGGCGTTAACCGTCGGATTGCCGTCTTTGTCGTTCTTCCACACCGAGATGTTGAGGTGCATCCCCGACCCGTTGACGTCACGGAGTGGTTTCGGCAAGAATGACACTTTCGCGTTTTTCTCTTGGGCTGCCAACGTGACGAGTTCTTTAAAGAACTGAATGTTGTCGGCCGTATGCAACGCGTCATCGTACTTGATACCGATCTCGTGCTGGGCCGGGGCCACTTCGTGGTGGACCGCTTCGATGTTGAAGCCGACCTCACTCAACCGGTTGGCGATATGTTGACGGACCTCATAGCCTTTGTCTTCTGAACGTGTCGAGAAGTATCCCGCCTCGTCATAGAACTCTCCGTTCTCGTCGAAGATGAAGAATTCCGGCTCGGCGCCGACGAAGATCGAGTATCCGTCGCCAGCAGCGCGCTCGAGGGCATCCTTCAAGACGTTACGCGGGTCGAACTCATACCGTGCCCCGTCTGGCGTGCAGACGTCACAGAAGAACGCGAGGATGCTCTCGTCCCCGTCCTGTTCGTAGCGTGGACGATCTAAATCCGGTCTCAAGAATAGGTCTGAGTTTTTGATGGAAGAGAAACCAGCGATGGATGAACCGTCAAACATCGTCTTCCCTTCAAAAACTTCCGGCAACAATTTTGCAGAGAGAGTCAGTAGCTTCAAGTCTCCAAGCACGTCGGAGAAATACATATGGATCTGGGTAATCCCTTTCTCCTGAACCGTTTTTTCAATCTCTTCTTGCTTCTTCCTGTTGCCATCCTTGTCAGTTCCGAATAGATTAGCCATGATTCTAAAAAACCTCACTTAAGTTATTTGACAGATCAACACTGTCATGACGTACCTTGCGTACGCTTCTCCTTAAGTCATAACCCACTTTAAAAAATGTTAAACCCCAAATTTGAAACATCGGGTTGAAAGTGGCTCATTCCGCCGTTGCTTGTTATGATGGGGAGAGACTGAAAAGAGAGGAAGAACGCTGTGAATATTTTTATGACCGGTGCGACCGGATTTTTAGGGGGGCGGCTTGCCCGCGAGCTGATTCATCGAGGCCATAACCTGTGCGTCCTCGCCCGCACGCCTGAAAAAGTGGAGGCGATGTTCTCGCAGGACGAACGCCGCTCGATTACAGTGCTGGCCGGGGATTTGACGGCCCCATTCCTTGGAGCGGACGAGGATTTTATCACAAACCATGACCGCGGCTTCGACCTGGTGCTCCACATGGCCGCGCTCGTCAAATTTGATGAGGAACTCCGCGACGAGCTGTTCGAGACGAACTTGACCGGGACGAAACAAGCGCTCGCGCTCGCAAAGGCGCTACACTGCCCCCGCTTCTTCCACGTCAGCACGGCCTATACGCTTGGCGCACGTGAGAACGGAGACGAGACGCTGTATGCGACCGACCAAACGTTCCACAACCCCTACGAGGAGAGTAAGGCACACGCCGAACAAGCCGTCTGGGATGCACGTCATGACTTGGCCGTCTCTATCTTCCGGCCCGCCATCATCGTCGGCGACTCGAAGACCGGCGAGGCCGACTCGAAGTTCACCATGTACGGCTATATGCGTCTCTCGAGGTGTTCAAACGCCGACTCGAACGGAAAGGTGCCCCTGACGGCCCGATCCGTCTCCTTGGCTCTGAGACGGGCACGTCGAACCTCGTCCCGGTCGATTATGTGGCCGACGTGTTGCTGGCTGCCATCGAACATGCTCGTCCGAACACGATCTACAACGTCACGAATGATGCCCCGCCACGTAACGAGACGATGCTCGAGTACATGAAGCAGGCGCTCGAGTTCCCGCACCTCAAAATCACCGAGACGGCGACGTCCTCGTTGAGCAACGTCGAGCAGACGTTCAACGAGATGGTGAAAGTGTTCAATCCTTACTTGAACCGCAACATCTCGTTCAATGACACCAATACGAAACGCCTGTTGCAGGACGCCGGGTTCAAACCGCTCGATTTGAACGAGTGCTCGTTGCGCCGGATCGTGAACGCCTATTATGAGACGAAATGACAACAGCCGGGACTGATTCATATCAGTTCCGGCTGTTCTTATGATTTGTCACAGACGAGGACGATCTTCCCAGCCTGAATCTCACTCTCGAGCGATTCGACCATCTCTTTCGTCAGGCCGAGGCTCTCGAGCTGGTCGAGCCGGTCATCCGAGTTTTTCGTGAACTTCGACATGAGCGATTCCCATAACCCTTTTTCAGTGATGCGGTATGGTTGCACGCCGGCTTCCGCGGCGAGGCGCACCGTCAATTCTTCATCTTTGGCAAATAAGTAAATATTCTCGTTGACACATCCCCCTGACACCATCCCGTTCACTTCATGGTCGACCAAGGTCATATCCCGTACGATTCTTGTTTCTAACATATTCATCCTCCTAAACGTCCGCTGTTCTAAAATCGAATAATATACTATTCCCGAAAAATGAGTCGTAAAACCCGTTTTCTGTCAGCGATTTGAAAAAGCGGGATTCAAGAAAACGTGGCGGTCCAGTCATCAATCCCGAAATGATCGACGATGCCTTGAATGCGTGCCCGTTCATCCAGTTCGGAAGAGATGCCTCCTCGACTGAGACGAACGATATTGATGCCGGTCTGCCAATCGATCTTACCGGCCCGATAACCCGCCTGTTGTAACAGGCCGGCGACGATCTCCAGCTTCTCGCGTTCCATCGATTTCAATGTATGGCTCACTCTCACATGCGACACTCCTTCCCGTTCCATGCCGTATTGTATCATAGGGACGGGCGACAGGTGCGACAGCGATTTCAATGATGCTATACTACATTTAATGAGACAAGGAGTGATGTAGATGCCGAGACAGGATATGAATACGATCATGCTCGACTATATGAATGAAAAAGAGGATTACGAGGCGTTTGCCGCCAAGCTGAAGTCGCTCCTCAGCGAGCTATTGAACGACGCCGGGATCCAGTTCCATTCGATCGTCGCCCGGGCCAAGGAAGCGGAGAGTCTTTATGCCAAACTGTCCCGTAAACCGTACCAATATCGGTCGTTGCGCGACGTGCAAGATTTGGCGGGGATTCGGATCGTGACCTATTTCCACGACGACGTCCGGGCCGTGGCCCAGATCCTTGAGGACGAGTTCCGAATCGACCGCGAACAGTCGATCGATAAATCCACTCTGCTCGATCCGAACGAGTTCGGTTACCTCTCGGTCCATTATGTCGTCGGTTTAAACGACAAACGGCTCGCCCTAGGCGAGTATCGCCGGTTCGAGGAAAAAGAGGCCGAGATTCAAGTCCGGTCCATCTTGCAACATGCCTGGGCCGAGATTGAGCACGACCTCGGCTATAAAAACCCAAACGCTGTCCCACCGGAGATTAAACGCAGTTTCAGCCGTGTCGCGGGACTCCTCGAGATCGCCGACTCCGAGTTCGTCAATATCCGCAAACAGTTGCGGACGTTCGAACAAGAGACGGTCGAACGCATCGTCGAGTCGCCGGACAAGGTGAGTATCACCCGGGACAACTTGAACTATTATATCGCCAACGATGTCACCGTCGAGAAGCTCGATAACGCCATCTTCCAAAGTGATTGGTTGCTCGACACCGACCTGTCGACGATCATCGAGCTGACACGCATGTTCCATTATGCCGAGATTCGGACGTTCCAGGACTTGAGCGACACGCTCGATCGTTACTTCAACCGGGCCATCCAATGTGCGACGCTCTTGCCATCGTCATTGTTACCCCGTCAAGGGATGGGCGTCGTCTATGCCGTGCTTGCCAAGTTGCTCGCCGAAGGGGATGACCAACAGATCGAGTTCTTCTTCCGCCGCTTCTATCCGGACTTGAAGCATTATGATGAAGTCATCCAAGAACTTCGCATCCGAGAAGAGCCATCATAACTTTACAGACTTCATGTTTTTATTGTAGAATGTTTTTATGTTCTGAAATATATGCAAATAATGATATTTACGTAGGAGGTACGCTTGAGGATGACAACACCTGTACAAACAGCATCCCGCCGACAGCTCGTCGCTGATGCTGAGCGAGGGATTCGCATGAACTATCGCGGAGTGAAAAAAAACCTCCGGTCGATGTTCTCACAATACTTGACGCGAAACGAATTCTTCATCCTTCGGTCGCTATGTCAAAATAGTCCTCAAATCGCCTCTGCCCTATCGAACGAGTTTCAGTTCTCGGCTTCGATGATCACGGCACTCGCGGATGAGCTCACAAAAAAAGGATTGATTTCACGCGAACGCAGCGAACGCGATCGTCGCGTTGTCGAATTGCAAGCGACTGAAGAAGGTCGTGCCTTGTTCGAGACGTTAGAAGACATGAAAATCGAGTACTTGATGGACGTGTTCGAAGACTTTTCAGATGACGAATTGATTCTTCTATCAAAACTGCTTGATCGGATGGACGCATAAAACGACTGGGCCTGATTCATTTCGGCCTCAGTCGTTTTTCTTATGTCCTTCCACAAAAAAGAAACCCTCGATCAGGATATTTGCCCTGATCGAGGGTTTCTTCGTTCATGTCTTGGCGATCGCCGTGACGACGATTCGATCACGATAACCGTGTTCCGGGTCATAAGGACCCGCACATGTGATAAGCTGAAGCCGTGTCGCTTGGGTCGCCGCGAAGATCGAGGCGAGCGGAACGTCTTCAAGCCGGTAACGTTCGACGGAGACGACCTCATATTCGATCACCTTTTTGTTACGCTGGAGCGTCACCGATTCTCCGAGGCGCAGTTCGCCAAGGTTTGCGAAGATGGCCGGTCCGCGGAGGTCATCGAGATGACCGGATAACACGACGTTGCCAGTCGCACCCGCTTTTGCCCCGTAGCGATACCATCCGACCTCGTCTGCGACTGTCGGCGTATCCATCCGGTCGAGTCGGTCTTTCCCGACCGGTTGGATGACCGCATTGACGTCAATTGACGGAATCTTCAGTCGTTTCGGGACGAACGTGTCGGTGCGAAAAGATTGACGGTCGATCTCGGTCGCTGCAAGGACGAGCGGTTCAGCGAAGCCGACGGTCGTCAGCTTCGCGTCCGCATCCGGTGCATCTGCGACCGGTGCAATCATGAGGAACGATAACGTTCCAATCAAGAGAAGCTTAAGCGTCTTGCTTCTGACGACGAAAGACGTAGAAGCCAGCTGCTGCTGCACCAAGGACCGCTGCTGCGAGCAACCAGTTCATTGATGCTGTCTGAGCGAGGCCACCTTGACCTGTTTCAGGAGCTCCGGCCATCTCACCGCCGTCTGCTGCGAGGAGGACTTCAAACGCTGGTTCGCCTTCAAGGAGTCCGATGGCGAACGCCGTGTAGTTTTTGCCGCCTTCGAGGGCAACACCGTCAAGCGCCTTCACGACGTCAGTCGCGCCAGCTGGACGAACTTCGAGGTCATACGTGCCAGCGTCGAGTGTACCGTAGTCACTCACTGCTTTGAACTCAAGGTTCGAGAAGAGTGGGTCGCCACCTTTAGGGGCTACATCGACTGCCGGTGCGTCAGGTGAGAAGTGAGCGACGCGGACTTTCGATTTTCCATCTTCAAAGTTCGCATCGTCTTCCATCGCTGCGATCTCGATGTTCTCAAGTTGGCCGATTGCTGCCGCTGTGTAGAACTTGCCTGCTTCGATCGAGAGGTCTGCCGCAACGACGACCGTCTCGGCATCACCAGCTGGCTTGATTTCCACGTTGTAATCTCCAGCCGGGAGAGTCAAGTAGTCTGTGAGCGCTTTAAACTCTGCGCCTTCGACTGCGACTTCACCGTTGACATACACATCTACCGCAGGTGCGTCAGGTGAAGCGTGGAGTACACGTACCATCGCGTTCTCGTGTCCATCTGCACTGACCGGTACGATGAGTGCGAACGCCAAGGCGAGTGTACCAAGTAAAGACATCAATTTCTTCATGTGAAATTTCCTCCTTTTTCTGCTTGGGTTGACCGATTGACTGCGTACGACAAGTTTGATGCGTGCTGCAAAGTGTGCTACATCTGATTGCTATGTAGCTGGTGACATCTTAAATTTAAGACAACGGAGCAATGGCGTAAAGGTGACGGTGTGCTCTGAATATGCCGTTGGGCACATCGGAGAAGAAACCGCTTTCTTTACATTATCCTCACTTCCCCTTCACCTCAATTTAAAAACCCCGTAACGCGTAACGTTACGGGGTCGAATATGCTTTGGCCCAATCGATGTCGTTCACGAACACCGCATCGACCTCGAGCCGGCGGAACCGTTCGAGGTCAGGCACCGTTTTGACGGTATAGGGCCGGATAGCAAGCCCTACATATTGCAGGTGGAGGATTTCATCGTCGGTCAATGTCCGGACGTGCGGGTGGACGGACGTCGCCCCGACTTCCTTACAGTAGGCGACGATTTCGTAGAGCGGTTGAGCCAGTAGAACGGCGCATTCGAACTCGGGAGCCAGCTGGTGCAACCGGTTCAGCGTCGCATGGTTAAAGGAGGAGAACACGACCTGCTCGGCGGGGACGTGTTGGTCACGGAGGCTGTCGATTAGACGCTCTTCGATGCCGGGATATCGCTCGATATCGGTCTTGACCTCGAGATTGAGGCGAAGCGCTGTCCCTCGGCACAGGTCAATCAGTTCTTCCAGCGTCGGGATACGATCATTGGCGCCACACATGACACCCACATTGACCGCTCGCAGTTCTGCGAGCGTCATATCGGCGATCCGACCCTGACCGTCCGTCGTCCGATTGATCGTCTCGTCATGGATGAGGACGAGTTCTCCGTCTTTCGTCATATGGACGTCCGCTTCGATCCCGTCGGCCTTGGCGTCGACCGCGGCCCGGAATGCCGACATCGTGTTCTCGGGATAGCGCGCCATCACACCACGATGTGCGTATAGTTTCATCAGACGTCGCCTCAGTTCGTTTGATATTTGGTCGTCAAATAACGGATGAGTGGCCGGACCGAGATGTCCTCCCCAGTCACTTGCTTGATAAGCTCGTTCGGCGTCAACGCCTTCCCATGGCGGTGGACATTGTCCTCGAGCCACTGCTTAATCGGCCCGAACGTGCCCATGCTGACGAGCGTCTCGAAGTCAGGATGCTCGTTTCGGAGTGATTCCGTCAATTGAGCGGCGTAAATCAGACCGAGGGCATAGCTCGGGAAGTAGCCGAACGACCCGCCGGCCCAGTGTACGTCTTGCAGGACGCCTTTCGCGTCACTCGGCACATCGACACCGAGATATTCCTTATAGAGCGCGTTCCATGCCGCTGGCAACTCGTCGACCGATAAATCGCCTTGGATGAGTTTCTTTTCGAGCTCATAGCGGATGATGATATGCAGGCTGTACGTCAGTTCGTCCGCCTCAATCCGGATAAGCGACGGTTTCGCCTCGTTCACGCCGGCATAGAACGTCTCGAAGTCCACGTCCTGCAACTGCGGATGCTCGGATTGAAGGCGCGGGTAGACACTGTTCAGAAACGCCTCGCTCCGTCCGACAAAGTTTTCAAAGAAGAGGGACTGCGATTCATGGATCCCCATCGAGGCACCGCCCCCGAGTCCTAGTTCGTCGAGGTCCGAGTCGATTTGCTGTTCATACGTCGCGTGTCCGGCCTCATGCATCGTGCCGAACAAGGCGTTGCGGAAATCGGTCTCATCATATTTCGTCGTGATGCGCACATCGCGACGGTTGATCGTGATCTCGAACGGATGCACGGTTGCATCGAGACGGCCGCGCGTCAAGTCATAGTCGACGACCCGCATCCAGTCCTCACACAGCCGTTGCTGGACGGTCTTGTCCATCGACCAGTCGAGCCCTCGCACAGGTTCCGGCAACTGGCGGATGAGCGGGACGAGCTCGTCGCGTAGCGTCTGGAACAACTTATCGAGCTGGTCGACCGTCATACCCGGTTCATAGTCATACAACAAGGCATCATATGGATGTGACTCGTAGCCGAAGTAATCCGCGAATTTCCGTTGAAACCCGATGATTTTCTCCAAATAAGGGGCGAACGTGTGCCAGTCATCCTGGTCTTTCGCCTTTTCCCAAGCCGTCTCGGCCTCGGAGACAAGCGTCACGTACTCTTGGTACTCCGATGACGGGATTTTGGCGTTCCGCTCGTATTGTGTCTTGGCGACCGCGACCGAACGCAACTCGATCGGTGTCAAGTTCTCCGTCTCCGTCATTTCCGCAAGCAATGACTTGAACGATTCACTCGTCTGGCGCTTGAACGCCTCGGTCGATAGATAGCCGATCGTCTCGGCCCGTAACGGTGCCGATTGTTCCGGCATCTGGGTGCGCATGTCCCAGTATAATAAAGAAATTGCCTCGTCGAAGGCACGCAATTGTTTGAAATGGTCACGCCACTGCTTTGTAAGTTCCATTCTGATTCCACCCCTATGACAGTTATATCGTTACTTCTCTACTTTAATATAGTCACGCCAAGTTGCCTATTGTTTCGACGCATCGGGTTTCCGCTCGTATGAGAGCGGCTTCGTCGCCGGTCCCTCCAACACGTTCCCTTTCGTATCGAACCGGGACCCATGGCACGGACAATCCCACGAACGTTCGGCGTCGTTCCAATTGACGGTACAGCCCATGTGCGTGCACCGTGTCGAGACGAGGTGGCACTCGTTGTCGAGGTCACGATAGGCTCCGACCTTTTTCCCGTCGACTTGGACGATGCCCCCTTCATCAAGCTGCAAATCGTCGAGCAATCCCGATTTTTCGAGGGAGCCTTTGACGAACTGAGTTGCCGTGTCGAGGTTCGTCTTCAAGAACTGACCGACATCAGCTGCCTTCAATTTCGAGCGGAGCGGATTTAACAGCTCCCGAAACCGGTTTTCCCGTCCGGTCAACACATCAGCCAAGAGGAGGCCCGAGGCGATCCCGTTCGTCATCCCCCATTTGGCGAATCCCGTCGCGACAAACACATCCGGCTCCCGGCTGAACATCTGTCCAACGTACGGCAAGTGGTCGAGCGTAATCAAATCTTGGGACGACCATCGGAAGCTGGCTTTCTTCGCATCGAACGCGTCATGGGCGAAGCGATCGAGTCGATCATAACGTGAGCGTGTCTCCGTCACGTGACCACTCAAATGACCCTCTCCCCCGACGAGCATGTACGTCTTCTCCCCTTCCTGGAACGTCCGGAACGAACGACTCGGTGTATCGACGCTCAAATACATCCCTGCCGGTACGCTTTGCTCGGTCTCGCAAGCGACGATATAGGAACGTTCGACCTCGAACTTTGAGAAGTAAAGTCCTCGGATGTCATTGAACGGGTAATGGGTGGCGACGACGACTTGGTTCGCCTGGACCCGGCGGCCCGTCGATGTCGTGACGATCGGACGGGGCCCGGAGATGATGTCGGTCGCTCGCGTCTTCTCATGAAGTCGACCGCCGGCTTCGACGAAACGACGGGCGAGCTCATGCAAGTACTTGACCGGATGGATTTGGCCTTGGTCCCGGATGACGAGGGCTTGTTTCACCGGGAGCGGGAGCGCCGCCTTCACTTCCTCCGTCGCGTCCCCGCCAGCGAGACCGAGCTGTTCATACGCCTCCCGTTCGGCGACGAGTTGGCTCGACCCCTCGATGGAATATAAGTAAGAGTCTTTCGTCTCATAATCGATATCAAATCCGTCCACGACTTGATCTTTCAGATAGCGAAGAGCCTCTTCGTTGAACTCATAATAGAGCCGGGCCGTCTCTTGATTGAACGTCCGAATCAATTTTGAGTAAATGGCCCCGTGCTGGACGGAACATTTCGCGGTCGTATGACCAGTCGTCCCCCGGCCGACCTCAGCCGCTTCGAGCAGAACGACTTGTTTGCCGCGCTTTTGAAGTTCATACGCCGTCACGAGGCCGGCGATTCCTGCCCCGATGACGACGATGTCACACGAGACCGAGCTCTCAAGCCTTGGGTACGGGACGGTCTCGTCGTGTTGACGCCAGAGAGAGTTGGTGAATGGATGACGATGCATAAACGTACCTCCTCTAATAAGATAAGTGTCTGTTACTGTGTATACCCCTTCCGATTCATTTCATACGCCTCAATTATTGACCTGATTCTTGATTTTGAAGACGATTTCAAGTGGTCCTATCCATTATGGTAGAAAAGTAAACAATGAAGGAGCGATTACATAGTGAAACGAAACCGAAGACACCGTAGAAAAACGTACCTCATGAGACGACTGACCGTCAGCCTCGCCATGATCGGACTCCTAGCCATCATCCCTGCCTTGATTGGCTTCAAACAAGAGTCAGAACCGAAAGCCGCGACACCAGCTCCGGCAGCGGTTCCCGTCAAAGCGGGACCGAGCTTCCCGGAGATCCCGATCAAGGAATGGACACATCAACCGATAGCACCACCTGATACGGCTGATTTTCTCGTCGGGTCGATGGCATTCGTCAATTTGACGGACGGTCAGATTTTAGTTGATAAGAACGCATCGGAGCGGGTCTTTCCCGCCAGTACAACAAAATTGATGACGGCACTCCTCGCCTATGAGACAGCGGTCGACAAGAACGAGCTCGACAAAGACGTCGTCACCGTGAAACAGTCGACGCTCGAGATCCCTTGGGACAGCCACATCGTGCATCTCGCCGTCGGTGACCGACTCACCGTTCGCCAAGCGCTATATGCGACGTTGCTCGAGTCGGGGAATGACGCCGCCAATAGTCTCGCCGAATATGTGAGCGGCTCGACATCCGAGTTCGTCGACTTGATGAATGCCCGTTCGAAAGTGCTCGGGCTGACCGGCACTCAATTTAAGAATGCGCATGGTTATTCCGACCCGGAACACTTTACGACCGCGCTCGACATGGCCAAAATCACCTACGCGTTCGGCACGTACCCAGAGTTAGTTGAGATCGCCGGGACGTACGAATACGAGGCGAAGTTTGTTGATCAGGCCGGAGATTTGAAACGTCGTTGGTGGTATCATCTCGGTTCCGCCGTCAATGAGCGGAGCATCCATTATTCGGAGCTCGTCACAGCAACGAAGACCGGATACACGGATGAATCAGGCTACACGATGGTGTTCTTGATGGAACGCGACAGCAAACAATACGCCTTGGTAACGATGCAAGCCAAATCTGGCCAGACGTTCCCGACGATGCGTTCGGTTGAACAGATTGCTTTTGGCATCCCCCATGAATAAATGGACGTCAACCACCCGCTCTTCCTATACAGGGAAGAGCGGGTGGTTGCGTTAAAGATAAAGAATATAGACGTTTTATATGACAATCAGATGACACAGGCGTAACGTTGGCATGACTAATTGTCAGAATATTTAAACTTTAATCGTGAAAAATATCGGTCTTATCCATTGATACAATGCGCTTTAGAGCCATTTTTATGAAAAGATGACAGTTTGCAATGATTGAGTAGGAACGTTATGGTTAGTCACAAGTTCGCCAAGTCACTCAAGTTTGACCCATTTGTGTGAGCTTCACACATGATTGAACTGTGATTGATAAAACGACAACAATTGAACACGTACAGGAGGTAATCAAATGTTATGGCAAGAATGGGTATCCATCGCGCTTTACCTCGTGATGATGCTCCTCATCGGATACGTCGCTTATAAACGGACGACCGATTCATCAGATTATATGTTAGGTGGCCGCAAAATGGGGCCAGGTGTTACCGCCATGTCAGCCGGAGCTTCGGATATGAGTGGATGGATGTTAATGGGACTTCCGGGGGCAATGTATGCCACGGGATTATCAGCGATTTGGTTAGCCGTTGGATTGGTCATCGGAGCTTACTTGAACTACTTGTTAGTCGCTCCCCGTCTACGCGTCTTCACGGAGATGGCAAATGACTCGATCACGATTCCTGACTTTTTAGAGAATCGGTTCCGAGATCACTCGAACTGGCTACGGATCCTGTCTGCATCCGTCATCATCATCTTCTTCACGTTCTACACGTCAGCCGGACTTGTGTCGGGCGGGAAGTTGTTTGCAAGCTCGTTCGGGCTTGACTATCAGACAGGTGTCATCGTGACGATTAGTGTCGTCATTCTTTACACGCTCTTCGGCGGCTTCACAGCTGTCAGCTGGACAGACTTTGCGCAAGGCGTCATCATGTTCCTCGCGCTCGTCCTCGTCCCAATCGTCGCCTTGACTGACGTCGGTGGCGTTTCAAACGCCGTCAACACGGCAACGACGCTCAACACCGACTTGTTCGATCTCTTTAAAGGGACGTCGACGCTAGGGATTATCGGTCTCCTCGCTTGGGGACTCGGTTACTTCGGTCAACCGCACATCATCGTCCGCTTTATGGCAATCCGCGATGTAAAATCATTGAAGACGGCTCGCCGAATCGGTATGGGCTGGATGACAGTCTCAATCATCGGTGCTGTCATGACCGGCCTGGTCGGGATTGCCTACTTCCGTGGTCAAGGGAACGCCCTGGCTGACCCAGAGACGGTGTTCATTCGCTTCTCAGAAGTATTGTTCCACCCGTTCATCACTGGATTCTTGCTAGCTGCGATCTTAGCAGCGGTCATGTCGACGGTCTCGTCACAGCTTCTCGTAACTTCATCGGCATTGACAGAAGACTTCTATCGCAAGTTCTTCAATAAAGAAGCAAGTGAGAAAACGATGGTCCTCGCCGGTCGAATCGGTGTCTTGACCGTCGGAGTTGTCGCGACTCTCATGTCGCTCAGCCCATCGAGCACGATTTTGACGCTCGTCGGCTATGCGTGGGCCGGATTCGGTTCTGCCTTCGGTCCAGCGATTCTCTTGTCGCTCTACTGGAACAAGATGACGCGTCAAGGTGCACTTGCCGGTATTCTCGTCGGTGCCATCACGGTCATCCTTTGGATCGTGACTGGGCTCTCGAGCGTGATCTATGAAATGGTGCCAGGCTTCTTCCTCAGTATGCTTGCCATCGTGCTCGTCAGCACGTTCACGAGTCAACGTGAGCAGAAACGCATCAACCGTGAATTCAGTGAAATGGAAGCTGAACTCGCCGTTGCGAAAAAAGAATAATCTCATTCAAAAATGCGGGCCAAATGGCCCGCATTTTTGATTCTCGCCGCGTCCCAGTAGCTCTGCTGGACGCGGCTTTTTTTGTCGTGATTCCAATCTATGAAGCAGACGAGAGGAATCTTCCCAAGCAGAAAAAGACCGCAGACGTGAGGTCTACGGTCTGACTGGATTACATGGCTCTCGCCATGAACCAGAGCTGGATGAAGAATGGTACCAAGACAAGGACGAGCATCGCATTGCGCATCCAACGATTGCGATTCCAGTAGTACGCCATCAAGACGAACGGATGGAGCGCGGTCAACTGGTACGGGTTGAACCAGAACCAGGTGAGCATCAATACGATGAAAAAATATAATACAGAGCGTTGTTTCGTAGTGCGCCATTCGCGCCACATATCAAACGCTCCTTTAAAGAATACGATAAACGTCACGATCCAAAATACCATCACTATGACACTATTCAATGATTAGACCACCTTCATGAGACATTTTCGATATAGAACCCGCCCCAGTAAATGTGCCGATACGTGAACTCTTTCCCACTCTCTGCCGTGATGATGATCTCATCCTCTGTCAAGACGAGCACATGAACCGGGATCTCACCTTTCCGTAACATCGGGCTGAACAATTGGAACTGCTTGTTCAACCACTTCCGTTCCGTGAAATCACGATAGTGATGCAAGGCGAGCGACGGATGGACCAAGAACACGCCGACGATCAAGGCGATGGCACCCGGTGAGGCAGAGACTTCAAACAGTAAAGAGAAGACGAGCAGGAGCGATAGGACCGCATAACCGAACTCGAGGAGCTCCATCAAAGAGGCTCGACTGGCAATCACGTACTGCATGACGCGGAAAGCCACGTACAGCAAGAGACTGACCATCACATACTGGGTGAACGGAGCACTACTCATCTCAACGTCCAAATAAAACAAGACCGGCAGTAACATGACCCACTTCCATAATTGTAAGGCGAGGTAAAACAATGTTTGATCGATGAAACGACGATTGTGTACGAGCCGTTGCATATCCATGTTTCCCACCTCCGATTAAAAGATGTGATCTTAACCGTATCATTCCCTGAATCAAAGATTGATAACAACGATTTACACGTCAACCGGATATTTCTTTTTGTTCGATGAGCGTGGCGTTCAACAATCCCCCGAGAAGGATGACCGAAGCCGCCAAGTAGAACCAGATCAGCAAGATGATAAAGGCACCGAGTTGACCGTAAAACTGTTCATAGTTTGCATACTGTGAATAGTAGCTGAATACGTTCGAAACTGTCAAGATGCCGATTGTCGCGAACGCCGCCCCGGCCCAACTGTCCCGGAATGTGCCGCGATGGCTCGGCAACCATTTATAGACGAGCAAGAAGACGCTGAACAGGATGAGCGTCCCAATCACCCAACGGAAATAAAACCAAATCTGGGCATAGCGGGCGACGATGTCATCAATAAAGATGATATGGGTCGCCAACTCTCTTAGCGCCGTCTCGATGACAGGGACGAGCAACGAGAATGGCAGCACGAACATGAGCGCTAGCGTGACGGCAATGTCTTGCAGCACCCCGCGCCAGAACGCCTTGTTCCGAATCAGTCGATAGGCGTCGTTCAACGACCGGACGAGTGATTGTACGGCCATCGAAGAGATCCACAATGCTGGCAGGATGCTAAGCGAGGCGAGACGCAGCCTTGAATCGTCAAAGATGGCCTCGATGTTCCCTTGTAGCAAGCGATAGCTCGCCTCCGGCATGACCAATGAGAGTGCGGAGATGACATCCCCGCTCGAGAATGGGAGCCATCCGACGATGCCGAGAACGAACAATAGAAACGGGAACGTCGACAGGATGAAATAATAGGCCAACATGGCGGCCTGGTCGAAGAATCGTTCGGCAAAAAATCGTTTGAATGTATGAATGAAAGGTTGTATCATTTCGTGCACTCTTTTCTGTTTTTATTCTATAAATTCGGTATTTGAAATAAATTTGTTTGAGAAGGAAAGGCAAGAATGGCGCCACGCGTCAATTCTTGCCTCTCGTTCAACTGATGTTCTCTCGTTTCGCTTCCCATGCTTCGATGTGCTCTTTACCTGGCAACTCAACATCGTCCCGGTTGAACACCGGGTCGCGCCCCGCTCGCTTCTGCGCCACATAATCATCGAGCAACAGCTTCGCGACTTTACTGAGGCGGAAGATGGCGTACATATTGACGAGTGCCATCAGACCCATGAAGATATCGGCGATCGACCAGACTAACCCTGCCGAACGGACTGAACCGAACAATACCATCCCAACGACGGCAATCCGGTAAATGATGAGATACACTTTCCGTTCCGAGATGAACTCGATGTTCGTCTCCCCGTAGTAGTAGTTCGCCAAGATCGAGCTGAAGGCGAACAACAAAATGGCGATCGTCATGAGCGATGTCGCGACCGGACCAATCTCGGTCAAGAGCGCCTCTTGGGCGAGCTCGATGCCTTGGAATTCCTCAGAACCCGGCACACCGGAGATTAAGACGATCATCGCTGTCGCCGTACAGATGAACAACGTGTCGACGAAGACGCTGAGTGACTGAATGAGACCTTGTTTGACCGGGTGGCTGACCTCGGCGGTCGCTGCCGCGTTCGGAGCTGATCCCATCCCCGCCTCGTTTGAGAACAAGCCACGGCGAATCCCTTGCAAGACGGCCGCACCGACCGCTCCGCCGAGCAGTTGTCGGAACCCGAGCACCCCTTCTGAGAAAATGGCCGAGAATACGGCCGGCACGACGTCCAAATTCGTCAAGACGACCCACAAGGCGAGCAAAATATAACCGCCGGCCATGATTGGTACGATGATTCCTGACAGCGTCGAGATGGAGCGAATCCCGCCGAAGATGACGATCCCCGTCACGACCGCCAATATAATCCCGATCCAAAGCGTGTCAATGTCGAAGACGTTATTGACCGACAAGGCGATCGTATTGGCCTGGACCGAGTTGAACGCGAATCCAAAGGCGAACGTGATCAAAATGGCGAACACGATTCCGAGCCATCGTTGTCCGAGCGCCCGTTCGATATAGTAGGCCGGGCCGCCACGCCACGCCTTGCCGTCATGTACTTTATACACTTGGGCGAGCGTGCTCTCGACGAACGCTGACGCCGAACCGATCAACGCGATGAGCCACATCCAAAACACGGCACCCGGTCCCCCGAGTGCGATCGCGGTCGAGACACCGGCGATATTGCCGGTACCGACCCGGGCCGCCGTCCCGATGGCGAACGCCTGGAACGATGACACTTGTCCCTTTTCATGTTTGAGCCCTTTGACAAACAGCAGCTTGAACATCTCGGGCAACATCCGGAACTGAACGAACCCCATCCGAATCGTAAAATAGATCCCTCCGGCAATCAAAACGAAAATAAGTACGTACGTCCATAGTAAATCATTCGCCTGCATGACAAGCTCACGAATATCCATGCGCATCCCCTCCTTTTATGGAGTTCTTACCCGCTCCCGGAACCTTGGAAACGATACGCTCAACGCGACGCCTCTTCTAATATGTGCTCACAAAGGGCATGTGTCGTCAGGCTGTCATCGGCGAGCACCGATTCGTTCGGTTCCCCGTTCAACAACTTGATGAACGCATCGATCATCGTCGTGAAGCCGCGACGCATAAGGTTCGATTCCCACGGACTCAAGGCGCGTTCGAGCATGCCGTCGCGCGTGAAGTCATACACGCGCTCGACGTCGCGGGACACCCGCTTCAACCGCGGTGACATCACTTCCATCACTTCTTCCGTACAACCGTTGTCACGGTTCATGATCCCGACCGCTTCGACCCCACCGGCCGTGAATTGAATCTGCAACTGCTTCAACGTCCCGTCTTCGTGGCGCGTCCGCACCGCCAAGTCTTCGACCGGCGCAAGTCCCGTCAAATAACGGAGCGTGTCGACGACGTGGACGAAGTCCTCGATGATGAACTCGCGGAGCGTCGCCGGCTGATACGTGCGGTTCTTTTGGATGAGGACGAAGTTTTGGTCCGTGACTTCCTTCAAGGCCGCCGTCGCCGTCGCGAACCGTCGATTGAACCCGGTGACGAGTTCGACCCCATTGTCTGCCGCGAGTCGCACGAGCGACTCCGTCTCATCGAGCGAAAACGTGACCGGCTTATCGATGAACACATGGACGCCCCGCTCGAGCACGTAGGCGACCTGTTCAGCGTGTGCCGAAGTCGTCGAATGGATCAACACGCCATCCACCTCATCGAGTGGTACGTCTTGAAACGACCGGTAATGGCCGCTGAATCGGTATTTGTCGACGAGTTGCCCCGCTTTCGCCTCATCTCTCGAGACGAGATAGACGTCCACCCCTTCTAATCCGGCATAGACCGGTAAATATGCTTTCTTCGCGACATCCCCTAACCCAACAACCACGATCTTCATTTCGACATCTCTCCTCTTTGATGGACTGAATAAAACCCCGAGGCGTGCGCCCGGGGCCGATGAGTCATTTAATGGACGGCAAGAATCTCAAAACTCGTGATCGGCTTGCGAATCGCATCCGACACGATTTGATATAAGTCGGCGAGTTGCTCATTATCCTTTAAATTCGGCGTTCGGTCGAGCTCGACTTCACACGTTCGTGTTGTCTGTTCCTTATCTTGAAACGCATATTCAATCGTATATGTCTGCATGACACGTCTCCTCTCAAGCGATGTATACGTATGTATAGCCTGAAACGAAACGATTGAAACGCCTCGGGTGTGCGCCACGAATCGCACGGGAGCCTGATCCGTCGAGCCGTCTGCGACTCGTCCCCCCCATTGTACCATTCGTTCCTGGTCCGTCGCCCCCTCAATCTGTGACAAAATCTGGCTAGTCGGTCGCAAGCACGACCGAAATCGCTTCCAATCCGATTGCTTGTAAATGTGATCGAAGATTCCTAGAATGGATAAGTATGCATCAAAGACATAGGAGTAGTAGTATGAAAAACAATCTTACTTATCTTGCCTTTCCGCTGGTCATGCTTTTGTTGGCTGGTTGCACGAACGAGACAGAACCGAATCCCGAGTCGAAGACGGAACCTCAAGAACAGGTCACCGTGGAGACCGAACCCACCGAACAGGCCGAAACGAATGATCGTTTCACGGGCTATGACTTGATTGAAGTCGAGGGCGGGGATTTGTCAGGCGACCGCGATATCAATGTCGTCGTCGATATCGGATACGGGGAACGCGAGTATTGGGCGTTCACGAACGAGCACGGGCAACTCGTCAAAGTGATCGCCGACGAGATCATCCTGCAAAATGATGAGCTCGAGGACGTCACGTCTTCCGGTCGCTATTATTCAGACGAGGCGAAAGTTCCTGGCGTCGAGCACAGCTCGCTAGACGAAGGCCACGTCATCGCCGACTCGCTCGGCGGCGTCTCGAACGCCTTCAACATCACTCCGCAAGACAGCACGCTCAACCGTCACGGCGACCAGGCGTACATGGAGAGCGTCATTCGGAGTGCGGGTGGGGCCACCGATTTCGAGGCCATCATCACCTATCCGGACACCGAGACACAAATCCCTTCACACTATGAGTACACATACACTGTCAAAGGAAATGTCATTACCGATTCGTTCGACAACGTGAACCCGGACGAAGTGAACGAAGAACTCGGACTGACCGAGCATGCACCGGTTTCAGCCAGCCCCTCGAAAACAGGCGACATCACGAGCGTCGACACGAACGGGAACGGTCAAGTGACGATCAAAGAGGCGAAAGACGCGGGGTTCACCATGCCGATCACGAGCGATCACTGGCTCTATCCCCATATGCGCGATAATGATGGCGACGGGATGGTCGGAGAATAAGCTGTCGGCACGACTTATATCGAGATGATGAAATCATCGACGTCACGCTCTCCCTGACTAAAGGGAGAGCGTTTTTTGTGTCGAGTCATGATGAGGTCTGACTGTCGCTTTTGAACGAAACAGCATCAAACCAAAAAGGACCATAGACGAATGTCTATGATCCTTGCAGACTGTAGACAAAACATTGTCTGCAGTCTTTTTTATTTGCCCGACCGGGCACAGCTCGCTTTTCTGGGGGCAAGCAGGGAGCCGCATCGCGACTTTGTCGCTGCTGGGTCTCCCTTTGCTTGCTAATCCCCTGGAAGTCTCGCCGTGCCCGCAGTCGGCCCACGCATCAATCCCTCTTTTCGTACCGTCGTCGCTTTTTTATAATGAGAGATATAGAAACAATTATGGAGGCGAATCGGATGATCAGGAAATCAACAGAATCGGAAACCAATCGGACACAACTGGAGATGGTCACGCTCGACGAGCTTGTGCCAGCGGACCATCTGGTCCGAAAAATCGAGGCGGTGATCGACTTTGAGTTCATCTATCCGCTCGTGGAGGACTTATATTCTGAGGACCGTGGCCGGCCAAGCGTCGACCCTGTCGTTCTGATCAAGATGGCCTTCCTTCAGTACCTGTTCGGTATCCGATCCATGCGACAGACAATTCGTGAGATCGAGACGAACGTCGCATACCGTTGGTTTCTCGGGTTCGGATTCACGGACAAGGTGCCACATTTCTCGACGTTCGGGAAGAACTATGTGCGTCGGTTCCAGTACACGAGCTTATTCGATGACATCTTCTATCATATCCTTGAACAGGCTGCGGACGCAGGGTTCATCGATCGCGCCGTCCTATTCGTAGACTCGACACACGTCAAAGCGAACGCAAACAAGCGGAAGCTCGTCAAGAAGACCGTCCGGCAAGAGGTGAAACACTATCAGGAACAACTCGATGCCGAGGTCGAGCGAGACCGCGAAGAAAGTGGAAAGAAGCCCTTAGGGCCAAAAAAGAATCAGGCGGAGGAGACGAAGGAAATCAAGGTCAGCACGACAGACCCTGAGAGTGGATATTACGTAAAAGGTGAGCGTGAGAAGCAGTTCGCTTACTCTGTCCATGCGGCGAGCGACGCCCATGGGTTCGTGCTCGGTGCTATCGTCACACCGGGTAACGTGCACGATAGTGTAGCGTTCCCCAATCTGCTCGACAAGGTCTCCGACCGCCTGATTCAACCGTTCGCCGTCGCCGCCGACTCCGCCTATAAAAATCCGGCCATTGCCAAGCTGTTGATTGACCGTGGGATCCTGCCGGTCTTCCCATACACCCGCCCGAAGGGTAAGAAGGGCGCCTTCAAGACCAAGGATTTCATCTACGACGAGCACCATGACGTCTACATCTGCCCAAACAACGAGTTATTAACGTACAGCACGACGATGCGCGAGGGGAAACGCAAGTACGTCTCGAATCCCGCGGTTTGTGTGAACTGCCCGCTGCTCGAGCAGTGCACGAAGAGCCAGAAGCACCAGCGGATCATCGAGCGACACCTCTGGCAACCCTATATGGACGAGGTCGAAGACCTCCGCCACACGGAATTGAACCGCAACATCTATGACCGTCGTAAACAGACGGTCGAGCGCGTGTTCGCGGACGCAAAAGAGAAGCATGGCATGCGTTGGACCCGTTATCGGGGACTTGAAAAAGTTTCAATGCAGGCGATGCTTACTTTTGCTGCCCTCAATCTCAAGAAGATGGCGGGCTGGGCATGGAAGAACGCCCAGCCCGCCTGAAAAGGGGCTCGGGCAGAGCGCCTCAAGGCCCGAAAACGACAAAGTCACGTTTCAGTTCGCCTGAAACGTGACTTTGTCTACAATCTGAAAGGACCATAGACGAATGTCTATGATCCTTGGACTGATTGTTGCGCTGATTGACTTATTTCGTCTCTGTCGACTCGAGCGGACGTCTCGGCGGACGTTTACCGAAGAACTGGTAGTACTGTGTCTCGATATTTCCGTTGTACAGCTTGCGGCGTTTCGTTGCCGGACGGCCGTACGCCTTCTCGAAGTCCTCATAGCTCGTCAACATATAGACGCTATAGCCCGGATACTTGGCGAACTGCTGGCCGATTCGCTCGTACAGGTCGATAATCTCTTCCTCGGTCTGCAACCGTTCGCCGTATGGCGGGTTGCCGATGATGACGCCGTACTCTTCTTTCGGCTTCAAGGCAGCCGCGTCACTGTGGACGAACGTGATCGCGTCACGGACGTCGGCGAGCTCGGCATTATCCTTGGCGAGCTTGACCATGCGTGGGTCGAGGTCGATACCGTAGATTTTGAGCGGCTTGTCCCACTCGGCTTTCTCGTTCGCTTCATTGATGGCATCATACCAGGCTTTCTTCGGTACGCACGGCCAGTCTTGTGAACAGAACTCACGGTTGAGACCCGGCGCGATGTTGCGGCCGATGAGCGCCGCCTCGATAGCGAGCGTTCCTGAACCGGTAAAGACGTCATAGAACGGCATGTCCGGCTTCCAGTTCGTCAGCTGGATCATCGCCGCGGCCATCGTCTCTTTGAGCGGTGCCTGTGAGTGGAGCTCACGGTAGCCGCGACGGTGAAGCGCGTCACCTGACGTGTCGATCGTGATCGTCGCCACATCTTTCAACAAGGCGACTTCAATCGGATAGTAGGCGCCCGTCTTCGGGAGCCACTCGCCCGGCTTGTCGTAGCCGCGTTGCATCGCGTCGACAATCGCCTTCTCCGTGATTTTCTGACAGTCGCGGATCGAGAACAGCTTCGACTTGACCGAGCGGCCGTCGACGATGAATCGGGCGTCCCACGGCATGAGGTCCGTCCAAGGCAATTCGACGACACCGTCGAACAGTTCCGTGAACGTCGTCGCTTTGAACTCGGCGACGACGAGCTTGACACGGTCTGCCGTCCGGAGCCACAGGTTCAATCGCGGAATGTCTTCCATCTCTGCGTCAATATAGACGCGTCCATTCTCGACCTCACACGTGTAGCCGAGGTCGCGCACTTCTTTGGCGACGAGCGCTTCGATGCCCATTGCCGCGGTGGCAATTAGTTTTCGTTTTGCCATAATATCCCTACTTTCTATAAGTGTTACTCCTAAAATGGTCATGTAAAAAGGAGCTCAAGTAGGATTGCTTGAACTCCTGGTCAATGTTAAATGAGAGACTATGCTGCCCTGTAAGCCATGTTCTGTACTCCGGTGCTCATAACGGTCTCCCTGGCACGATGGAGTGACAATCATCTATCTGCGCCGAGTGGCGCCTTCCGTCCCGTTCGGTTCCAGTCAGGAAGTTCCCCTACCATAGTTTGGGTTTCTCGCTCGTGGGGTTTACCTCGTTCCACTCTGAACGTTTCCGATCAGACTCCGTCACTGTGGCACTTTCAAGAAGCTTGCACCATATCCGAGGACTTAGGTGCTTCTTCTGCCGTCAACTTGCGTTGCCTACACTTATCTTTTCGTGTAGCACGATCACTACAGCCATCACAGGCTGTGCGAGCATGGACTTTCCTCAAGACTTGCGTCCCGCGATTGCCCAGACCTCATAGTCACTTTACCCATTGTAGCGGATAACCCGCGAAATGACAACCGAGAACCTGAACTTGATTTTCATGGGCGTCAGCGCTAAAATAAGGCGTGTTCCATTGAACAAGGAGGGATTTTGATGCGTCAAGACGCAAAAAACGGTTGGATTCAACGACTGACCTATGTGATTGAAATCGATGACATTAAAGCGCTCCACCCGAACAACGGCGTGTTCGCCTTCTACCGAAATAATCGACTCGTTCGAGGATTCGAGCCGTTTGACATCAAAGCACCAAATGAACTGTCTAAACGCCCGTATCACTTCGACCATCATAACTTGGCCCACTTACAGGAACGTTTTCCTGAATCGATTCCGACGTTCGACGCGTCGACACAGACACGTCGCGCTTGGAGCGACGACGTTCGTGTCGGTCTCTGCGAGATCATCGTCGATGGGAAACTGAGTTTTGAACATATCGACGATAACGGCAACGTCTTAGAAGCGAACATCCGCTGGAGCGGTGAAGCCATCACGAAACCATAAACGAACACCCGAACCCCTGCATGAGAGGTTCGGGTGTTTTTGTTAAGTTGATTCGACGCTGTCCGCCGTCTCGACTTTCACCGGTTGTGGCGCATATTTGACCGTCACCACTTTCTCAGAGACATCGGTCGGTTTCAACACGACAGTGTAAGCAGCGCTCGTGTCGCTCCGTACCGGGAACTTGCCCGGGACGTGGAGCGCTTCATAGACGACCTTTTTGTTGGCATCGAGCACGGTGACGACCCCTTTCCGTGTCGTCGCCAGTTCGAACGTGCTCTCGTCAGACGCCTTGACCGCAATCGCCGGTTTGACGGGATTCACATATTTGAATGAGCGACTGGCGGTCCGTTTGTGTTTCCCGTCCGTGACGACGGCTTGGAGTTTGTACGAACCGCTCGGCAGCCAGTCGCCGCCAGCATACATCGTGAACATCGATTTGCCGGCCGAGAGTGTCTTCACTTTGCGGGTTCCTTGATATAACGTGTACGTCGTTTTTAAATTCGGTCGTTTCATGACCGTCAGTTTCGCTTCTTTGACGTAACGGCTCTTAAGCGTCGACGGCACCGAGAGCGTCACCGGCCGTGGTGTTGCATCGATCATGCGTTTCGTGTTGAGCTCGGTATACGTCTTCCCGCTCGCACGGGGCATCTTTTGAATCAGCGCGTCGATATCAGCCGGCGTCAGGAATGGATTGACCGATTTGACGAGCGCAATCCCAGACGACACCATCGGCGCCGCCATCGACGTCCCGTCCATGTAGACGAAGCTGTTTTTGACGCCGAGCGACAGTATGTTCACACCCGGTGCGACAATTTTCACTTGGCCGTCCATGTTGCTGAAGCCGGCGACGCGACGATTCGCGTCGATTGCCCCGACTGCAATGACTTCTTTCATGTTGGCCGGGAACGACACTTTCTTCAACCCATCATTCCCGGAAGAGGCGACGACGACGACGCCCTTGGTCCGGGCCCGACGAATCGAGTCGGCAAGGACACGGTCGTAATCTTGGCCGCCAAGCGACAAGTTGATGACGTTCGCCCCTTTCACGACCGCCGTATCGACCGCCTTGGCGACCGTCCATGAATCGGTGTACTCCGAGTTCTTGCCGTAGAAGACGTTATAAAAATGATAGCGTACGTTCGGGGCGAGTCCCGCCATCCCGAACTTATTGTGTCGTCCCGACATGATACCCGCCGTATGGGTACCGTGATAATCGACACTGTATGGGCCTTTCATCGAGTGGACAACACGCGGGACGTTATACAACTCCTTATGACTCCGATCGGCCGATGAGTCGATCAAGGCGATGACGATGTCCGAGGTCCCGCGCGTCGTATTCCACGTCAAGTCGGTACCCGTTTGTTTGATATAGTATTGATGACCGGCCCTCGGCTCGGCCACGACATAGCCATGCTTCTCCAACAGCACCGGTTTTGCCGCGTCCACAGACGTCGGTACGAGCAGCGCGAGCGCCGCCACGATCATAATTTTTTTCATCGCCTTCCGCTCCAATCCACCCTTCATAAGATGTGCCTATTATCTCAAATCACGTGTCTAATTTCCCTTTTTTTCAAAAAATAGTTTGTGAATCTTTTGCGACGCTTACCAGTAGTCCGGTTGGTCGGGGTCATGCATCTCATACTCGATGATTTTACCGATCGTCAAATACGTATAATAGCGCGCCAATTCCGTCCGATACGGGTCGGGCGTGAACCCTTCCAAGTCCTCGCCGAGCGGTGAGCCGTCGATCGTCTCGAACTGTTGACAAAAGAACGATTCCGTCTCCTTGTCCCAGACGATATTGTCGCCGATATAGCCGCTCCCGAACCGGATATAATCGATGATGGAAGGTACGATCACCTCGGCCGGCAGCCGCTCACTCATGCGGCCGACCAATTCATAGCGGTCTCGGTCGGCATACTCGGCTTGATCGAGGGACGTACATTTCAAGACCTCTTTATTGATTTCTATCAAGACGACATAGTCCCCCGGATCAATCGATAACTTCATCTCATCACCTCATCTCAACATCCACATAGCTCTATCTTAACAAATATTCGGAGCGAAACCGCGAAATCCTGTGTGCCTGTAAAATTTTCCATCTGGTCGATTCATACAACATGACGAAATCTGTTTTTGGTATACTGAATGGGATGACATGAAGAGAGGAAGTGCAGTATGGCCAAACGCCCTTTGACCCCTCGCGAGAGTGAATTGATCGCCACCGCCTTGTTCGTCGTCGGGAACGTCCCGTACGCCGGGCATATCGATCGGCTTGAGTCGATCACGCTCCGGGATATCGCAGACGACTATTTGAGCGGGGAAAATTCCGTCGCCGACGCCGTCGAGGCGCTCGACCAATACATCTACGTCCGGCGGCACCGCTTCAAAAACGTCACGCCGAACAACCTGTGGACGCTTGACGACCGGACCGAACAGGAGGCACTTCGCTATATCGTGCGCCGTCCTGAGCTGAAGAAAGGCGAGACCCTCAACAAGCAGAATCAGCCATTCACAGTCGGACAAGATATCGAGTTCAAGGTCGATAAACAGCTCGACCGCGGCCAATTCCGGATTTATATCGGCAAGTTGAACGGGTATACCGTCAAAGCCCAGTCGAAAGACAAGGAAAAACTCAAATCGGTCAAAGGATGGATCACCCACCTCGACCGGAAAGACCGACTCGTCTTCGTCAACATTTCCGAATTCGGGCGCGAACCGATCGACCCGGATACCAAAGCCCGTCTCGAGGAAATGAGCGCCGGATTGCTCGGTTGGTTCGCCACCGCCACGTTACCGTCCGAAGCGGAAGCGATGACGGCCAAGCAGACGATCGCCACGCTCCAACGCCGTGACCAACCGTACTGGTTCATGTTGACCGTCGCGATGAATCATCCGAAGCCTGAGCACGTCAAACGGTGGGGCACGGTCGTCAACTTGCTCGTCAAGGCGAGCGCCGGCGACACATCCGCGCTCGAGACGCTCGAGGCACAAGAAGACAAGTATTTCAAAGACGCCTTCTTGCGGGCGCTTCGGGCTCTGCATAAAGAGCTGACCAAAACAGCATAGCGCGCAGGTGACCTGACATGGGTCACCTGTTTTCGATGTCGATTTAGAAAGGAAGAGAATGATGCACGTACTGATTGTAGAGGACGATGTGGCCATCCTGCATCTGATTGAAACGACGTTACAGCGGGTCGGCCATACCGTGACCACGGCCACGGACGGCGCCGACGCCGAACGACTGTTTATGGCGAATCCCGCCGATGCCGCGATTATCGACATCCTTTTACCGGGTCTCGACGGACGGACGCTCTGCTCGCGCCTGAAGCAATTGGCAGACGTCCCCGTCATTTTATTGACCGCTCTCGGAGAATGGGAAGAAAAACGCAGCGGATTCGAACACGGGGCCGACGACTATATGACAAAACCGTTCATCCCAGAAGAATTGCTCTTCCGCCTTCAAGCCGTCGCAAAACGTTACGCGAAAAATGCGTCCTCCCTTGTCACAGCCGGTCCGATCAAGCTCGACTTGCGCGATTATCGCCTCGAACTGAACGGCGAGACGATGCATCTGCCCAAAAAAGAGTTCGAGTTGCTCTTTCAGTTGGCAGCGTTCCCGGGCCGGGTGTTCACACGGGATGAATTGATTGAACAAGTATGGGGTCTCGACTTCGAAGGCGATGACCGGACCGTCGACGTGCACATCAAACGGTTACGGGGACGCCTGCATGACGAGGCGGTCACGATCCGAACGGTGAGAGGCGTCGGCTATACGCTCGAGGTGGCCCCATGAAGACGCTCTATACCCGGATCGTCCTGACGGTGTTCATGATTTTGCTCTTGTCCGGCGCCATCGCCCTTCTCGTCAGCAATGTCGCCTATTACGTCTGGTGGCAACCGTCATACAGCGAAAAGACCGAACAGACGGCTCAAGCCGCCCTCGACTATTTCGAGACGCATACGGACGGAGAGACGTCGGCCTTTTATCGCCTGCTCGCTCAGACGGGTTACCAACTCCTCGTCGTGCGGCCCGACGGCGATATCGACCGTTATGGAGGTTCATTCCGGGACGAGTCGCTTGTCGCCGACATCATCGCCTCGGTCCGGTCCGGTGACCGCTACGACGGGATGCGCGCTTATCCGTTCCACTTGTTTTGGCTCGGTTTGTTCGACAACGAAGTCGTCAACACGTACGGCTTCAGCCTTGACGAGAATGACGCCGTCTTCATCCGCCCCGACCTCGGTGCCCAAATCCGCGAGTTGCACTTGTTCGTCGGCCTGTTCTTCGCACTCCTGACCGGGCTCGCCTTCATCTTGATCGCCCTGTCGACGAGCCTGATCGTCCGTCCGGTACGCACGTTAACCGAGGCGACCCGTTCCGTCGCATCCGGCGCTCGACCGCTCGGCCTCCCGATTGAGCGCAACGATGAGATTGGGACGCTCGCGCGTCGTTTTTCTGATATGGTCGACTCCCTTGAGAAATCGGAAGGCGAACGACGCCGCTTCGTCTCGAACGTCTCGCACGAGTTCCAAACGCCGCTCACCTCAATCAAAGGCTACGCCTCGGAACTCGCCGTCCGAACCGAAGGGGAAGCGTTCACGTATGCCACGGTCATCCGGGACGAGACGGAGCGGCTGTCAGATTTGACGAGACAGTTACTACTGCTCGCCCGGCTCGACGAATCGAACGTCTCGCTCACGGAAGCGGTCGATGTCAGCGCTTCGATCGAGGACGTCATCCGTCGCCACGCGTTCCAGCTCGATGAGAAAGGAATCGCCGTCGCGACGGAGCTCGATGAATCGCTCGTCGTGACCGGCGACCCGCTCCTATTGGCTCAAGTTTGGACCAACTTGTTGACGAATGCGATCCACGCTTCTCACGACGGGGGACTGATCACCATTAAAACGTATGCGGCCGACCGTCCGACCGTCTCGATTCAAGACAGCGGCATCGGGATGGACGAGGCGACGCAGGCCCGGCTGTTCGAACGTTTCTATAAAGGCGACGTCTCTCGGACCGGTCGGGGCACGGGTCTCGGACTCGCCATCGCCCAAGACATCGTCCGATTGCACGGCGGCGAGATGAAGGTCGAATCTCGCCTCGGTGCCGGAAGCATCTTTTATGTCCGGCTCTAGCCCCGTTCATATTCTGTTCATATTCGTCGGTTATGCTTCCCTCATCGCTATGAAGGAGGCTTTTTTGTATGAAGTTAGCATTTAAAGAGATGTGGCGGCAAAAACGAAAATTTTCACTCATTTTCGTCATCACCCTACTCATCGTCTTATTGTCGACGTTGATCACCGGGCTCGCGGACGGGCTCGCCTACGACAACGGGGCCAGCTTGCGTGAACTCGATGTCGAGACGTTTCAGCTGGCCGAGGACGCAGATGGTCAATTGCCCCGCTCGTTCATCGAGTTGCCGACACCCGAAACGCTTACACCGCTAGGGGTCAAACCGTTGACGCTCGTCCAGGGGACCGTCAAACAAGACGCCACACTGTTCACGTTGCCTGCGGATTCTGATGTCGGACCCGAGCTTGATCTCGCCGTCGGTGATGTGCTCGTCGACCCGAGCTTTCTCGGTGACTTCGCCCTTGGGGACACGATTCAAGACTTCACGACCGGCTACCAATTCACCATTGCCGGGACGACGGACGGACGCTATAGTCACGCACCCGTCATTTGGGCGTCGATGGAGACGTGGGAGGCGTTTCAATCCCACGGCGGCCAACCGGAGTACGTCTCGGCCTGGCTTGGTGAGGCGCCGACCTCACTGACGGCGCTGTCCAAACAAGAGGTCGTCGAGGCCGTTCCCGGCTATACGGCCGAACAAGGAACGTTCACGATGATGCGCGGTTTTTTACTGTTCATTGGCGCCTTCATCTTGACCGCTTTCTTTTATATGTTGACACTCCAGAAACTACCGGAACTCGGGATTTTAAAAGCAATCGGGATTCGCCCTCGCGTGATTGGCACGGCGCTCGTCACGCAAGTCATGACGACTGTACTCGTCGCGAGTTTATCGGCTGCCGTCTTGACGGCACTCGTCGCCTCGTTCGTCCCATCCGACATCCCATTCCGTTTCGAAGCCGGACACGTGTTGTTCTATAGTGTGATCATGTTCGTGCTCTCACTCATCGGGACGCTGTTGCCACTTTGGAAATTGCGTCACCTTGACGCAGCAGATGCTTTAGGAGGGACATTACAATGAAACTGATGAACATCAGCCATGACTATGACGGACAACCCGTACTGCGTGGCATCGATTTACAGGTCGAACCCGGTGAATGTATCGGTATTATCGGGCCGAGTGGTAGCGGCAAAAGTACGTTGCTCCAAATTCTCGGTCTGTTGAAACGGCCGGCATCGGGACAAATCGAACTCGAAGGACGTGACTTGCTCGGTGCCGGTGAAGAAGAGCGACGCCTCTTGAGGTTGAACGAGATCGGGTTTGTGTTCCAGCAGGCGCACCTCGTGCCTTATTTGACGGTCCGGGAACAACTCGAACTCGTCCAGGCCGACAGCGAATCGAAACAAGATCCGATTCGTCTGCTCGAGTCGCTCGGTTTGGGCCATCGTCTCGACCAGTTGCCAAGCCAATTGTCCGGAGGGGAACGACAACGCGTCGCGGTCGCCCGGGCCTTGGTCAACCGGCCCCGGCTCATCTTGGCCGATGAGCCGACGGCGAGTCTCGATTTCGAGAACGGCCGACGCGTCATGGAGTTGCTCGTCACCGAAGCACGCGTCAGCGGACGACGGGTCATCGTCATCACCCATGACGAACGGATGCTCGACGTCTGTGACCGGGTCCTCTTGCTACAAGACGGATTGCTCCAACCTTCGCCCCGGCATCAAAACAGGGAAGGCCGCGTTTGACGCGGTCTTCCCTGTTCGTTGTCATATGACGTGTGCATGAAGCGATCTTTCGATCGATTCCGCTGCAAGTGTTCCCAAGTGATGCGTGAGCCAGGCGTTGAAACCGATGATGAGCGTCATTTTCCCTCGTTCATCGATCCCGGCCGAATCGAATCGAATCAGTCTTTCCTCGATATGTTGCGAGACAAGGGTGATTCGGGCGAGCGCCATGACCGAACGGAACACCTCGTCCGCCGATAGTCCAATCGAGTTCGCCACGTCAGCTACCGACAGTTCGATCGGTCGTCCTGGTTCGAGCACATAGCGGTCGATCAGTATGTCGAGTACGATTGCATGCTGACGATGGCCGCTCGTCGGGGCACGATAGAACGTCACCCCTTCGGCGCTCTTGTAATCCACTTGTCCCGTCAAGCACGCTTGTAATAATCGATCCATCACTTCTCGCCCCATCGCTTCGTACCCTCCCGCGTCACCTTGATGATTGTTCAGTCCCATCATACCGGCACGTCACCGAACGGACGAACGAGGTCATCATTGATAAGCCTTACGCTTAACGGCATTAACCCGCAATCAAACTCACACGGCACGTGAACTGTTATCGCCTTTTCGGGTACAATAATGGAGAAAGGAGCGGATCAGATGCAGAAGAGATGGAAAGTTGGACTCGCCACATTACTCACCGGCTATTATGCCATCAGTTACTATGCGTTCAAGCGCATGACACGAGGTAAACGCAAGACGCCCGAGATGCTCTTGGCCCCATACACGAAAGAAGATCAATCGTTTTACCATGACGTGCCGTTCGAGCACGTCTCGCTCCGTTCTCAGGATGGATACCGGCTATATGGGCGCGTCTATCGCAACGAAGGGTCCACGAAATGGATCGTGTTCGTGCACGGCTACACCGCCTCCCACAGTTTCATGGCCCCACATTTGGCGATGTTCCATCGCCTCGGCTACAACCTGCTCGCCGTCGACTTACGTTCGCACGGAGAGTCCGAGGGCGTATACGCCTCTTATGGCTACCATGAAAAACACGATATCGCCGATTGGGTCGATTGGTTGCGAGCCAACGAAGCGGTCTCGGAAATCGGATTGCATGGTGTCTCGATGGGAGCCGCCTCGATTTTACAGGCCGGACCGTTGACCGATGTCGACTTCTTGATCGCCGAGTGTCCGTTCGACGATATGAGACAACTCATGCGTCATCAGTTGAACGTGTTGCACCGATTGCCCGGTGACCTCCTTTTGCCCGGAATCGACTATTTCCTTTGGACACGGGCCGGTTTCCGGATGCACCAAGTCCGACCGAAACACGAACTCGCCGCGATTGGCGCGCCGGTGCTGTTCATCCATGGGACAAAAGATGATTTCGTGCCGACGTGGATGTCGGTCGAGATGAACGCGCTCAACCGACAAAATGAGCTTGCCCTCATCCACGGGGCCGAGCATACGAACTGTATCTTGAAAGATCAACCCGCCTACGAGGCGGCCGTCAGTCAGTTTCTGAATCGGCGACATGAATCGGTCCAGCGATGAGGTCGAGCAAGGCATGGACGACCATCACCGGCCAGAGCACGCCCATTGCCAAATACAGATAGCCGAGACCCCAACCGACGAGCCCGGTGACGAGGATACCCCTGACGCCTTGATAGGCGTGGGCCAACCCGAACATGGCTCCGCCGATGAAAGCGAGCATCAGTGACGAAACATCTATATAAAGGGATAACGTATAGAGGAGCACACCGCGGAAGATGAACTCCTCGGTCACACCGGCCGTCCACGAGACGGCGCCCCACGCTTTCGCCTCGACGTCCGTATGGGGCAAGAGCAACCGCTCGATTTCGAGTTCATAGTACGGTCGTAACCGTTTCCGTAAACGAGGCGAGGTTTTGACGACCAAGTAGAACGCCAGCAGCACGGCGATGAGGACGGTCGTGAAAAAGAAGAACTTCCAAGCGGACATGCTCCCTTCGACCGGGGCGAATCCGAGCCCGACCGCCTCGGGTGGGACGCCGAACAAGAATACGAGGGCGAGCAACAGCAAGCTGAGCCCCCAAGACGACTTGACCGTCTGTTCATAGACGCGCCCTCGCCCGAGCGCTTCGATCATCGGCTTCATCAACCGGGCATTGAACAGTTGAACGATCAATAAATACATGAGAATGATGGTAAAGACGGCCTGTTCGAGCATAAATATCCACTCCTGTCCTTCCTGTTAGCTATATGCTACACTATTCGGGTATTGTCTAGAAAGCTAGGAGGCGGAATCTTGAAACGATTGATTTTGCGACTGACCGGTCTCATGCTTGTGATCGTGCTGTGCCTCGGCGCAATCGGCTGGTTTGGTCAACATGATAAAGTGAACAACGCCCTTTACCGGGCCTATTACGGGGACCACGGCGTCCCGGCCGTCCATCGTGATGTGTATGAGGATGCCGCGGCCACGTACGACGTCGATTGGCGACTGCTCGCCGCGGTCCATCGCGTCGAGACGATTTTCTCCCATAGCTCGTCGATGCGCTCATCGGTCGGGGCGATCGGTCCGTTCCAATTCATGCCGCGGACGTGGCTCGGTTGGCAGTATGATACGGATGACCAAAAAGGAGACGTCCCTGAGGACGAGGTAGATTTGACAGATCTCGGCCTTATCGAACAGTATGGGGGTCTCGGACGCGACGGCAACAATGACGGTCTGGCCGACCCGCACAGTCTCGTCGATTCGGCCCATACGGCCGCTTATTATTTGAGTGAGCACGGCGGGACGACGGCAGACTCGACGGATTCGATTCGGAACGCCATCTTCGAGTACAATCGAAGTGAGCAGTATGTCAACGATGTGATGTCGTTTTATGAGTCGTATCAAACCGACGTGTCTTATTTACCGGACGACAAGGCGTCGGCGACTCAACAAGTTGCACGCTATACGATTCGCTATCTGGAATGGTTCGCTGGCTGGGTCTGACCCGGCACTATTTGATCAAAAGTGAGGAAATTTTATGAACACCCATATCGAGGAAGTGACGATCCGTGTCAAGTCGGTCTTCAATGAAGATAAGACGAAGCGCTATTTACGTTCGTACGAATTCACGGATGTCGTCGATGGCGTCATCTGTGCCGTCATCATCTACTCACCCCGGATGAGCGATGCTTTCTTGTCCGGTACGACCACGCAGCGGGCGTATATGCTCATGCGGAACCACCTTGATCAACCGATCCGTGAGATGCGCGTCATCAGCCTCGTCCCGACGCTCGCCATCAATGACAATCTACCGTACGTCGAATCGCAACTCGACGAAGTGAATTTTCATTACGTCGAGGAAACGCTCGACGAGGTCGAGGCGAGCGGCGGCATGATTATCGTCGGCTGGGGCTCGCCGGGGCGTTTGATGCACCACGCCACCCCGTATAAGGCGCTCTTCGCCGACCATGAGGCTCACATGTTCTGTATCGGCACGACGTCCAAAGGCGAACCGCAACAGATTCGTATGGCCAACGAGAATACCGTACTCGAGGCGTTCAATAACGAATCGGTCAAACCGAAATTTAGAATTGTGAAAGAAACGAAACAAGACGACTCCGAGTGAGTCGTCTTGTTTTTCATTACGCGCCAATCCACACACTCACTCCGAACAATAGAAACAAGAGCGTCGCCAGCAAATAATCGCGTTGTGTGACGGGGACCACCTCGTACGTCGCTCGAGGCTCGCCCGTAAACCCGCGTGCTTCCATCGAGAACGCGATTCGTTCCGCTTGGCGGATCGCCCCGGCGAGAAGTGGGATGATTATTTTTGGGACGTGCCGAATGTGATCGAGTCGCGTCTCTAAACGTACTCCCCGTAACGCGTGCGTTTCATACAGCTGCATCAGTTCCTGTTTCAAAATGGGAAAAAAACGAAAGCCGACGAAGACACTGTAAGCGATTTTAGGTGACAACTTCGCTTGTTGCATCAAACTGTAGACGAACCGTTTTGGGTCCGTCGTCAGAGTGAATAGGAGCGACAACGCGGTGAATGCCAACACCCGTAAGGAGAGCGTCGCTGCTAGCATCACGTTCTCCTCGGTGACGTCGTTGCCTAACAGCTTGAATAGGACTTCCCCGCTCGTCTCCTTTCCAAAGACGAGCGTCGTCCACAATGTCCCGAGCGCGGTCAATAAAAACGGAATCATGAACAGCCCCCACCGTCTCCAGCTCACGTCAGAGAATAACGTTTGAAGGATCAGTGTACCGAGGAAAACAATAAGCGGTGTCCATGGGTTATACATAAAGGCGAGACCGAACATGACACAGGTCACGGTCATAAATTTAATCGTCGGGTTCATCTCTTGAAACGTCATCGCGATTCCTCCATCAACAAACCATGGGACCTCAGTAACTCCGGTTCATCCCAGAGCGAAGCGTCGTATGGACCGCTCAAGTCGCCGTCACACATCAAGTAATATGTGCTCGCGATTCGGGCGAAACTTAAGTCATGCGTCACAAACAGAACTGTCTGACCGGCACGGACTCGTTCAGCTATCAATTCATAGAGCGCACGAAGCGACACCTCGTCTTGTCCGGCGGTCGGCTCATCGAACGCGATGAGCCGTTTATTCGAGAGCATCATCACCCCGATGGCGAGCCTTCGTTTTTGACCGTGACTAAGCGAGAGTGGATGATCGTTTCGAACCGGCCCAAGCCCGAGCCGCGTCAAGATGTCTTCAATCGGAAGGTTGTGGCCGTACGCGAGTTCTCGTGTCACATCACTCGTGACGAACAGATGTGCCGGAGATTGCGGGACGAGGCCGACTTCACGATGTTCGCGGGCAAGGCTCTTAAGCCAAGTCGATTTTCCACTACCGTTTCGACCCAGGACTGCGATGACCTCTCCTTCGGCGACCTTTAGCTTGCTCGCTGCTAGTTGAAATTTTTTGGTGTTAAATTGCGGTACGTGAAATAACATATCATTTCCTTTTGTCACTTTAACCGGAGAGAACGTATAATCCGGTCGGGCAATGAAAGGTCCATCATAACTGATGCGTCCGTTCACGAGTTCCACTTCCCTATCAAAGAAATCGTCCCAGATGAAGGGCCGATGCTCGATGACGACAACGTTTACCGACCAGGCGACGTCATCGAGCCACTGCACGAAACGTTTTGCGGTCTCGGGATCAAGGTGTGCGAGCGGCTCATCGAGCAGGAGCCATTCCGGCCGACCGATTAAGGCACAGGCGACGGCGATTTGTTGCTTCTCTCCCCCCGATAAGTCATGGATGGTGCGGTGACGATAGTCAGTCAACTGCAATTCTTCTAATATCGTGGCCACACGACCCATCATCTCATTCCTCGCGACGGCAACATTCTCGAGTGTGAAGATCAATTCCTCCTCGACCGTCTGCATGACGAACTGACTGTCCGGGTCTTGAAACACCGTTCCAACTCGACGATTCACTTCGCCAGCTGCATACGTCTCATAAGAGCGGTCAAACAAGTGCAGTCTGCCCGTCACAATTCCATCACAGTTATCCGGATACAAACGATTCATCAAAGAGAACAAAGTCGATTTCCCTGACCCGCTCGCCCCGGCGATGAGTGTCCTTCCTTCTGTCAGTCGAAGCGCGATATCCGTCAAGACGTTGGATGCCTTGTTCGGATAACGAAACGTCAGCTGTTCCGCTTCAACCATGTATACGTCCCTGCCGTGCAAGAGCATACCCTTCAAGCGCACCCGTCCGAAGCAATAAGTCGCTCAAAATCTTCCCTCCGAGCCCCGCGATGAGCATTCCGCTCGTCGCGCGCAGGGCGAACATCGTCGCCACATACGTCGGACTAAGGGCAGCGAGTCCACCCATGACATACGTGTACGCGAAGCTCGTCACAGCCGCACCGAAACCTGCCAACATAAGCACCCATAGGTCATATCGCTTGTAGCCAGTGACCGCAAACGCCGCTTCGGCCCCGAGCCCTTGGATGATCCCGACTAAAATGATACGAGGTCCGATGGCGTTGCCAATCATCATTTCAATCGATGCCGCTAACACTTCCGACAAAAACGCGGCGCCAGGCTTTCGAATAATATAGGCCGCGATAATCGAGACGATGAACCAAATCCCAAAGATCCACTCGTATGCGATCGGTCCGATTAAGCCGGCCCATAGATTGCCGACATGGACGAACGCCAAATAGACGACAGCGAACACGACCGATAGGATGGCCAACAAGACGATTTCTTTTAGCTTCCACGATTTAAGCATCGGTGCGTCCCTCGTGTGATGGGCTGTTCACACTGAACGTCACCGTCATGACGACGTGGCTCGTTTTCTCACGAACCCGGTCGAACGTCGCCTCATAAAAGGCGAACACCGGCTCGATGTCCCCGTGAATACCAGAGGCATAGTGCATCGCGTCGTTGAAGACGCCACGCTCTCTCGCAAAGGCAATTTCCTCGTAGATGATATTCATATAGTTCACATCCCCGAGCGGATAGAGCGCGAACTGCGACGATACATATTGCGAGCCGACTCGTCCGTTCACCGGCGCAGTCGTCACGTCGAGCAGGTTGTCTCCCGCCGTGTCGCCTGGGCAGCCGACCGAGAACGTCCCGCTCATCGACACATGCTCCCCTGTCTTCGTCGCGTGTGACAGGACGGCTTTTGCCACGTCGAACACATGCTCACCCCGTCCCCGGATGACCGTCGAGACGTCATCGGTATGCCGCCAAACGTTTTGCAAATTCGTCTCCTTCAATGCCCCTTTGATGACACTCACAAAATCAGACGTCATCGGGCTCAGCGTAAAGCGGAATCCGACGATCGGACTCGTTCCACATTGGTTGTTCATGTTCCATTCCCCCTTATTATGTGTACACAAAAAAGCCGCATCCATGAGAATGCGGCCACTCGTCCAATTTAAAAAATCATTAGAAAAAGTGCCACACTTCCTCACGCCGGTATTACCCGGATCGAGTCATAAGGGATTGGAGCCATGCTCACATCTCAGCCGAAGCACCCCTAGTGTAGTCCAATGTATGCGGTTGTCTATGCAACGAAAAGTATAGACGACCACTGCGAATTTGTAAACGGTTTATGTGAAAGTCACGATACCGTTCCCCGGAAGTGTATCTGGCAACGTCGTCCAGTCAGAAGTCATCTCCTCGTCTGTCAACAGACACGCGTCGAGTCCGGTCTCGATGACCGAACGCTCCATCCGTTGCCCGATCAAGACGAGTTCCGTCTGGCGATCCCCGTATGGTTCGACATAGTCGGCGGCAAGTTCCGATTCGGCGGCGAACATGAGACGACGTTCCTCCTCCGGCAGTGTCGCGAGCCAACGTCCCGCATGTTCGAGCGTCGACGCGTACCCTGCTTGCGAGAACAGGCAGGCGAGGTCGTTCCGGGAAGCAATCCATAAGAAGCCTTTCGCGCGGACGACTTGTTCCGGGAACGCCTCGATCCAGGCGTGGAGACGCTCCGGGTGGAACGGTCGGCGCCGGCGATAGACGAACGAGCTGATGCCGTACTCTTCTGTCTCCGGGGTGTGAACGTCTGCCTCTAATTCCTGAATCCACCCTGCGGCATGCATCGCCTGCTCGAAATCGAACAGATTGACGTCTAACAGCTCGGTCAGTTCCACGTTCGCGTGCACCGACGTCAATAGCTTCGCGGTCGGGTTGAGCGCCTTCAACAGTCCGACCATCTCGTCGAGTTCCATCTCGGTCACGCGATCCGCCTTGTTCAAGACGATGATGTCCGCGAATTCGATTTGGTCGACGAGCAGGTCGACGACTTCGCGGACGTCCGTCGCGTCAATCGCTTGCTTGCGTTCATGGAGCGACTCGCCCGAGTTGAAATCTTTTAAGAACCGATACGCATCGACGACGGTCACCATCGCATCGATGTAGACTCGGCTCGTCAAGTCGATGCCGAGGGCGTCGTCGGCATATGTAAACGTTTGGGCGACGGGGATCGGTTCCGAGATGCCTGACGACTCGATGATGATCCCGTCGAGTTCCCGGTCGTTCGCGAGCTCTGCTACCGCCTCGAGCAGATCCTCACGGAGCGTGCAACAGATGCAACCGTTCGATAATTCGACCAACTTTTCGTCCGTCCTCGAGAAGCCGCCCTGCTCAATCAATCGCTCATCGATATTCAATTCACTCATGTCGTTGACGATGACGGCATATTTCTTGCCCGTCCGGTTGTTCAATATGTGGTTCAATAGCGTCGTCTTACCGCTTCCTAAATAACCGGACAGCACGGTGATTGGAATTCGTTTCATTTTGCCCACTCCTAAATCGTAATCATTACTTTTTAGATAATGACGGGTCGCCCTCGTCTTGTCAAGAAAAAAACACGCCCGTTCCCTAGACTGACCTAGCGAAATGAGACACTAATAAAAACACCTTGATTAGGCTGCCATCCCACCGTATTTTATCGGTGTGAGGTAGCCTAATTTTTCTTGGATACGTTCTTCGTTGTAGTAGGTCAAGTAATGGTTCACCCGTTCATGCACTTCCTGGTCGCTTAACGAGTTGAACTTGACGTACTGGAAGCCCTCAGACTTCAAGTTCGAATGGAATGATTCGATCACCGCATTGTCCCAACAGTTGCCTCTTCGAGACATGCTGCTCGTCAGATGGTTCCTCTTAACGAAATCTTGAAAGGCATATGAGGTATAGACACTTCCTTGGTCCGAATGGATGATGACCCCTTCGGGGTTGTTCCGGCTCTCCAACGCCTTCTTTAACGTATCGATGACGAGGGGCGTCTGTTGATGCTCGTACAACTTGTAGGCAACGATTTCATTGTTGAATAGGTCGATGATGGTCGAAAGATATTTCGTCGTGCTCCCGTATTGGATATAGGTGATGTCCGTCACCCACTTCTTATTCGGTTCACTGGCCGTGAAGTCTCGTTTGAGAAGGTCAGGTGCGATGATGATGCTCTCACCCTGAGACCTCCATTTTCGTTTGGGTTTGATCCGACACTGGAGATGGTGTTTCTTCATGATTCTCTGTACGGTGTTCCGGTTTGCTGTTAACTCATAGTTTTGCTCTAACAGGGCCTTTATCTTTCGATGTCCATATCGATATTTCGTATGCTTACATACTTCGACGATTGCTTGCTCTAGCACCGAAGGGTGCTTCACCGGTTCTCTGACCCAACGGTAATAGGTTGCCCGTGGCACGTCTAGGACACGTAGGATCGTCGTGATCGTATATTTCCTCTTCAAAAGTTCTACAGTCTTTAGGACTACTTCTTTCTCAACTCTCTTTCGATCTCCATGAATTTTTTTAAGATTTCGTTCTCCGTCTTCAGGTGGGATAGTTGACGCTCTTTCTTGTCATCCTCGCTGGCGGAATCAGGACCAAGTCCGTAGGTGTACTGCTTACCGATCGGCTGGTCAAATCGATAGATTTCATTGGACCGATACCATCTCATCCATGTGTGGATCTGGGACTCACTTTTGATTCCGTGTTTCTCCATGATCTCTCTATTCGTCAACTCACTGCTCAGTTTGTCTTTTACCACTGCCCATTTCACTTCACTTGAATATACGTTTTTGCCCACGCAAAAACACCTCCGATGCTAGCACTTTTTTAAAGTGTACCACTGCGAAGGTGTTTTTATATTGTCTCAAAAATTTAGGTTAGCCCACCCCGGACGTGTTGACGTTCCCTATTCTTCTAACGCTTTCCGTTCAGCTTCTGAGCGCGGATAGGCGTTCGCCTGCCATTCGGCCCGATAAATCGAGTCGAGCTGGGTCAGACCGACCTCATCCAGGTCCTTGTCCGCATCGACACTCGGCGTCTCATCCCACCGCGGGTCCAGATACGTATGATCTTCTTCCCGGTTCGCCTCCAACAGCTTGTGAATGCCGACCCGGGCCACCGCCGCGAGCGCCAAACCGACTCCCGCACGAACGAGCAATCGCTTCACCATCTTCGTACCTCCTTATCGTCCAAACCGATAGAGCGGCATCCCTTTCACGTCCGTATCGATTTTAAAGACCGACCCTGCGTCCGGATGAGCTTTGAGCGCCGCGTCATCCATCCCTTCACGCGCCGTCGTGATGGCGAGTTGTTTCAAGTCATCGCCGACGAAACAGCACGACGTGACGTTCGGGGCCGGCACGAGCACCTCGAGCACTTTCTCACCAGTATCCGGATTCCATCTCGACACTTTTCCGCCGGCGAAGTGGGCGATCCACAAGAATCCGTCCTCATCGGATGTCATGCCGTCCGGGAATCCTTCCTCGTCTTTGAAATCGATGACGACTTCCCCCTCCCCGAGCGTTCCCGTTTTCAAGTCGAACGGGTATTTACGGACCGTCTCGGTCGGTGTATCGATATGATAGAACGTCGAGTGGTCCGGGGACCATGTCAGACCGTTCGATAATGTCAATTCACTCAACATGACCTCGGTCGTGCCGTCACGGTTCAAGCGATAGAGCGTCGCCTCGTTCTCCTCGTCGTTGAGATGGAGCGTCCCGGCGAAGATTCGTCCGTACGGGTCGGCCTTTCCGTCGTTGAAGCGAAGATCCCCTTCCGGGTCGTCGAGTTCGACGAGTTTATCGAGTCGCTTCGACACCTCGTCCCATTCATAGATGCCGTCTTTCAAGCCGACGACGACGCCGTCCGTCACTTTCGGGACCGCAAACCCGATCTGTTGTCCCATATCGAACGAAGACAGCTCATCTTCCTTTTCGTCGTACCACCAAAGCGTGTGTCCTTCGATGTCGACCCAATAGAACCGTTTTAGTTCAGCATCCCAACACGGGCCTTCCCCAAGCGTATTTCTGACTCGAATCCATAACGCAGCGTTTACTGTCTCCATTGAATTGCCTCCACTCTCTACATTGATTTCAACTGACTATTCCCTGAGCGGACGAGGTCTATTCAATATTTTTCAAAATCGTTCCGCAGAGTTGGAGGCGATGTCCGTTTTCCCTTCGCCGGAGCGGCTCTATGAAAAAACTCCTTGAATCGAATGATTCAAGGAGTCCACTTATTTCGCACCTTCGACGTTCATATGTTTACTGCGCAACTGGCCGCATGCCGCATCGATGTCAGTCCCGTGCTCGAGACGGACACCGGTGTTGATGCCACGCTTCTTCAAGACGTCATAAAACGCCATGATGTCCTCGGACGTACTGCGCTCGTATTGGATATGCTCGTTGACCGGGTTATACGGGATCAAGTTGACGTACGACTTGTCCTTGATATCGTCGATGAGCGCCGCTAATTCCTCGGCGTGCTCCGGCAAATCGTTCACTTTCGACAGAAGGATATATTCGAACGTGATGCGTTTGTTCGTCTTCTCGACGTAATACCGGATGGCCGGCATGAGCTTGTCGAGTGGGAACCCCCGGTTGATTTTCATGATTTGCGTCCGCAGAGCATCGTTCGGCGCATGGAGCGACAGTGCCAAGTTGATGCGCAAGTCGAGGTCCGCGAACTTGTAAATCTTGTCGGCGAGTCCGCTCGTCGAGACGTTGATTTTACGCGGCGCGATGGCGAGACCGCGCTCGTCCTTGACGACGCGCAGGAAATCGACCAAGTTGTCGAAGTTATCGAACGGTTCGCCGATTCCCATGACGACGATATGGCTGACCCGGGCACCTTCCCCGACCTCATCCAAGTAGTGTTGCACGGTCATGATTTGTTCGACGACTTCACCTGCCGTCAAATCACGTGTCTTTTTCAACAGTCCGCTCGCACAAAAACTGCAGCCAATATTACAGCCGACCTGGGTCGTCACACAGACCGAGCGGCCGTATTTGTGTCGCATGAGCACAGTCTCGATATAGTGCCCATCGTGTAATTTAAGTAAAAATTTGACCGTCCCGTCGCCAGCCTCTTGTTTGACGAACAGGTCTTGCGTCGAGATGACGTATTCGGCGGCGAGCGCCTCACGCACCTCAGCCCGAACCGAGATGTCCTCGATTTGCTTGACTCGGTCGATGTAGAGCGAGTCCCAAATTTGTCTCGCATGGAAGGCGCTGTATCCCCAAGCGACACAGGCTTCCGTCAGCTGATCAAATGTCAGCCCGTATATAGATGGTTTCATTGCTATCTGTCCTTTCTTCAATCCGCATACGTACCATTGTAGCGGACGTGGACGACCGGTGCAACGTTCTTATAACGGGGGGACGGGACGCGAAATATGTCGCTCGAACGCATAGGCGAGACGAATCAAGTCGCGTTCGGCATAACTCGTCCCGGTGAACGACAGGCCGAACGGCGCCCCGCTCGCTTTCAATCGAAACGGAATCGTGATGGTCGGGTGTCCGGCTTTTGCGGCCATGTCATAGTTGTGGTCATGCGGTAAGACGAGTGCATGAAGGTCCTGCTCGGCTAAGAGTAGGTCGATGCCGTCCGTCTTGGCGTGATAGACGTCGTCGAGGCGGCGCGTCAAATAGGCCGCCTCGATGAGACGTCCCGACAGCTCATCCGCTTTCTCGAACGTTGTTTGCCCGTGCGGGATCGTCTCAAGATGCTCATTATTCCAGTCTATCAAATCAGACAACGTCTCGTACGGGAGCGTCGTCGTAGCCAGATACGCCTCGATTCCGAGTTTGAACTCGTGGTACAAGATGTCGCCTTGGTCGAGTACCGCTTTCGACGGCAGTTCGACGGTGACGACCTCGATACCGCTCTGTTTCAGCAAGGCGATTGCTTCGTCGTAGAGCGCCTGTTCTTCTTCCGACAGATCAGTCTTGACGACCCCGACACGCATCCCTGCCGCTTGGCGCTCATCGAGACACGTCCGATACGGCGGGCCGGCCGGGAGGTTGAGTGTCGCCGGGTCCGTCGGGTCTTCCCCGACCATCGCTTCAAGCGCCCGTACCGCATCCTCGAGCGTCCGCGCCATCGGTCCTGCCGTGTCTTGCGACCGGGAGATCGGGATGATCCCACTGCGGCTGATGAGTCCGACGGTCGGTTTGATGCCGACGATGCCGTTGTGCACGCTCGGATGGATAATCGAGCCGCTCGTCTCGCTGCCGACGGCGAGTAGCGTCAAATTCGCCGCGACCGCGGAGGCCGATCCTGAACTCGATCCGCCGACATCAAGCTTGTCGCCATATGGATTGAGCGTCTGTCCACCGACACCGCTCCACCCGTTTGGCATACCTTCTGTCAAAAAGTTGGCCCACTCGGACAAGTTCGCCTTCCCGAGGATGATGGCCCCGTTGTCGCGAAGAAGTCGGACGAGGTGCGCGTCCTTGCCCGCGAAGTGATGTTCGAGCGCGACGGCGCCGGCCGTCGTCTTCATGAGTCCGGCTGTCTCGACATTGTCTTTGATCAAGACAGGAATGCCGAGCAGCGGCAAGCGCACTCCGCGACGGAAGGCCCGGTCGGCCGCCTCGGCCTCGAACAAGGCGTCCGGGTTCACTTGGATGACCGCCTTCAGTTTGTCGTTTAGTTTGGCGATCCGTGTCAAATAGTGGGCCGTCACGTCACGTGCCGTGAACGTCCCTTCTTTATAGCCGCGATGAGCAGATTTTATATCGAGTTCCATGAAATCGTATGTGTGAGTCATGATGATTCCTCCTTTTGTCAATGGATGGTATTCGCTAGCGACGAACCATTTCCTGTTTCTTATCGCCAACGAATGTGTAACTTGGTACACTGAAAGAAAAGGGAGGTTACCATGACCCGTTCTTATGTGCTCGTCTTACTTGCCGTCTTCGCCTTGTTCTTTTTACAACTGTACGCCCGGGAAGAGGCTTATTCGACACCCGCCTCGGTCGTGCTCGTCATCTTGATTCTTGGCGCCACCTTGTTCCAACTCCGACGCAAGCCAAACCGTTGACGCCGCTTCAAATCTGATGGTATGATGCTGTCACCAACTACATATCGATATCTTGAGTGAACGAGAGACCTGGCTCTATGACTTCACAGCAACCTGCTTCGGCAAGGTGCTACTTCCAGCAAGGCGTTTGCCTTGGCCGATATGACTGAGCGCTCATGTCGATGACATGGGCGCTTTTTTTGGGAAATTGATCGAGGGGGACTTATTAATGGAGAAAGCAACATTCGCAGGCGGCTGTTTTTGGTGCATGGTGACGCCGTTCGAGGAACAACCTGGCATCGAGTCGATTGTATCCGGTTATACCGGAGGTCACGTCGACAATCCGACGTATGAACAAGTGAAAACAGGGACGACCGGTCATTATGAGGTCGTCGAGATCACGTTCGACCCGACGCTGTTCGCATACGAGCGCCTGCTCGAACTGTATTGGATTCAGACCGACCCGACCGATGACGGCGGCCAGTTCCAAGACCGCGGGCAACAGTATGCGCCGGCCATCTTCTATCATACGGAAGAACAACGCGTGAAAGCAGAACAGAGTCGCGACGCGCTCGCGGCGAGTGGACGTTTCAAACAGCCGATCGTCACGAAAATCTTACCGGCCGACACGTTTTATCCGGCCGAGGAATACCATCAAGACTTCCATAAGAAGAATCCGAAACATTATAAGGAAGATCGGGCTATTTCAGGACGTGATGAATTTATTGATGTGGTGTGGGCGGAAAAGGTTTAACAAGTATATTTGAAAATGAAAAGGCGCGACCATCTTGAAATGGTCGCGCTTTTTCGACTATCTTGACACTGATCGTACGAATGAAATGTTAATAGCAAATACACCAATCCGTAGTAGACTTTATTGGGCTTCAGACAAGATTAATGCAACAATAGATAATAATGACATAAAAAAGGAGAGAATCTCAATGATCATTAACTATCAATTGACATCCGAAGACATTATCGCACTTCAAAAGGAGTATTTTAAAAAAACCAGGTCTCGTCGACAAAAAAAGACCACCCTAATCATCGCAACAATTTTCTTTGTATATTGGATTGGGTTATTCTTTGCATCACTTCTATTCAAACCGACTTCATCGACAAGTCCATTCTATGACATACTTTCTATCCTTGGAGCATTTGGAGGCGTTTTATTTATTTTATTGATGATGCCGGCTATAAGCAAAATTTCCGATCTTGTGAGGCTCTTAATTTATAGGTTCTTTTCTAAAAAAAACAATCACTTTCCACGAGATTTAATTTTGCACTTTCAAGAAACTGGAATAGAAATCCATTCGATCAATAATCAAATCAACAAAATTACTAAAGTTACTTGGGAATCTATTGAAAGATTGGGTAACGACGAAAATCGTCTTTTTTTATATTATCTTGAATCTAAAGAGGGAGTAATCATCCCTATTAGTGATGCAAGAATAAGTAAGGCTGAGAAACAAGAGCTTCGAAACCTGCTCATTCAATACTTACCCCCGGACATAATCGCCGATAACAGTGGGCGTAAACCATTCTTAGATTCATTAATAACTAATAGCAAACAATTGATGTGAAGCTACAATCTTTTGTTCATCTAATCAGGCTACGAAGATCTTGAACAACCTATTAAGATTCGGGAGGCAACTACAAATGACCAATTATCATGCTGATTTAGGAATAAATAATACAAAATTAGGAATAAATTAAAGGGACGATGTGCAATCACTCTATCAACTACCAATGGCGAACAAAAGATATTGAAACCGGCTATGTTTCATCATGGGATGCTGAGTGGTATTATTATTTCAAACTTGGCGACTACAAGTACATAGAGTGGTTAGAATTAAAGCAGACACCGAGGAACCACGAAGAAATCTTATTGATATACTCGAGAAAATTTATGTACCCGGAAAGATTCCCGGAGATGTCATTCGTGTCTATAAATTATGTAGGAACTGGGACATATATTGACTACATTTAACTTAAATGTAACTTACGATAAGCCACCTTCACTCCATTCCTTGATTCCTTTATTGCCACTTAAAAACAAAGGCGTTCGAGTATGATATCTGAAATGCTAGTTCTCTTTTCTCTTCTCTCGCATATTCTCGTTTACTTTTTCCCATTCTTTTTCTAATCATGACAAATCACCGTCCATATTCCAACTCAACAAAAAAAGAACCAAGTCGCATCAAGCAACTTGGTCCATCGTTAACAAATTCATTCAGCTCTTCGCAATCCCGAGCATGAATCCGGCCACGACGATGAGGCCGATACCCATAAAGACGAAGACACGTTCTTTAGTCGTCTTCTCTTCTTTCAATAGATAGATTCCGCCGAGCGTCGCCACGACGACGTTCAATTGGGACAAAGCGAACGACGTCGCAATCCCGACCTCTCCGCTCGACACGAACAGCCCGAAGTTCCCGATTCCCCAGGCGATCCCGGCCAAGATGTTTTTGAACGTTTTTGGATCGAACTTCTTCACATCTTTCTCACGCAGGCTGAACAACAGCGCCGCGATGAACATCCCGATCGATTGCGGCAGGATGGCCGTGATCCCGTCGACCTCGAAATAGTTCGTCAGGACGGCGTACGTCACATAACCGATACTCGACACGAGCAGGACGAGCAAGCCTTTCTTCAAGGCCCCGCTACTGTCGCCATCTTTTTGTTGCTGGTATGACGTCAGTGCCGCCCCGATGATAATCAAGACGAGTGCCGAAAAGCCGAGCCACAACTCGGTCGATGTCTGCCAATCGCCGAGTACGATGACACCGAACAAGGACGTCCCGACGAGTTGCATGCCGGTACTGATCGGCATCGCCTTCGAGACACTTAAAATTTGAAACGATTGGAACTGTAGATACTGACCGAGCGCCCAGAACGCCCCGGAGATGAAACCGGTCACGAGCGCGAGTGTCGTGAACTCCGGATTGAACACGAGCGCGATGATGACCGCCATCACCATCGCCCCCATCGTCGTCCCGATCAACTGTTGAATCGGTTTCCCGCCGACCTTTGAGACGATCAGAGGGATACTCCCCCACATCAAGGCAGGTAAGAGTGCGAGTAAAATCATTTCCATGGATGACACCTGCTTTCGTAATATAACATCATCTGTGATTTTCCCACGTTCAGCGCTGATTAAACTTTGTTCAAAAAAATTAAAAATACCCATTGCCAAATGTTTTACTAGGATGATATAATAATTTTCGAACGGGGCATTAGCTCAGCTGGGAGAGCGCCACGCTGGCAGCGTGGAGGTCAGCGGTTCGAGCCCGCTATGCTCCATAACTTGGTCACTTCACTTTTGTGAAGTGACTTTTTTGTCGTCTTGGCGCGGTTTAAGCGATATGGTATCGGGTAATGATTTGAAGATACATTATTCTGCCAAGGGGGACTTATCATGAACCGAGACTCAATTGAAGATACAATTTCAGCGATTATTGACTGTATGCGGACGAGCAATCATTGTTTTTCAAAAAGTTTACAAGAAGAAGATGTGCTGATGGTAAAAGAGTGCATTCGTCTGACTCGAGAATGCTCCGACATCTGCGCCCTCACCTTGAACGCACTCGAGACCGATTCGGCGTTCACCAAACCGATCGCGGCCCTCTGTGCCCAAGTGTGCGACACGTGCGCCGTCGAATGCGGCCGTCACTTGCATGACCATTGTCAACGTTGTGCCGAAGCGTGTCTCCGCTGTGCCGAGGCGTGTCGCAACCTCGTGGCCGCATAATCGCTTTTTAGTCTAACGATATGTTAGACTTTTTTTATACTTGTTTTATGAGAAAGGGACCGATTATGTCACATTCAATTCTTGCCATCGACGTCGAGACGGCGAACCGCGATAGCCGGAGCATTTGCTCCGTCGGGTGGAGCCTGCTCGTCGACGGTGAAATCATCGAAACGAACCAACTGCTCGTCAATCCGGAGGAAGACTTCGATGCCGGCAACATCCGCGTCCACGGCATCCGGCCGAGCGACGTCTGGGACGCACCGGCTTTGCCCGAAGTGCTTGAACAGCTCTATCCGACGCTCAGGGATGTCGACCTTGTCATGGCGCATAACGCTTCATTCGATATGGGCGCGTTCAAGAAAGCGATCGCCAAATATGATTTATACACGTTTCCAACGATTGAATACGGTTGTACCGTCAAGCTGTCGAGAAAACTGTATCCGGGTCTGCCGAACCATAAGCTGAACACGATGGCCGAGTATTTGAACGTCCCGTTCGTCCATCACGATGCAGCCGAGGATGCCCGTGTCTGTGCGCTGCTCGTGCGCGACATGATGCTCAAAACTGGTATCCATGACCCGCGAGAGTTGCATCGGTACACATCGGTCAAGCTCGGAAAGCTCGCTTATTGACCGATATGCATACCAGACAGGCCAAGACGATCGTCTTGGCCTGTTAGCGTTTAAAGATCCATTTTTTCTGGACATAATAGCTGACGACGAACAAGAAGCTGTCGACGAACACTTTAATCCACACTTCACCGTCGCGGATGACATAGAACAGCGCAAAGACGAGACCGGCCGACAGCGCCATCTGCAATCCGACGAGCCCGAAGTATTTCGGCATCGCCCGCTTCGCCTTCGAATGGAACACGATCTTCCGATTGACGAAATAATTGAACAACGATGACATAATGCGGGCCACAACCGTCGCGATCAAGACGTGCGTCGTCTCGAACCATGGATTCAACAAATAGACGAACAAGGCATAGAACCCGATATCTAACAAAAACGATGCGACCGATGACAAGGAATAGGCCAAAAACATGCGATAAATGAGAATCGAGTCAATCACCGGCCGGAAATGGGACGAGGCGTTCTCGGCCACATAGACGGTCTGAATTGGTGTCTGATGGATCGGGACTTGCAGTCGTTTCGTGAACGTCAACATGTTCATCTCGAACTCGTAACGGTTCCCCGGCACATCGAGCAATTGTTCCGCATACCGGAGCGGGATCGCCCGGAGGCCGGTCTGCGTGTCCTTCAGACGAAGACCGCTCCCGAGCAACATGACACCACGCGTCATCTGATTTCCGAATCGGCTCCGGAACGGGATGTCGGACCCGGAAAAGTCGCGGCAGCCCATAATCAAATGGTGGGGCCAACGGACCCCCTCTTCATACAGCTTTAAGACGTCGGCCGGCAGATGTTGCCCATCCGCATCGACCGTGATGACCCCGTTCGTTCTAGGGAAATGCTGAACGACATGTCGAATCCCGGTCTTCAACGCTGCACCCTTCCCTTGATTTCGAGCATGTTCGAGCACCGTGACCCATTTCCCGACCTCGTCAAAGACAGGGCGGGACGTCTCTGCACTCCCATCGTTCACGACGAACAGATGGACGAATCCTTCTGCTTTCAACTCCCGGACAAGTGTGACGAGCGCTTGATCGGGGTTATATGCGGGGATTAATATGACGTAATCATCAAGACGTTCCACGGAATGCATTTGCATCGCCACCCCTCCTTCCCTCCTTCTATACCCAAGTGAGTGAAAAGTGATTCCTCGAACCGCCTCAAACAAAAAACACGATGTCCGAGGACACCGTGTGGTTAATCAACCGATGAAGATAAAGTAAGACGACGCGAAATAGACGAGGACGACGAGCACGGACGGCAAGACGTAGCGGAACTTCGACGTGACATCTTTGCGAAGAACACTGTACATGACCAAGACCGACAAAATCGTGATTCCAATCGCCGTCACCAAGTGTGACGTTGACACATCAGCCAAAATCGAGCCGCCTCGGTAGAAGACGTCCGACATCGCGATGATGAGCATATTGAAGATGTTACTCCCCAAGATTGAACCGAATGCCAAGTTGACGTTACCAAGCTTCAAGGCGACGAAGACGGCGACCGCTTCTGGGAGCGATGTCGAGGCCGCGATCAAGAAGCTACCGACAAAGCTTGAACCGAGTCCGGTCACGACGGCGATTTGATCACCTAATACCGAGAGCGCTGTTCCGGCCGCCATGATGACGAGGGCGGCCATGATGAAGCCGATAACCGCACGCTTGATCGGAATCGAGTCGGTGACGCTGACGCCAACCTCTTGCTCGACTTCCCGTTCTGTCGACGGTTCTTTCGGACGTTTTCCGATATAGTAAATTCCAATCGCGTACAACCCGGCAATCAATAATGCATCGATGCCGATCCCAAGAATCGTGAAGTCGATGCGGATGACGAGTGCGAGCATCGTCACGAGTGTCAACATCAAACCGAGACTTGCCGTGTAGAGGTGGTCCCGACTCGCTTCGTTAAATAGACGTTTCTGACGATAATACAAGTCGAACATCGCCAAGATGAAGATGTTGAACAAGTTCGAGCCGAGCATGTTCCCGATAGCGATATCCGGGTTGTTGATCATGACGGCCGAGACGCTCGTCGTCACTTCCGGCAATGATGTCGCCCCGGCAAGCAACACGGTCCCGACGAGCATGCCGCTCATCGTTGACTTCTCGCTGATGACGTCGGCGTACGTCGATAGTTTGATGGCGGCATACACGGTCAGTGCAGCGGCCAAGATGAAGTAAATGAATACCATATTCCTGTGTCTCCCCTTTTTCAAAAATTCAAAAAAGACCTTTTTATGGACGCCGAATAAGCATCCATAAAAAGGTCTCGCGGACTTGGTTCAGAAGCTCGATGGACCGAGTGCATTGCACCGTAATGACGACCCACCGACCACATTCGTGGTCGCTACTCCCCCTCTTATGTTCACGACGAATATATCACGTTTAAGGTCACTTGACAATCATTTCACTCGAGCTGCGCGACGATATCGTCCGATTGCAGTGCCATTCGATACGATAATTCATCAATCGCTTGAAGTGCCGGGAGCGACAAGTGTTCCCAAAGTCCTGCTTCTTTCAATTGAGCCGACAAGGCGTCAAGTTCAGGTTGGTTGACCTCGAATCCGTGGCGATACCCTTCACGCATCGTCTCATTCAGTTCAAAAGCGGTCTGACAAAGCGTCGTCGTCTCTTGAAGCCAATCTTCTTCGCGGAACCCGTGTTTGATGACGTCGAAGAGCTTCTCGAGCTTCTCGGTCCGCCCTTCTTCGACACCGTAAAACAGCAGATTCAATTCCGTCTCGAACGCTTCGATGAGCGTCGTTGTCTGCGCGAACGGCTTCAACGCTTGGAGCAGTTCGTGATAATACCAGGACTGGTCGCGAAGCGGTCGTTTGAAGCGGTCCCATACTTGTTTGCCGGCAGACTCGACGTCGATTCGAATCGAGCGCAGATTATGTAACTTGTCTGCCGCCAAGAGTGCCACTTCATCATACTGCATCGTCCGCACATTCTGAATCGTCATCCGCTTACGTTCCTCCCAAGACAGGTGTTTCCCTGGCTCGGACACAGCTTCGACTAATCGAGTCACCTCATGTCCGAAACGCTCACTCAGTTCGTCCGGTGTGGTCAACGTATCTTCGAGCAAGTCATGGAGCAGTCCGGCCGTGACGACCGGGACGGGTTGTCGATCCTCGACGAGCAACATCGAGACGGCGACGGGATGGGTCAAGTAGGGAATGTTCGTTCCTTTTCGAAACTGTCCGTCATGACGGACGGCCGCGAATCGGAGTGCCTCTTCAATCAGCTGATGCACGACGCTTCCTCCTTCACATGTTCAATGTACTCCCCATCCTATACCCATCACTAGGTCTTTGCACGCATACCCTCCATTAAAAGATAGGGTAATGGTCCCGGTTTTGTGACTTAAGGTTCATATATCATCTTTTTCGTCATGCCACCATCGACGATCAAGTTTTGCCCGTTAACGAAATCATTTTTCTCATCAATCAAATAGGCGACGGCCCGAACGATATCATCCGGCTCCCCGACCCGCCCTGACGGATGTTGCGCGTGGTCGATCTCACGAAGGTCTTCCTCCGAGGTATGGATCCATCCGGGACTGATTGCATTCACCGTGATCGGTCGCTCAGCCAAGGAGACCGCCATCGACTGGGTCAACGAAACGATTCCACCTTTGGAAGCGCCGTACGCTTCCCAATCTGCCTCGTTCTGGAGTGCCCGGGTCGACGCCACGTTGATGATGCGACCGAAGTCAGCCCCTTCATTTAACGTTAAAAATGATTTCGAACATGCGAACGTCCCGACGAGATTGACGTCAATCACGTGTTTGAACGTCTCGACGTCGAGTTCGGTCATCGGTTTGACGAGTGAAGACACGCCACCGTTATTGATGAGCACGTGGGCGGTGCCGACTTCTTGCTGAATCTTCGTGAACACACGGGCCACACCTTGATGATCCCCTAGGTCCATCTGATGGAACGTTACCCCGTCAAGTTGTGGGTCTTCCCCGATATCGAGTCCGATGACTCGATAGTCGTCGCTGAAGTGACGGGCCAGTGCATACCCAATCCCTTGGCTGACGCCCGTGATAATCATGATTTGTTTCATATACATCCCTCCTGGAGACTCACATACCCGGATTCAACGTAAACGAGTCCTATTTGATCGTCCACAGACGTTGGTCTGACGTCGTCACGACCATCGCCCCGGCCTCGAGGGCGGCCTCGACTTCGTCAGACGATGAGATCAGCCCACCAGCGAAGACCGGGATATTCGTCGCTGCCTTCACGGACCGGATATATTTCGGGACAAGGCCAGGCAACACCTCGATGTAATCCGGCTGGGTGCGGTTGATGAGGCGATAACTCTTCTCGAGCGAGCTCGAATCGATCAAAAACAGACGTTGTACCGTTTTGACTTGTTTTTGTTTCGCCTTTAAGATGACACTGCCTTTTGTCGAGATGATCCCATACGGGCGATACGTCTGACAAATATACTCGGTCGCATATTCATCTGCTTTTAGTCCTTGAATCAAATCGAGATGGACGAACACTTGCTTGTCATGGGCCGCTAACAACTGGAATACGCCATCGAGCCGGGCGACGTGCACTTCGAGCAGCACACCGACGTTGAACGGTCCTTTCACAAACGTCTCGATGTCTCGCATGTCTCGGAGCGCGGGTAAAATGGTTTGACCTTCTATCATATGGACACGTCCTTTTCTGCATATCATGTTTTCATTATCTGAATAACGACAAGCGGAAATCAAGGTTTACCGATTCAATATAGCGGGAAAATAATTTTAACTTATGCAGAGAGGGAGTAGCGATATGGTGAATGAAGTAGAAGTTCGAATCGAGACACCGACACCGGAGGAGCATCAGCGTCTTCGCGTCAAAGCGGGCATGCCGAAGCGTTCCGACTCGGGGACGGTGAAGGGCCTCGCCAACACGCTATATGGCGTCTGTTTATATAAGGACGACACGATGGTCGGCATGGGCCGCGTCGTCGGGGATGGCGGGATGGTGTTCCATCTTGTCGACATCGTCGTCGATCCCGAGTGTCAAGGTCTTGGGCTCGGTAAATTGATTATGGAACAGTTGATGGAGTGGATTCTGCAAGAAGCAGACGACACGTCGATCATCAGTTTAATCGCCGATATCCCGGCTGACGGACTGTACCGCCATTTTGGATTTGACTACTCTCGACCCGAGTCGGTCGGGATGGAATATCAGTGGAAGCAGGACTGATATGTCCCCGGATCCGACTTTAATACGCAGGAGGTGACATATGGATTCGAACCTGATTGTTTTGCTCGGCTTGGCGCTGGCAGTCATCTCTATCCTTAGCCTCCTAATCGAGCGGTTGTTCTTTCCGAGTATTCTCGCGTTCATCGCCATTGGGGTCGCCATCGGCTTCTTCTGGGACGGGAATGAGGTCTTCAAGATTGCCGGGGAGATCGGAATCATCTTGTTATTTTTCCTACTCGGTTTAAAGTTTCCACTGAGCGAGCTCGTCAAGCGAATGAAACAAGTATGGAAAGCAGGAGTTCTAGATGTCCTTCTCGCCTTCGGGGTCACGATTGGAATCGCTTTGTTGTTTGGTCTCGACTTCTCACAAGCATTTTTGATCGGCGCCGTCCTATATGCGACGAGTTCGTCTATTTCAGCGAAACTTCTCGAGCGACATTCTGAAAAACATGAAGATGTGAAAGAGTTTGTACTGGCGCTCCTCATCTTTGAGGACATTTTCGCCCCGCTCATTTTGACCGTTGCCCCGTTCATCATCCAAGACGAACCGATCGCTTTCACCGACATCGGGAAAGTGTTCGCTGGATTTGTGATTTTTGGAGTGCTCCTCTTCATCGGGTCTCGTTTCGTTTTGAACCGACAGCGGTTCGTCAAACATTTGTTGCGACAAGATGATGCGAGCATCGGGTTGATCGGGTTGATTCTATTTTTCGCCGGGATCGGGATGGTGTTTGGGCTGTCCGAAATCCTCGGGGCGTTCATCGCCGGCATCATGCTTGCGGGTATCCATGACGTGCGGCCATTGAAACGGTTGACGGTCCCCGTCCGCGACTTGTTCTTACCGATTTTCTTCATCTCGTTCGGGATCTCGATCAACCTCGAGCAAGGCGTCATCGTCAATGCGCTCTTCTTCGTCCTGATCGTTTGGGGAGTTTTGTCAAAGTGGATTGTCGGCCGCGTCGGAGGTCGCATGTATGGCTTGACGCGGGTGCAGGCGAACGAGGCCGGATTCTCACTCGCCCCGCGCGGCGAGTTCTCGATTCTCTTTACCGCCCTATCGAACGGAGCGATCAACTTGTTCGTCGGCCTTTATATTTTTGTCTCAGCCATCGTCGGCATCGTCTTGTTCCGCTTCTCTGAGATTCTTGCTAACAAGATGGAAGAAAAACTTGAGAAAGTACTTCCCGATGAGACAAAAAATAAAGAAGATCAATGATAGGACACAAAGGAGGACCTTCGCGTGAAGGTCCTCCTTTGTTCGTCAAAATGATGATGCTTGTTTCGACTGTTTTTTCTTGCGTTTCTTGCGCCAGATGAAAAAGACAATCAAACTGACGGCCAATAACCCATAAATCGCGTACGAATACACATCTAAATATCGTAAGATCGATTCCCAATTCTCGCCGACACGGATGCCGATATAAATAAGAATCATGTTCCAAATGACCGTGCCGGCCGTACTGAGTAACAAGAACTTCAGAAACGGCATATTCGACATGCCGGCCGGTAACGAGATCAAGCTTCGGACGACGGGCATCAATCGTCCAAAGAACACCATCCAGCCCCCATACTTGTCGAACCAAGCATCTGCCCGTCGAACGTCCGCGATATCGAGTCGAATCCATTTCCCGTATTTCTTCGTCCACTTCTCAATCTGTTCGACATCGAGATAGAGACCGATGCCGTATAATAAAACGGCTCCTAAAATGGCACCGGCTGTCGCAGCGAAAATGACGAGCGGGACATTCAAATCAGTCTTCACGGCAAAGAATCCACCGAACAAGAGCACGACCTCTGACGGAATCGGCGGGAACACATTTTCAATAAAGATCATGAACGCGATACCGAAATAACCGAACTGTTCAATGACCTGGATCATCCACTCTCTCATATCGTTCAACCTCCACTATCCCCTATTATACCCCTCACCTCACATCAAAAACCGTCCCGACGTGCTAAAATGAAGTACTTGAACGAAAGCGAGGAAACGACAATGAACGAACCGATACGTTGCCCTTGGTGTGGCACGGACCCCATGTACGTCCGTTATCACGACGAGGAATGGGGCAAACCCGTCCATGATGATCAGAAGCACTTCGAATGTTTGACCCTTGAGAGCGCCCAGGCCGGCCTCAGTTGGATCACGATTTTACGAAGGCGCGACCGTTACCGGGAAGCCTACGCCAACTTCGACGTCGAAGCGGTCGCCTCGTTCGATGAAACGGATCTTGAACGGTTGTTGACCAATCCCGGTATCGTTCGGAACCGCCGGAAAATCGAGGCGTCAATCAATAATGCCAAGCGCTTCATCGAGATTCAACAAGAGTTCGGGACGTTCGATGCCTACATCTGGTCGTTCGTCGACAATACGGTGATCAATAACCAATGGGCGGCCAATGACGACATCCCCGCAACGACCGAACTGTCTCATCAAGTGAGCAAAGACCTGAAGCGGCGCGGATTCAAATTTTTAGGACCTACGACTGTCTATGCACATCTGCAGGCGACCGGACTCGTCAATGACCACTTGACCGCTTGCTTCGCTAAATAATTTGATTATTTGGTCAATCCCTCAATAAAATCGTGCACTTGATTCAGTTTTGTGACAAAATTTTGTCATGGTGCATACCATAAGCATTGAGAGCGTTTTCATTATGATTGAGGGGGATGTTTTATGAACGGGATTTTAATATCCATCACCGTTTACATGGCGCTCATGGTACTACTCGGCGTCATCGCCTATCGGCGGACGGAGAGCATCGGCGACTATATGCTCGGAGGACGAGGCCTAGGTCCGGCCGTCGCCGCCTTGTCGGCCGGTGCTTCCGACATGAGTGGTTGGCTGTTGATGGGACTACCGGGTGCGATGTTCGCGACCGGGCTCTCGAGCGGATGGATCGTCATCGGGTTGACGATCGGCGCGTACTTGAACTGGTTGCTCGTCGCACCTCGCTTGCGGACGTACTCGTATTTGTCCGAAGATGCCATCACGATCCCGGACTTTTTCGAGAAACGATTTAAAGATTCACGCGGCACGTTGCGGACGTTCTCGGCGGCTGTGACACTCGTGTTTTTCACCCTCTATGCCACGAGCGGGTTCGTGGCCGGAGGACGCTTGTTCAATGCCGTCTTTGGAATCGGGTTCGGGACCGGCGTCTTGATTTTGGCATCGATTATCATCATCTATACGTTCATCGGAGGATTTTTGGCGGTCAGTTGGACGGACTTCGTCCAAGGACTCATCATGTTGTTCGCCCTCATCCTCGTCCCGGCCATCGCCATCGCGGCGACCGACGGGGTAAGCGCCGCCTTCCAGACAATCGGTGACATCGATGAGGCGTTGCTTGATCCGCTGACCGGTCAGTCACTCATCGGCATCGTCTCACTTTTCGCCTGGGGGCTCGGTTATTTCGGGCAACCGCACATCATCGTCCGATTCATGGCCATCGAGAAGTTGCAGGACATCAAGAAGGCACGACGGATCGGCATCTCGTGGATGCTGTTCACTGTCGTCGGCGCGATGGCGACCGGTCTGTTCGGCCTGGCCTATTATACCCAGCGCGGACTTGAGATCGATAACCCAGAAAACATTTTTATCAATCTATCTGATTTATTATTCATCGATCTCATCACCGGCGTCTTGCTCGCGGCGTTGCTCGCGGCGATCATGTCGACCATCTCGTCACAGCTCCTCGTCTCATCGAGTGCTGCGACGACAGACTTCTATCAGAAGTTCTTCCGAAAAACGGCTGGCGACCGTGAGCTCGTCATGGTCGGCCGGATCACGGTCATCCTCGTGTCGCTCATCTCGATTTGGCTGGCATTCGGCGCGGACGATACGATTTTGAACTTGGTCGGTTACGCCTGGGCCGGATTCGGCTCGTCGTTCGGTCCACTCATCTTGTTCAGCCTGTTCTGGAAACGGACGACGCGACAAGGAGCACTCGCAGGTATGCTTGTCGGGGCATTCATCGTCATCGTCTGGAAAAACTTTGCCGCCGATTGGTTCGGGACCGTCGGTGAGCTCTATGAAATGATTCCAGCGTTCTTCTTGTCGAGCCTTGCTATTTATGTCGTCAGTCTGATGACACCACCACCGAGCTCGACGATCACGAACGAGTTCGAGGAAATGGAACACATCTTGAAGACAGAACGGATTTAACAATCGGAGTGCCATGCTACTATAGCCTGGCACTTTTTCTTGTCGCCTAACAAGGAAATCTAGATTTCATAACGAATGGTACATATAGATCAAATTGAATCAGATGAAAGGAAGTGACTCGTCCGTTGAAACGAGTAATCCCGTATAAACAAGCCCTGTTGACCTTGCCCCTCCTCCTGCTGTTCGGTTGCGCGACCGCCGATGTCGAGACGTCCCCGGAACAATCGGAGACCCCACCGCCCGAGACCGAAGCGGAGGCGCCTGCCCCCGTTCCAGAAGAACCAGAACCTGTAGTAACGACGTCGTCAGTCTATGCGATTGGCGACATCTTATTGCATGATACGGTGTATAACGCCGCCAAGAGCGGAGACGGTTATGATTTTACGGCCGCCTTCGAACCAATCGCCCCGATTTTGACCGAGGCCGACATCGCTATCGCCAACCAAGAGAGCATGATCGGTGGCAGTGAGATCGGCTTATCGAGTTACCCGGCTTTTAACAGTCCGTATGAGGTCGGCGACGCGCTCCAAGACTCAGGCGTCGATTTGGTGACGACGGCGAACAACCACACGCTCGATCGTGGTGTCACGGCCATCGAGAATTCGATTGCGCACTGGAACGAGATCGGTATGCCGTATACGGGTTCGTTCTTATCGGAAGCGGACAAAGCCGAGATTCGGACGTTGACTGAGAATGACATCTCGTTCGCGTTTCTCGCCTATACGTACGGCACGAATGGTGTCGTTCCGAAACAACCGTATCACGTCAATTATATTGACCTTGAGGCGATGACTCCTGAGATTGAAGCGGCCGAGCAAGCAGCCGATATCACCGTCGTCTCACTCCACTTCGGAAACGAATATGAAACGGTCCCGAACGAGGCACAACAGACGCTCGTCAAACAACTGTCCGACCTCGGGGTCGACATCATCATCGGCCACCATCCTCACGTCCTCCAACCGGTCGCCTGGGTGGATGGCGCTGAAGGCAATCGGACGTTCGTCGCCTACTCACTCGGAAACTTCCTATCCGGTCAACAAGGTGACGACCGGAATACAGGTGGCATCGTCGGCATCGATGTCGTCAAAACGGTCGAGGCGGATGAGACAACGTTCGAACTCGCCAACCCGATGTTCTATCCGACGTTCACCCGTCGCTCAAATGCTGACGGACCGTTCGAGGTTGTGCCGTTACAGTCGGCCAAGCCTGAGTTGTTCGATGCCACGAGCGAACATATGTCACAGTGGATGCCCGAGCTCGAAATCGTCCAATGAAGAATCACTTTCACAAGTGATTCTTTTTTTTCGCCAAAAAGGTTGCTTTACCGCGAATCATACGTTAAAGTAAGTCGTATATTTATAAATACAGATGAATAATTATGTATAAGGGGTGTAAGGAAATGAAACAAAAACTCGTATTAGCTTATTCAGGTGGACTTGACACATCGGTCGCAATCAAATGGTTGGATGAACAAGGATATGACGTCATCGCCTGCTGTTTGAACGTCGGCGAAGGGAAAGACTTAGAGCGCATTCAACAAAAAGCACTTAAAGTCGGGGCCGTCAAATCGGTCGTCATCGATGCGGTCGATGAGTTCGTCAACGATTTCGCCCGTTATTCGATGCAGGCGCATACAATGTATGAAGGCGTCTATCCACTCGTCTCTGCCCTATCGCGCCCGCTCATCTCGAAGAAGCTAGTCGAGGTCGCACAAGCCGAAGGGGCTATCGCCGTCGCCCACGGTTGTACCGGTAAAGGAAACGACCAGGTCCGGTTCGAAGTATCCATCCACGCGCTCGACCCGTCGCTTGAAATCATCGCACCGGTCCGGGAATGGAAATGGTCACGGGAAGAAGAAATCGCCTATGCCGCCGAGCACGGCATTCCAATCCCAATCGTGCAAGAAGAGCCGTTCTCGATCGACCAAAACATTTGGGGCCGGGCCGTCGAATGCGGTATTCTTGAAGACCCTTGGGCCGCTCCACCAGCGAGCGCCTATGAATTGACAGCACAGCTCGAAGACACACCGAACGAACCGACGTATGTCGAGATTGAATTCAATGCCGGGATCCCGGTCGCCATCAACGGACAAGCGGCGACGTTCACAGCGATTCTTGAGCAACTCAATATCGTCGCCGGGGCACACGGCATCGGAAAAATCGACCATATCGAGAACCGGGTCGTCGGCATCAAATCACGGGAAGTGTACGAGGCACCGGGTGCGATGACGCTCATCACGGCACACCAAGCGCTCGAGGCGCTCACGCTCGTCCGTGAAGTCGCCCATTTCAAACCAATCGTCGAACAGAAATTGACGGAGACGATTTATAACGGCTTATGGTACTCCCCGTTGACGAAAGCGCTCCTCGCCTTCATCGATGAAACGCAACAGACCGTGACCGGTACGGTCCGGATGAAACTGTTCAAAGGGCAAGCCATCGTCGACGGACGGAAATCACCGATCTCGCTCTATGATGAACATCTCGCGACGTACACGTCGGCCGACACGTTCGACCAACAAGCGGCCGTCGGTTTTATCAAGCTATGGGGGCTGCCGACGAAAGTTCAAGCGGAAGTACTAGCGGAGAAAGGAACGATGGTGCATGAGTAAACTATGGGGCGGCCGGTTCGAACAGACGGCCAGTGAATGGGTCGACGAGTTCGGTGCCTCGATTCATTTCGACGCCCAGCTCGTGTTAGAAGATATCGAAGGGAGCATCGCCCACGTGACGATGCTCGGGGAACAACACATTTTGACAGCAGACGAAGTCGCGCAAATTGTCGCGGGATTGAAGACGCTAGCAAAGAAAGCGCAAGCAGATGAATTGATGTTCAACGTCTTCCATGAAGACATCCATATGAATCTCGAGGCGCTGTTGCATGAGGAAATCGGCCCGGTCGCTGGCAAGATGCACACGGCCCGCAGTCGGAACGACCAGGTCGCGACCGACATGCACCTTTATTTGAAGCGCCGCGTCCTCGAGACGATTGAAGGGATCGAAGCCGTGCAGACGGCGCTCTATAACCACGCCGCTCAAAACGTCGAGTCGATCATGCCGGGTTACACGCACTTGCAACGGGCCCAGCCGGTCTCGCTCGCCCATCACTTGCTCGCTTACTTCTGGATGCTCGAGCGTGACAAGGAGCGCTTCAGTGACAGCTTGAAACGGATTGATATGAGCCCGCTCGGTGCCGGAGCCCTCGCCGGGACGACGTTCCCGATCGACCGCCACCGTTCGGCCGAGTTGCTCGGTTTCGCCCAAGTCTATCCGAACAGCCTCGACGCCGTCAGCGACCGTGACTTCATCTTAGAGTTCTTGTCGAATGCGTCGCTGCTCATGATGCACTTGTCACGGTTCTGCGAGGAGTTGATCCTTTGGAGCAGCGAAGAGTATCGGTTCATCACGATCTCTGACGTGTTCTCTACGGGATCGAGCATGATGCCGCAGAAGAAGAACCCGGACATGGCCGAACTCGTCCGCGGAAAGTCAGGTCGTGTCGTCGGCAATCTGATGGGGCTGCTCACCATCATGAAAGGATTGCCACTCGCCTATAACAAAGATTTGCAAGAAGACAAGGAAGGCATGTTCGACACGGTCAAGACGGTCCAAGGTAGCCTCAGCATCATGGCCGGCATGATTCAAGACATGACGTTCCACACCGAGACGATGAAGCAAGCGACCGAGCGTGATTTCTCGAACGCGACCGAACTCGCCGATTATTTGACGGCGAAAGGGATGCCGTTCCGTGAGGCCCATGAAGTGACAGGCACGCTCGTCCGGTATTGTATCGACCAACGTCTGTATTTATCAGAATTACCGATCGAGACGTATCAAACCCACTCTGAGTTGATTGAAGCGGACGTGTACGAGGCACTCTCGCCGGTGACGGCCGTCAAACGTCGCAACAGTTACGGCGGGACGGGCTTCGACTCAGTTCGGATTCAACTGACCGAAGCGAAAGAAAAACTACCGACATATGCCTAAACGATGAGGACCCGGTCAATTTGCGACCAGGTCCTCATTTTTCTGCTTGTCAGACGAAAAAAATGATGTTAACCTTACTTTAGTAAACGTTAACAGAAAAGGGGTTTACATAGTGAGAATTCATGATTTGACACAAGTTGCCATCGGCGCCGCCTTGCTCGCAAGTATCGGCTCCATCGCCATCCCGATCGGACCCGTTCCGATCACCCTGCAGATGCTCGGCATCATGACGGTCGCTTCCGTCCTCGGGGCCAAAAAAGGCGGTCTCGCCGTCGTCGTCTACTTACTGCTCGGTTTGATTGGTCTACCCGTCTTAAGTGGTTCGGGCGGGCTCGCCCCGTTCGTCGGTCCGACGGTCGGTTACTTGATCGCCTTCCCGATCGCTGCCTTTTTGATCGGTTGGTTATCGGAACGGCATCGTTCGTTCCCCGCTCTCGTCGCGTATAACATCCTAATCGGCCTCGGTTTCGTCTATGTAGTCGGCAGCCTCGGTCTCCAAGCCGTGTTCGGCATGACGTTCATCGACGCGCTGAAGGTGAATATCCCATTCATCATCGGCGACCTAATCAAAGCCATCCTAGCCGCAGCCATCGCCTATAAAGTCTCGACGAACCCGCAAATGCGCCGAACCCTCGCCTCGTGAACGTTCAAACGTTTCATCGGAAAGAAGAGGTGGAACGTATATAGTATGGAAGGGGGTGTCCTGATGAGCGATTCAACGTTTAAAAAGCGCTTGATGAAAGCGACCCATATCCATCGCTCCCCGAAAGGACAGCGTCGCGGCAAAGACGAGCCGCAACGTGAAAAACGCGACACCGAGGCGTTCGAACGACGGTTGCGTGAAGCGAAGAGCAAAGTCGGAGAGATTCAAGAGAACATTGATCATATCGCCAGACGTTAACACCCTGTCCTCGGACAGGGTTTTTTGATGCGCTTCAGCATGCGTTATACCGATGGTGATGTTTATACGTAGGATATATCATACTCCGACTACCCCTATAAGAAAGACCCCCGTCTGTAGACGAGGGTCGATCATCACTTCGAACGCGGCCGGATAAATAGCGCTATGATGAACGAAAGCGCGAGGACGACGAGCAGTCCGAGCGAGATGTCGTTGAAGCCGAGCAAGTTAAGCGCGACGCTGATGGCGACAGCGACATAGAAGCCACCGAGCGCCTTCTTGACGAGTTGCGAACTGAACCGCTGCAACTGTTTCGCCCCGATTGGCGAGCCAATCATCGCCCCGGCGATGAGCGCGAGGCCATGCCAATAGTTCGCATCTGCCCCGGCGACGGCATAGTTGATCACGCCTGAGACGACGATGAGGAACGCGGCGGCGATACTCGTCCCGACGGCCCGTTTCATCTCGGTGTTGAGCAGTTTGACTTGAAGCGGGGTCAACACGAACCCGCCGCTGACACCCATGAGTGACGAGATGAACCCGCCGAACAAACCGATGAAACCAAGGCGCGGGACCGACTCAGAACCTACACTTCCCTCTTCATGCTGTTTCGACCGGAAGAACGAGACGGCGAAATACGTCAATAGCGCGATATAGGCTAGCGAGATGACCGGTGTCGCCCCGTCGAGCGTCTCGAGATAGAATACGAGCGGCGTTGCCACCCATGTCCCGACAACCCCAAACACTCCAATCAAAAGGGCGTGTTTCGGATTGACGTTCTTTAATTTAAGATGGGAGATCGTGCCGGCCGTCGTCGACCCGAGTGTGAGCATGAGACTGAGGGCGATGGCTGCACTCGCCTCGTATCCGAAGACGAGCAGGAGCGGCGTGAGTAAAATCCCGCCCCCGATGCCGAAGAAACCGCTCAAAATCCCGATGAGCGTCCCAAGCAGTAGAAACGATAGTAATGCCATTACATCCATGGTAGTCCCTTCTTTCTTTCCTTTTCATAACTAATCATAACAAAAAAGGAGCGCATGTTGCGCCCCCAAAAATTAACGTTACATCAATCACGGATACAAGTCTTCCTCCTGTAAGTAGCCAATAAAGGAATCTTGCAGTTCCCCTTCTGAGTCCACATCATCGAGCAGTAATGTCGCTTCCATGTCTGAATCATTCAGTGGCGAACTACCGTCAATCACCCCGAAGATGTGAGAGACCGTGTCTACCATCACGACTTCAATGATATGCATCATTAACTTTTGTTGCTCTGCGTCCATCTGTTGATACATATGAATCGCTTGACTATACAGTTCGGTATCTGATATCGACACTTCTTGTTCATACATATCCTTATAGTCTGAAAGGGCATCTTGTACGACGGTCGCGTATACTTCTTTTACAAATTGTTCTATTTTTTCTTCCATTTCAGTCGCTCCTTCTATTTTAAACGTCATCGAACGAGAAGTCAGAAGACCGCAGCCGCTCCGCTTCTCGCATCAAGTCTTCATCTATCACTTTTTCCAATAATATGCCGGGTCCGATATGCGTCCGGGCCGCTTCGCGTCGTGCCACGAAGCATATGTCGTCGAAAGCTTCGGTCAGTTGAAAGTACGTTCCATCCGCTCCAGTATCAACCGCTACCCAATCAAACGCTTCAATTGTTTCGATGTTTCCATGCTCCAGTAACGCGTGACTCCAATAGTTAATCCAACTCACCTCACGCACTTTCAAGAACCAGAAATCATCCCGTTCATACGTCCAGAACATCGTCTCGTTTAAAAGTTGGTCTGTATCGACAAATACGTCCCTATCCAAATCTAGTTCAATTGATGCCCGATAAGGTCTCCACGTCTCACATACAAAGCGAAACAAGTCTGTCCATTTGGTTTGTTCTAACTGAAATTGCTGTTTACTGATTGCAAAGTGAAAGCCTGCACTGCCTGACAATCCGCCTCGAGGGTAAATATTCGTGTAGCTCTGCCGTTTCTCTAATCTGCCGATAAAACTATAGGTATCCTCGAGTCCTTCGATCCACATTTCTTTAAATATTTCTGTAGTGAACGATTGCTTGACCGGCTCGAAAAATCCAACTCTTGACAGTTGTACCTCGAACTGATTCAACAATTCCAAAAAGTTCTCTGCGTGACTTCTTGTCCCAATGTCCTGTTCAAAACAGAACATTAACGAAATTGTCTCCATACCTACCACTCCATTATTCATTAGTTGCAGCGAATTCATCGAATACGTAATCGGCCCCTAATTGTTTGCTTTTCGCAACGTACGTCAAGGTAGAAACGGCGGCGGCAAGATTTTAGTCATCTCTTGTTGTAACTGTCTATGGAATTCCACCATCTCGTCCTTCGTGACAAGCAACGCATCAACCCGCTTCGGTCCTAGCTTGTTATAGAATACCCATTTGAAAAGGTCATCCTGATCATTTTCGATTCGCAACACAAAATAAGGTTCGACCGGATTCAATATAACCCGCTTTAACAAACCACTCAACATCAATTCCATATGACTCAATAAGTCCTCATACTCCGACTTTAGGAGCAGCGAACCGTAAAAATCGAAGACGATTTCATTCTGAACCTTGATGTGGAACAGAGAAGCGATGAACGGGTCATCCCCGTTTTCGGCATACTTTCTAGGAAACAACTTGATATACAATTCTTGATTCTTAATGATCGCCACCTGCTCACTCCATTCCCTACCTTGCCTCTAATAATGACTCGTGCATGTTCGATTCGGTTCCATAGATTAATTCGGAACCTTTTGAGCGAACAGAGTCCAGGTTTCCCCAGACTCCTCGTTTACAACACGCGCTCTAAAAATTCGAATACCGTCTGGCGATATTCGGTTTGGAACGAACGGTGCGACTGAACGTGCCCATCATTCTCGGTCACCCACAGCTCGACTTCCTCCCCGGCCGCGGCCAATTGCTCGCTCTCGCTCACTGGGATGGCATCGTCACCTTGACTATGAATCAATAACACCGGTGCCTCGATTTGAGCGATATCGTCAATCGGTTTGACCATATCCGCATCGAGCCCCGTGAACCACGGCGTCACCGTCATGATGACCGGTGTGAACGGAAAGTTCGGCAAATCGCTCCAAATCGGCAGATTCGTCTCGAGATAGCCACGGAGATCACTGAAAGGGCTATCGGCGATGACGGCGGCCACATCTGTCTCGTCAGCCGTCGCGAGCGCCGTCGCGGCACCCATCGAGACACCGAACAAGACGATTGGCCCGTCCGAACGTTCCTTCGCGTATTTGATAGCGGCAGCAAGGTCTGCTTGTTCTTTCGCCCCGACCGTCACACGGTCACCTTCTGAAATACCTGATCCACGAAAATCGAACGTCAGAAACTGATACCCTTGCTCATGGAACTCCGGAATTAATTCCTTGAGTGGCAAATCAGATTGTTCCCGGTTCTTCCCGTAACCATGTGCGAAGACGATCGTCGCGCGCGGCGTCGGGTGTGGAATCCACCAGCCGTATAAATCATGTTGATCCTCTGATTCAATCGTGATGTTCTCATACTTGACGCCTAGCGTCTTCGGGGTAAATGTCAACGTCTCCCGTTCAGGTGACGTCAATTGATCCCCAATGTGGGCCGAGATGCCCACGACGGCAAGAAACGCGACGAGAACCAACACCCCGACAGCGATTCCTACATATTTGACCCAGCGATTCATTGAACTGCCCCTCTCCATTGTCGACTTGCTTTAAGTTGATTCATCGGAGCCAACTCCGTAAAGCAATCAACGCGTGTTGCACCGGTTCCCACGTCTTAGACGGAATGACATAACACGTCGCATCTGCAATCTGAAACGTCGTCACATCGGCACGTCTGACGATATTTTCACCGATTGGACCAAACGGGTCACTGTTGACATCCGGATGCTCGAACGTCTTCCATACACGTTGACCGTCCTCGACTAACGCACATTCGAACGGCTTCACCGGCCCCTCAATCCCATATTCGGCATAATGCCATAACGTCGTCGCATCGAGCGGTGAGCCGAGATGTACAATTTTTGCATCGCGCTCAATCATCCGTTCAATCGGCGACCCTGGTCCGAAGCCGACGTCGAGTGTATGGCCCGAGACGATTCTCTCGGCATCCTTCCCCCAAGCGGCGACCGACCACATCGGATGATCGCTCCGGAACACGTCCGGATACGAGCGGAACAGCTCAGGTACCCGCCCCATCCCTCGGGTCGATGTTTTTGCAGGGTCATACGCCGGCATCTCATTACGGATGGTCTGCCACCATTCGACCGGAACGGGTGGGGCTTCCCATTCGGCGGGATTTGAATTGTCCCCGCTTTGGGTCGCCATCATGATAAGCCCGTCCGGTCCGACCGCTTCTTGGAGCGCCTCGATGACCGTCTGGGGCCCGCCGCACACCCAGCCAAGTTTTGATAGCGACGTGTGGACGAACAATGCGTCCCCTCGTCGAATGTCCGCCTTTTGCAGGTGGGCCAGTAACGTTGTTTTCGTTTCCATATGTTTCATCGGTCTCACTCCACGATGAGCTGGATCGTCGACCCGCTCCTTGATTTCTTCACTTCAATCCGGGCGTCGACCCGGTCTTTCAATTCTTGGACGTGGCTGATGACCCCGACGAGCCGGCCGCTCGATTGGAGCGACATGAGCAGTTCGATCGCTTGATCGAGTGATTCGGCGTCGAGTGTCCCAAAGCCTTCATCAATCAGCATCGTCTCGAGACTGACCCCGCCACTCAGCTGCTGGACGACCTCGGCCAGTCCGAGGGCGAGCGAGAGCGAAGCCTTGAACCCTTCACCACCCGATAAGTTTTGGACCCGGCGTGACTGACCGGTATAGGCGTCAAAGACTAATAATTCGAGGCCAGACTTGGCATTTCCTTTCGCCGTCTCGATTTTCCGTTCTAATTGGAACTGTCCGCTCGTCATCTGATCGAGATGGACGTTGGCCGCATGGAGAATTTGATCGAAGAACGCCGTCTGGACGTACGTCTCGAACGTCAACTTTTGCGGGTTGAGCCCACGTCCGGTATCGGCGATCAATTTGACTGTCTCGAGATTTCGTTGGTCCTCATCCGTCTTCTCCCGGAGCCCGTTCCATTCGGCGACAATATGGCGGTGGCGTTTCAATTGCCCGTCTGCCGTCACGAGCCGTTCGGACAGTACCTCGAACGAACGGCCCTCCTCGTGCAACCGCTCCTGGAGCTGTTCGAGGTCTGGTCGCGGACGGTCCCCGATTTTTTCGTTCAACGCCTTGACGGCATGTTCGAGTCGGACACCTTCCTCGAGTTCAGACGCTTGGCGCTCACGCAGTTCAGGAAGTTGCTCGACGCGTGCGCGGTACTCCATGAATATGTCTTCGGTCAAATCGACCTTCTCGAGAGCCGTCTCTAGTTGAGCCGTCGCATCGGATAAGCGAACGTGCTCGAACTCGAGTTGTTCGCCGAGGAGACGGAGTCGCTCCGCCTCTCCCCACTTCAATCGATTCAGTTCTTCGAGCCGACGTTCATACGCGGATACCTTCTGTTCGATGTGGGCGAGTCGCGTCGCGAGTTGACTCCGCTCGGCCTGCAACATCTCTAACGTCGTCCCATCCGGTTGACGCATCGACTGGAGCTGCTCTTGAACGTGTTGGAGTTGTTCAAACAGCTTCTGCCGCTCATCGGCCTGCGCCCGCTTGGCCGTCTCGAGTTGCTTCAATTCGGTCGTGGTCGAACGAACGAGACGCTCAATTCGTTGTCGCTCATCGGCCTGTTGACGCAACTGTCGGACACGGTCGTCTTGGCTATGCATCGCAGTGACAGCCGGACCGTCGAGCTTCAACTCGAGCCGAGCAAGATCGCGTTCGCGGGTCAGCTCATCGAGTTGGCGTTTGAGCGATCGATAATCCGCCCGTGCTTCATGTAGTTCAGCCTCCATCCGTTTCAGCGTCTCGACGGCTGAGCGGTGACCAGCTTGGTCGATAGACGTTTCCGTTCGCTCGACGTGTCCGTGGGTCAACGAACCGCAAACCGGACAAGGTTCCCCGGCTTCGAGCTGTTCGCGCAACGTGTCGGCCATGAGCGCATGCTCGGCCTCGACGAATTGGTCGACCCGTTCCGTCTGTGCCGTGAATTGTCGTTGGACTTCTTTCCCGTTGCGCTCACAAGCACCGAGCCGTTCCGTGACCTCTTCCACTTTCGCCTCGAGTCGGACCTGATGTTGGAGCTGACTATAGAGCCGTTCGGCCTCGACGAGTTGGTCTGGGGCCGGGGCATGCTCAAGCCTTGCCAAGAGTTCGACTTCGGTCGCTTGGAGCTGTTTGAGACGAGCTTCTTCGGAGAACAGGCCGAGCGGCTCCAACTGTCGCTTTAAGTCGTCCCGACGTCTCGTGGCTCGATGCCATTCATCGACGTAAGGCAGCATCTCATCAATCGCCTTGACACGACTTGTGGCTTGATCCGCTTCCTGGCGCATGTTCGTCATGATTTCTGCTTCTGCCTTCAACTCTTCCAACTGTCTCGTGTAGCCTTCGTCCCGTTGTTGTGAGACATCGCGCTCACGGGTCAACCGCTCGATGTCGTGTCGCACCGTTTCGGTACGTTGATAGAGCGGGCTGACGCTCGCCACTTGTTCCAGTCGCTGGATAAGCGCTTGGCGTTGTTCGCGCGCCTCTACCGCTTGCTGGAATGCTTGGAGCGCGGTCGCGCGCATGTCCCGTTCTTCCATCAACTCGGCGAGCGCTGCCGCCTGATTCACTTCTCGGCGCAGCGCCTCAAGCCGTTCCTCACCAGTCCGGCGCTGTTCCTGTAGCGTGTCCCTCGCAGCCAAGAGACTCTCCTCCCGGGTGTCGAGCCACGTCACGATTTCAGGCAAGTTGCGGGTCGATACGTCCTCGACGGCCTCATCTTCGAGTTCTAACAGTTTTAAGCGCGTCGTCTCGACCGCCCATTCGACTCGTTTGCGGTACTTGCCATATCGTTCGATCCAGTCTTCCTGGAAGGCGCGGTACGCCTCCGTCTTGAAGATCGATTGTAGAATCTGTTGCTTCTTCGTCGAATCGGAATCGAGGAGCTGGCGGAACTGGTTTTGTGGCAACAGCAAGATTTGACTAAACTGCTCATAGCTCAGCTGTAGCAACGATTCGATCGTCTGCTCGACGTCGTTCACTTTCGTCGCCATCGGTTTCCAAGCGTCTTTCCACTCATAGAGCACCGCCTCGTGCGGGATTGGCGTCTTGTTTTTCGAGTGCGGTTGTTGCGGCTGGCGAACGATGCGATACCGTTCATCCCGAATCGTGAACGTGAAGTCGATTTCAGTCTTCCGTTCCGGATCCGCATACTGACTTCTAAAATCGCTGGCGTTTCGGAGTGCACCGCTGGCCCGCCCATAGAGTGCGAACGTCATCGCGTCAAAAATGGTCGTTTTTCCGGCACCGGTCCGGCCGCTGATGACGAACATCGAACGACCCTCAAGCTGTGTAAAATCGATGTGTTCCGTCTCGGCGTAAGGACCGAAGGCGGTGATGGTTAATTGTTCCGGTCTCAACTCAACTCCTCCCCTTCTAAGAAACGTTGCACCGTCGCATCGGCATCACGGCCGTGGACAGCTTTAAAAAAGTCCATATATACATCCTCGACCGACTGCCGCTCGAGCTTTTCCCGTTCAAAGCGGGACGTCTGGTCTTGGCGACGCAACAACTCAAGTTCGAGGTGCAAGATGTTCGGATAGACGGTCCGTAACTTCGCCATCGGGTCGAACAACGCACGTTCATCGGTCAAGACGATCTTCAAATAGTCGTCGACGGCCTCGTCTTGATAAAACGACGGCTCGAGCAGCTCGTTCAGCGTCCCGGTCAGGATGCGCAAATCACGACGCGCTTTTAGCGGGCGCCGACGGCGTGTCCATTTCCCTTCCCACTCGATGATGTCGACCGATTTCACATGGGTCGCCTCGGAGAACGAATATTTCATGAGCGACCCGCTGTACGCGATCCGGTCATCGCGGATGGCGTCACGGTTGTGCAAATGTCCGAGCGCCGTATAGCCGAACGGGGCGTATAGCCCTTTCGAGACTTGTCCGGCCGTCCCGACGGACAGTTGCCGTTCGGAGTCGGTCTCGAGTCCGCCGGCGACGAAGCTGTGCCCGACGGCAACGGATTTTGGGTCAATCGCCCCGTACGACTCGACGACCGCGGCGAGCGCGTCATGATGGGTCCGAATCGACTCGTCGCCGAACGCGTAACGGATACGTGCCGGCTCGAGGAACGGCATCAAATAGAATGGGATGTCGTTCACGACGATCGGTCCAGCACTCGAATCATATTTCCCGACGATATGGAGGCCGACTTTCGTCAACAGTTTGGAGCTGTATTGGAGCCGCTCGGCCGAATCGTGATTGCCGGCGATGGCGAGCACCGGGATGCCCCGCTCCAGGACGAGCGCGCGCCACATCTCATCGAGCAAGTCGACGGCCTCGACGGGCGGCACGGCCCGGTCATATAAATCACCGGCGACGACGATGGCATCAGGCTTCTCCTCATCGACGATGTGTAAAAATGACTCAAATAAAATGATTTGTTGTTCTTCTGTCATATGGCGGCCGTGGACGATTTTACCTAAATGCCAATCGGCCGTATGTATCCATTTCATGCGACTTCACCTCTTTTTCCATTCTAGCATTATTCCGGTGTACGATTCGACGTCTTGACACTTGTTTTCGAAACAGCGAAAGTTAAAAGGAAAGGGGGACGTACGATGGAGTCCACATCCACATGGCAAGCGTTTCTGCGCTTGTTCCGTGTCGCTCGACCACCGAAAGGTCTGTTCATCGGTGCCGTATTGATTTCATTGATTCAAGCGATGGCGTCACTCGCCATCCCGCTCATCTTGCAACGCGTCGTCGACAATTGGAGCGAGGCCGCGCTCGACGCCCGTCTCGTCACCATCTTCGTGATCGCGTTCCTCATCCAAGTCGTCTCAAGCGCGATTTCGATTTATTGGTTACATATCGTCGGACAACGGGTCGTCGCCAATTTGCGGACGACGCTATGGGAACATCTTGTCGCTCTCCCGATCCCGTTCTATGACGGCGTCAAATCAGGGGATCTTGTTTCGCGGTTAAATAACGACACGACGACGTTGCAACAGCTCTTATCGGAACAGAGCGTCCGTTTGTTGACGTCGTTCGTCTCGGTCATCGGCGCTGTCGGCATCTTGTTCACGCTCGATTGGCAGATGACGCTCGTCATCTTGTTCTCGGTGCCGACGACGCTCCTCATCGTCATCCCGCTCGGGCGTAAACTTCGGAAGATCGCCAAGGCGACGCAACACGAGCTCGGCGACTTGTCGGGGTTTTTCGCCGAATTGCTCGGCGAGATCCGGCTCGTCAAATCACAAGCGACCGAATCCGTAGAGGTCGCAGAAGGACAACGCCGGATCGAGCGTCTCTTCGGCCTCGGTGTGCGCGAGGGACGGATTCAAGCGATTTTGATTCCGCTCTTGAACGTCACGTTGACGGCGATGCTGATCGCCATTCTCGGCTTCGGGGCTTACCGGGTCTCGACCGGCGCCTTGTCGACCGGATCGTTGCTCGCGTTCATGCTGTACTTGTTCCAAATCATCACGCCGCTCATCACGATGACGGAGTTTATCACCCGGCTCCAGAAAGCACGCGGGGCGACCGAACGAATCTCCGAGCTGCTCGCCATCGAGCCAGAACCGTACACGGATGAGCCGTCGACGATTCGACAGTCGTCGCTCTCATTCGAGGGACTCACGTTCCGCTATGGCGACCAACCTGTGATTGACGACGTGTCGCTCACCGTCCCATTCGGTGCCACGACGGCCATCGTCGGACGCAGCGGTGCCGGCAAGACGACACTGTTCGCCCTCGTCGAGCAGTTTTACCTTCCGTCGAGCGGACACATCCATTACGGGGACCGGGACATCTCAACCTACGGCCGCAACGAATGGCGGCAAGTCATCGGCTACGTCGCCCAAGATTCGCCTGTCCTATCCGGGACGGTGCGGCAAAATATCTTGTACGGCTTGAACCGGGCAGCGACCGAGGACGAGATTCGTCACGCCTGTGACATGGCCAACGCCTGGTCGTTCATCGAGACGATGCCGGACGGGCTCGATACAGAGATAGGTGAGCGTGGCGTCCGTCTATCGGGCGGACAGCGCCAACGGCTCGCCATCGCCCGGGCGCTGTTACGTGACCCGCAAATCTTACTGCTTGACGAGGCGACATCGAGCCTTGACTCGGAATCTGAGCGCGTCGTCCAAGAAGCGCTCGATCGGCTCATGACAGGACGGACGACACTCGTCATCGCCCACCGGCTCTCGACCGTCCAACATGCCGACCAAATCGTCGTGCTCGAGGACGGCGGCATCAGCGGGCTCGGAACGCATCAAGAGTTGCTTCGGAACAACGCGCTCTATGAACGACTCGTGAAACAACAACTTTTAGGAGGCAATCAACTATGAAGACAGTCGGATTTATCGGACTCGGTGTGATGGGTCAATCAATGGTCAGAAACTTAATGAAGGCGGGATTCGAAGTCCAAGCGTATACGCGGACGAAAGAGAAGGCGGCTGATTTATTGGCGGAAGGTGTCCGTTGGTGTGATTCTGTCGAAGCCGTCTGTCAAAACGCCGATGCCGTCATCACCATCGTCGGTTATCCGTCTGATGTCGAGAGCCTTTATTTCGGAGACGGTATGATTTTGCAATCGGCTGAGCCGGGGACGCTCGTCATCGATATGACGACGTCTTCGCCGCTCCTGGCCGAGCGGATCGCCGAGGCCGCAATCGATCGTAGCTTGCTCCCGCTCGACGCACCGGTCACGGGCGGTGACGTCGGTGCCAAAAACGGGACGTTGTCGATTCTCGTCGGCGGCGGCGAATACGCCTTCACGAAGGCGCGACCGCTGTTCGAGGCGATGGGCCAATCGATCGAGCGGATGGGATATGCCGGTAGTGGCCAATACGGGAAGCTCGCCAATCAGATCGCCATCGCCGGCATCATGATGGGCAACGCCGAGATGCTCGCCTTCACGAAACGAGCCGGGCTCAATCCCGATCAATTGCGCCAGACAATCCGGGGCGGTGCCGCCGGTAGTTGGACGCTCGAGAACCTTGTTCCGCGGATGATTGTCGAGGACTATGCTCCTGGTTTCTTCATCAAGCATTTCCTAAAGGACATGAAGCTCGCCCTCGAAAGTGCCAACCAGTTGAACATCAAACTGCCGAGCCTTGAGTTGGCCCATAAGCTGTACTCCATCCTTGAAGAGAACGCCTACGGCGAGAATGGGACCCAGGCGCTCATCGAATACTACATGCATCAGGACGTTTGAATCGTCCCGCTCGTGGAATTAGTAGTACAGAAGGGAGCGATGACAGATGCCATGGAATATGAAAGATTATCCGGAATCACTGAAAAATTTCGACCCACTCGTCAAAAAGAAAGCCATCGATATCGCCAACGCCTTGCTCGCCCAAGGATACTCCGATCAAAAGGCGATTCCAATCGCCACGGAACAAGCGAAGAAATGGCATGAACACGCCTCAAAAGAAGAGAAAGCTGAGTTCCGCGCCGCTCCTGACCCGAAAAAGTCGGATCGGCACGGAACATAAAAACAACCGGTCGGCTCATGAGCCGACCGGTTGTTCGTTTGCATCTTTCGCTGCTTTGATTTCAACGTATAATCCGGCGAGCGCCGTGTTGATATAAGGCTGTACGAAGATATAGGCCAATCCGCCCGTGAACAAGACGAGGACATACCAGCCGATGAAACTCGCGTACAAGCGCAGCATCGTCCGTTTATGGCCGCGCATGAGACGCCGGCTTTCCCGCATCGCCTGAAACGCAGACAGTTCCGGCTGGTCCCGTAACACGAACGGGACGATTCGATACGTCAAATAGAACCAGACGCCAGGGACGATCAAGAACAGCATGAGCACGTTCAACCCGAGATAAAAGACGGCATAATACGTGACCGCCCGGACGTAATCTTTAAGCGAACCGAACGCATCGAACAAGAGCCCGAACGAAGGTTTCTCGGCTTTGGCGATATCAAGAAATACCCAGTTGCGGCCAAGTTCGAGCGGCGCGAGCAAGACGGTCGCCACGTAAAGCAGACCGATTGATACGAACAGGACGCTCGGGTCGGTCGATTCCAAATCGAGCTGTGTCGTGATGACCGCCTGAACGAGCATCGTGGCCACGACCGCGAGGAGCGAGATGCCCCAGTTGCCGGACAACATCCGGAGGGCAAATTGTTTATAGACTGATGATTGCATGACTTCACCTACAGTATCGTTTTCTTCATTATAGCAAAAAAACAGTCAGCCGACTGTTTTTAGCGTGCCATCTGTTGTTTGATTGCCTTAAACTTGTACTCATCCAAGCGGCCATCGGTGCGCACACCGCCCCCTACATGGACGAAATCAACGCCTAGCCGGTCGATGAGTTGTGCCACATTGTCGGCCGTGATGCCGGCACCCGGGAGGACGTTCATCTCCGCCACCTCATGCATCGCGCTCAAACGATTTAATCCTTCTAACGCCGTCGCTTGCCCGCCGGACGTCAGGACGTGGTCGACTTCCGGGAAGTCGTTCAACACCGTGATCGCGTCCATCAAGTCGACCGCGTCATCGATGGCCCGATGGAACGTGAGTGCCATCTCCCCCTTATGTTTAATCACTTCTCCGAGCAGCGCCTCATCGATGCGCCCCTCGCTCGTCAACGCCCCGAAGACGATGCCATCGGCCCCGAGCTCACGGCACAGACCGACGTCCGCCAAAATCGTCTCCGCATCTTCCTCGTTATAGACGAATGAGTCCGCATGGGGGCGAATCATGACGTGGACGGGAATGGTCGCCTGTTCGAGTACGTTCCGTATCGTCCCGAAACTCGGCGTCGTCCCGCCGGCCGGCAGATCGGCAATCAATTCGAGCCGATCCGCCCCGAACCGCTCAGCCGTTTTGGCTTCGGTCAATGTCGTCACAATCACTTCAATCATGAAATCCCTCCTCGTTATGGTGCGAAACGCCACTCGACCTCATGCTCCGCCAAGGCGCGCTTCCAATCCGTCGGTTCCGGAAAATCAGAGATGATGGTCGTCACCTTTGAAAAGTCGGAGACCCGATAGCGTTTTTGTTGATTGAACTGGGTGTGGTCGGCGAGCAAGTAACATTGACGCGTTTGATCGAGTACCGCCTGCGTCACGGTCGAGAGACCATGGGCATCACACGTCAAACCGAGCGAGGCATCGACGCCCTCGACGGACAGGATGGCCATATCGAACACGTATGCCTTCAGTTGCTGCAGGACGTGCTCGCCGACGGTGACGAGATGTTTCGGGTCGATCGTCCCGCCGAGCAATTGGATGTCTCCAGTAAACACGCCCTTGGCCCGTTGCTCGAAGAGCGCCTTGGCGACCATAAGCGACGGCGTGACGACGGTCAAATTCCGTCCGCGAAGTCTGGCAGCAACTTGCTCCGGGGCGACACCGTGTCCGATATAGAGCAACATGTCATCCTCGACCAGTTGGAACGCCGTATAGGCGATGCGACGAATCCCGTCCATGTTCGAGATCATCATCGGTTGAAACGAGACGCTCTGATGGAGCACCGCTCCGCCGTACACCCGTTTGATGCGATGCTCTTTCTCAAGTTCTTCTAAGTAGCGGCGAATCGACTCCCCCGAGACGTTCAGCCGTTCAATCAACTCGCTCGTCTTCACTTTACCTTCCCGCTCAATCCATTCAACAATCTTTTGTTTACGTTCTTCTCCAATTAAAGACACTTCCCTGCCTCCTCCGCAAATATCGCTTCCTTTTTCAGTGTAGCGAACGGATGTAAATTTAACGTAAACAGAAAGTAAAGAACGGGCAAATCCAACACTTTTTTCGAACTTTTCGGCAAAAATCAACGGAAATCCACAAAAAGACAGCTTCACGATGACGGTTACGGCTTTAGTCCCTCGTTTTTTACATGAAAAATGACCGCCCGTTCTCTGTATATCGAGAAGGGGACAGTCATCTATCGTTATTTTCGCTTTTGAAACAGCGGCACTTTCGGTTCCGTACCTGAACGAATTCGTTGCCAGTTCGTTCGATGCTTGATGATGATGAACAAGGCGAGCGGAACGATGACGATAAGTGGTAACCAGTCCTTGGCGATGATGCCATAGGCGACGACGGTCACGAGTCCGACGGCCGCGGCTGCCATCGAAGACAGTGATACCATCTTCGAGACGAGGAGCGTCACGATGAACGTCCCGACGACGACGACGAAAAACCATGGGAACGCCGCGAGCAGGACACCCGCACTCGTCGCGACCGATTTCCCGCCTTTGAACTTGGCGAACACCGGATACGAATGGCCGATAATGGCCGGGATCCCGGCGAGGAGCAAGCTCATCTCGCTTCCGAAGAGGAGCGGTAAGAGGGCTGCGACCAATCCTTTGCCCATATCCCCGAGCAGAACGAGCGTACCGGCTTTTTTGCCGAGCACACGAAACGTGTTTGTCGTGCCCAAATTCCCGCTCCCATGCTCACGGACGTCGACCTTATAGCCAAGCTTTCCGACGATGAGAGCGAACGGAATTGAACCGAGTAAATAGCTGATTAAAATGATGATGATTTCTGTCATGTAAGGCATCGCAATTCCCCTTAATCCATTAATTGCTCGAGGTAGCGCTCAAGCGGGACGTTCGCCTTGTGGACGGCCGTCGCATGCTCGACCCCGATATAGCGTAAATGCCACGGTTCAAACATATAACCGGTCTCGGCCTCATACGCACGTTGATAACGGACGATGAACCCGTAAATGTGGGCGTTGTCGGCCAACCATTTGCCCTCTTTCGTCTGTTCGAGACTCTGCGTCAGCTGATAGCCGACCGAGGCGCTCGAGACGTCGATGGCGAGGCCAGTCTGATGTTCGGAGTGCCCTGGTGGCGCAGAATATTTCATCGCTTGTTCTTTTCCATCCCGGGCGACATAGTTATTGAACAATTGGACTTGATAGTCGTAGGAACGGAACGCGCTCGTCCCTTTCAAATCGATATTTGCTGCTTTCGCCCCGGCCATCAGTTTCTCGATGGCCCGTGCCGCTTCTTGACGGAGCATTCTCCGCTCCCCGGTCGCCGTGTCCACGAAGTCGATGTTCGCGGTCACGAGATCGGGCGGTTGATAACCCGCCGGCAAGGCGATTTGCTTGTTGACGAGGATAAGTGTATCGAGATTCAAATTCGCCGTCCCGTTCTGTTCGAGCGGTTCGTTCGGCGTTTGGGTCGGCTCTTCTTCAGCCGGTGCCTCAGCGGTAGGTTCTTCTTCTACGTCAGGCTTTTCTTCTGCAGGTGGTTCGGCTTCAGGTGCCGGAGCTTCTTCAACTGCTTTGTCTTCTTTATCTGTCGGCGCTTCGGCCGGAGTCTCTGCTGGTCGTTCTGTTTCGGTGACTTGCGGCTGTTTAACCCGCTCGCTATCGGCTTGTTCGCTTGTGGTACAGCCCACTAATGTGAGTGTCAAGGCGCAGCACACCATCAACGCGGATGGTTTTCGCATGCGATCTTCCCCTTTCGTTGTACAAAAAATACCGTCAAGATATGATACCATACTGACGGTACAAAAGAACCACTGTTATAAGACGGGACTCATGACGCGCATGTACATGTCATGCCACTCAGGAAACTCGCGGTCAAGCCGAATCGGTTTGAAATCGCCTCGTTTGACGACGACATGCGTCGTCTTCGCTGAACCGACGAGATGGCCGTCTTGGTCGGTCAACTCATAACCATAGACGGTCCGGACCTTAGAATAACTGTCGACCCAAACCCGGACGTGGACCGTATCCCCATACGTCACGCTCTTCTTATAATCGACCGAGACGTTCGTCACTGGGGAAACAAATCCCGCTTCTTCCATATCTTTATATTCGACCCCAAGTTGGCGCAACAACTCGGTGCGTGCCATCTCAAGATACACTAAATAGTTTGCATGATAGACGATGCCCATCATGTCGGTCTCCTGATAACGGACCGGAATCTGAATCGTATGCATTGAATCGTCCTCGCTTTCATCTCGATTATATTATAACTTGGTCTTAATATCTACTACTAAAATACGATTCAAGTCATCGTCTTGCGACGACATTTCGATCAAACGATACGACTGTCTCGCAATCGCTTCATCGATCAACGAGAGGGCCGTCCGTGCATTCGGACGGTCGATTTCCTTAAGTCGATCGTGGAGCGCCTGACTGACGTCTTCATCACACGTATAGCCAAATTTTGCGGCGTACTTCTTGGCGATATCGACAAGTTGCTCATTCGAGTAGTCCTCAAAGTGGATCGTCCGCTTGATTCGGCTATTGAGCCCCGGGTTCGAGTCGATCAAGCGACGCATCGGCGCCTCATATCCCGCCATGACGACGACGAGGTTGTCCCCATGTTTTTGCATCTCGTCAACGAGCGTATCGATGGCCTCGCGCCCGTAGTCGTTCGGCCCTCCGTTCAAGCTGTATGCCTCATCAATCAACAACACACCGCCGAGCGCATCACGGATCGCCGCCTTCGTCTTCTGTGCCGTTTGACCGACATAACCGCTGACGAGATCGGCCCGGCTGACGACTTTCAGGTGCCCCCGTTTCAAGTAGCCGGTCTTCTTCAACAGCTGGGCATACAAGTGAGCGAACGTCGTCTTCCCTGTCCCGCTGTTGCCGACGAGTGCGGCGTGAAGTTGGACCGGTGCCGTCTTCAATCCAAGTTCGCGCCGGCGCTTTTGAATCGTGACGAGCGCCTCGATTTCACGCAGTTGACGTTTCGCCTCGTCCATTCCGACCAAATCGTCGAGCGTCGGGGCTGACGTGTCCTCGGTCGCATCCATCTCGAAATCCACTTCCGTCAATAAGGCCATCTCGTCGAGCGGGGCATCGGCACCAAAGCGGGACCCCTTTTTGAACATGGCATCGAGTAAGATGTTATGCACTGTACGTGCGTTTCCGAACGTGGCGTCGACCCGTTCCCGGTCGATGCGCGCAATCAAGGCGCGCTTCGCCTCGACCGTCAGGACGTAGTTGTTCTCCGCCGCCACTTTTTCGCCGATGGCGACGAGTTCATCATCGCTATAGTTCGGAAGCTCATAATGGTTGGATTCCGGGAAGCGGGAACGAAGTCCCGGGTTTGCGAGCAGGAAATGGCGCATTTCCTCTGGATAACCGGCGAGAATCACGACGAACTTTCCGGCGTACTCGCCGCTCGTCATGGCAGCGACGAGCGTGTCGATGGCCGCTTGTCCATAGTCACTCCCACTCGCATCTTGACGTTTCAAGGCATACGCCTCGTCGATGAATAAGACACCGCCCTCGGCTTCCTTCACCTTGTTCATGACCTGTTCTTCCGTCTGGCCGACGAAGGCACCGACGAGACTCGACCGGTCCGCCTCGACGACGTCGGGACGGGCGAGCAGGCCGAGCTCGAAATAAATCTCAGCCATGAGACGCGCGAGCGTCGTCTTACCGGTTCCAGGATTGCCGGTGAACACGAGATGAAGTGATGGTTGGTGTTTGGACGAGAACCCGGCCTTCTCACGTTCTTTCTGGAACAGCAAGAACCGATACCACGCTTTGACACGTTGTTTCACGTCAGACAAACCAATCATCGACTCAAGCGATTCGATCGCACTCGACCGAGTCGTTTCGGTTTGTTCCGGTAACAACTCGATGATTCCTTCGAGTCGCTCCTTGACGAGACCGACCCGTTCACCGAAGCGGTGAAACGCCTCGCGGCTGAAATAGTTTCCTTGCATCGATGCCAAGAGCGAGGCCGTGTCGTCTTCGAGCGCAGCCACTTCTTGCATCGCCTCGATGACGACGATGAACAGGCGTTCGAGTTGGCCTTTGAACTCCGAATCACGTAAATCGGATTTGGCACGGTCGATTTCATCATGAAGTTGTTCGAGATGTTCGAGCAATTCGGATGTCTTCGCCTCATATTCGGTCAAAATTTGAACTTTCATCGATGCATAATCCGTCTCCCGCAACTTCGGCCAGTCGACATGTAGCTGTTGCTTGTGGCGCCGCAAAAGATCATATAATTGGCTGACACGGAGGGCTGGCGGTAAAGCACCTAGCGACTCCAATTCTTTCACCCAACGATTTAACAGCGGGTCGATCGACTGACGGTGTTGTAACCGTCTCGTCGCTAACAGCGTCAATGTGCGTATTAACTCTTGACGATGCCCGGTCGCACGTGACCAGTGGGCGTAAGACAAAAGAGCTGCTTCGTCGACGCGTCCGCCTTCTTCCCAAGCCGTCAAGTCGGTTTGAACTTGCTCCAAGGTGATCTGTTTCATAAAATTCTCCTTTTTAGACGACAAAGGAGCCGACGTCTCAGTCTGCTCCTCGTCGGATTATCGTGATTCAAAAGAAGTCATGCGAATCGAATGGAACAACTTGCCGTTGTTACGCGACTCGGCGGCGAGCAAAATGCGCTCGTTCGCATCGACGTAGTACGTCACCGCTTCTTCGTTTTCGTCTTCGCTGAAAATCGTTGGATATTTCTCGACCCATTCCGCTGGGACGGCTTCCGGTGATTCTTTCTTGACGAACGCTTGTGCCGTCCGGCCAATGATATCGACATCACCTTCACTCGATCCGAGCGTTCCATCGTCTAGCCATTTGCGAATCTGTTCGTTCGTTGCACGTGACAAGAACGGGTGCGGGGCGACCGCGCCTGAGCTCGTCTCTTGACTGTTCGTCTCCTCACCGTCCGGATTGAACTCGCGGTAGACAGTCCCGTCCCACTCGGCCCGGGATCCGACGTTCGGTCCGGACACGACCTCGGACACGAAATGTCCGTCTTCGTCATATGTCACTTTGTATTCACGAACTTCTAACGTCTCTCCGTTTTCTGGCAATTTTTTCTCTTCATAGCCGATGACCACAGACGTATAGAACGGCTCGGCCCGATTGGTGCGGCCCTCGTCGTCATTCAAATTGGTGACCAAATAAAAGTTATAGGCGAGCAGGGCGCCGACAATGAGGATCCCGGCAAAAATCACCCAACTCAATCGCTTTTTCACTTGTTGTTTCATAGAATGCCCTCCCAATCTTCTTCACTTACTATCCTACACTAGCGAGAGGGTCCTGCAAAACATTAACCACTAAAAAGAGGCCTCCATATGGAGACCCCTTTCGACTTATCCGAGTTTATCTTCTTCGTCTTTATACGCTTCAATCCATTTGTCCCGCTCGTCCGGTTCGTCGGCCAAGTCCTTGAACAAGGCGACAATCATCAGAATCAAGACGAAGATGAACGGGAACGCGACGAGGATGGCGACCGCTTGCAGCGCTCCAAGTCCACCCGCATAGAGCAAGACAGCAGCGATTGAAGATTGGATGAAGCCCCAAATCAACTTGATGCGCATCGGCGGGATCAGTTTCCCGTTCGTCGTCAGCATCCCGAGCACATATGTGGCCGAATCCGCTGACGTGATGAAGAACGTCGAGATCAGGAAGATGGCCACGATGCTGAGAACCGTCCCGAATCCACCGAACGTCTCGAACAAGGCGAACAATCCGACTTCCGTCCCGATCTCGTTGACTTGGTCGATCAGTGATGCGCCGCCGAACAAGTCGGCCCAGATGGCCGATCCGCCGAAGACAGAGAACCAAAGCAGACCGAATGAGGTCGGTACGAGCAGAATCCCGATGATGAACTCACGAATCGTACGTCCTTTTGAGACGCGGGCTATGAACGTCCCGACGAACGGTGACCATGAGATCCACCATGCCCAATAGAAGATTGTCCAACCGTTGATCCATTCCCGTTCGACCGGTTCTAATGCAGCGGTACGGAAACTCATCGATGGCAACTGTTGCAAGTATGTCCCAATCGTCTGTGTAAACAAGTCGAGGATGAACGCGCTCGGTCCGGCCACTAATGTTGCTCCGAGCAAAACGACGGCGAGAAAGATGTTCGTATTACTTAAGATCCGAATCCCTTTCTCGAGACCCGTCGAGGCACTGATCATGTACAGCACCGTCACGACCGCGATGATGATAAATTGCGTCGAGAACGCGTTCGGTACGCCTGGAATCAAGTAATGCAAACCGCCTGCGATTTGCTGGGCCCCGAAGCCGAGCGAAGTCGCGACACCGAAAGCGGTCGCGATGACGGCTAAAATATCGACCGTCTGTTTGACCGGACGTTCATAGCGATCATTGACAATCGACCCGATTGTCTCCCCGATTGTCGCCGGGCGACCTTTACGGAACGTCGAGTAGGCGATGGCGAGCGCAATCATCGCATAAATTGCCCACGGGTGGAAGCCCCAATGGAAGAATGAATAACGCATCGCAGTGCGCGCATCGCCTTCAGGCGTCGGCGACTCAAACGGCGGTGCATGGAAATGTGACAACGGTTCTGCTGCTCCCCAGAAGATGAGGCCGATCCCCATTCCAGCACTGAACAACATGGCGAACCATGTCAAATAACTGAATTCTGGTCGGTCCGTATCTTTACCGAGTCGAATCGAGCCGAATCTTGAAAAGACTAAAAAGACGGCGACGAGTAAAATCCCAGTCGCGCTGAGTAAATAAAACCAACCCATCCCGTTCGAGAGCCACCCTTGCAGCTTTGTCGTCACGTTCAAGAGACTGGCATTGCCAAGGAGGCGCTCAGGGAAGATTCCCCAAATCGTGAACAAGACCGTGATAATGGCTGAAACGAGGAAAACGGTCGTCACTTGGCTTTTTCTTTCCATAATCTCACTCCTATTCAATTTTCTTATTTTCATATACGTTTCCCACCGTAACATAGTTTATAAACCCGACTCAACCCCTTGGCATGTAAATGCGGCGACGACAAAAAGAGTGACGGTCCGGTTTCGTCACTCTGGCGATTTCGGTTCCAAGGATACGATTAACGTCTCGTCAACGACGTAGTAAGGCCGTTTTGGCAGTACTTTCAAATAGCCGCCCTCGCGTAATCGAGTCAAATCCAATTGCAGTGTCTGTTGAAATTTTCGAAACGGTATTTTTTTTTCTTGTTCAAAGTATAAATCGAGCGCCCGTTGCACTTGATCCATCTCATAGACCAATTCGCGCTCGTCCTCAGGGACGATATGAAACGTCTCTTTTGACATATAAAACCGCTGTCTCGGTTTTCCGGGCAAGTGTTTTTTCAGCCGTGCCAAATTGATTTCTTGCGCTTCGTCAAGCAAGACCGTGCGATTGACGCCTTTAGGCAACGTCTGTTCATATTCATGGATGGCTTCGCGCAACTGCGGTAGTGTGAGGTCAATCTCTTCCTCCGGTACTACGTCTTTTTGCGTCAACCGTTGCCACCAATTCTTACCTGATTTCGTTTGTCGCTCCATACACTCCCCCCTCTCACCATTCTCTTCCCGATATTATGCACCGTCTCACCTTATATTCGCACATTCACCAAAAAAACCTTCCTTTTTTCAAAGGAAGGTCAGTCGGTTTACTTCAATTTGTTACGGAGGACCATCTGCAAGATTCCACCGTGACGGTAGTAATCGATCTCGACTTCTGAATCGAAGCGAGCGACGACTTTGAACTCGGTCACCGTACCGTTCTCATGAGTCGCTTTGACGTTCAGGATATCACGTGGGCGGACCGATTCGTCAACTTGGATGTCGATCGCTTCTTCGCCTGTGAGTCCGAGTGAGTCGGCTGACTCCCCGTCCATGAACTGGAGTGGCAAGACGCCCATCATGACGAGGTTCGAGCGGTGAATCCGTTCGAAGCTTTGCGCGATGACGGCACGGATGCCGAGCAAGTTCGTTCCTTTGGCTGCCCAGTCACGTGACGAGCCCATGCCGTAGTCGTTTCCAGCGAAGACGACGAGGCCTGTGCCTTGCTCTTTGTACTTCATGGCCGCATCGTACATCGGCATGATTTCGCCCGTCGGCCAGTACGTCGTGAAGCCGCCTTCAGTGCCTGGTGCGACTTGGTTACGGATACGGATGTTCGCGAACGTACCGCGCATCATGACTTCGTGGTTCCCGCGGCGTGAGCCATACGAGTTGAAGTCGAGCGGTGCGACACCTTTTGATTGAAGGTATTGGCCAGCTGGTGTCGTTTTCGAGAACGCTCCGGCTGGTGAGATGTGGTCGGTCGTGACCGAGTCAGCAAACTTCCCGATGACGCGGAGTCCGTTCAACGCATGGACAACGCCCGCTTCCGGCTCGAGGTTTTCGAAGAACGGCGGGTTTTGGATATACGTCGAATCGTCTGAGAAGTCATACAAGTTGCCTTCTGGCACGTCGAGGGCGTTCCAACGCTCGTTCCCTGTGAACACCGTGTCGTACTCTTTACGGAACGCTTCCGGTGAGACGACGTCTTGAACGACCATCTTGATTTCATCGTTTGATGGCCAGATGTCTTTGAAGAAGACTTCGTTGCCATCTTTATCCGTTCCGAACGACTCGTTCATGATGTCGAAGTTGACCGATCCGGCGAGCGCGTACGCGACGACGAGTGGCGGTGACGCCAAGAAGTTCGCTTTCACGAGCGGGTGGACGCGGCCTTCGAAGTTACGGTTCCCCGAGAGGACCGATGAGACGAGCAAATCGTTCGATGTGATCGCTTCTTCGACTTCACGGTCGAGTGGACCCGAGTTTCCGATACATGTCGTACATCCGTAACCGACAGTGTTGAAACCGAGTTGGTCGAGGTACGGCGTGAGACCGGCTTTGTCGAGGTAGTCGGTAACGACTTTCGAGCCCGGTGCGAGCGACGTCTTCACGAATTTTGGAACCGTGAGACCGCGTTCGACGGCTTTTTTCGCGACAAGTCCTGCTCCGACCATGACGTATGGGTTCGATGTGTTCGTACAGCTTGTGATGGCTGCAATCGCGACGTCACCTGTGCGCATGTCGACAGCGCCGTCTGTGTAGTTGACAGCTGCCGTTTTCTCAAGCTCGGCTTTTTCAAGACCGAAGCCGCTGTGTCCGGCCGGTGCCGTCACACTGTCGACGAATGCCGTCTGAAGGTCTGATAAGTTGATGCGGTCTTGTGGACGTTTCGGTCCAGCAAGCGACGGTTGCACTTTCGACAAGTCGAGCGTGAGCGTCTTCGTGAACGAAGGATCCGCTTGATCCGGTGTATAGAACAAGTCGTTCGCTTTCGAGTAGGCTTCGACGAGGTCGATCAATTCTTCTGGGCGACCTGTCGTACGCATGTAGTTGAGCGTCTCCGTATCGACTGGGAAGAAACCACACGTCGCGCCATATTCAGGCGCCATGTTGGCGATCGTGGCCCGGTCCGAGAGCGGCATCGTGTGAAGCGATGGACCGAAGAACTCGACGAACTTGCCGACGACTTTCTCGTTACGAAGCATCTCTGTGACGACAAGCGCGACGTCTGTCGCCGTGACACCCGGATTGACTTCACCGATGATTTTGACGCCGACGACGTCTGGTACCGGGAAGTAAGACGGTTGTCCGAGCATGCTCGCCTCGGCTTCGATTCCACCGACACCCCAACCGAGGACGCCGAGACCGTTGATCATCGTCGTGTGCGAGTCCGTTCCGACGAGCGAGTCTGGATAGGCGACATTGCCCGTTCCGTCATTCTTCTCGAGGACGACCGACGCCAAGTACTCCAAGTTGACTTGGTGAACGATTCCTGTCGCAGGTGGGACGGCACGATAGTTGTCGAACGCCGTTTGAGCCCAACGCAAGAACTTGTAACGCTCTTCGTTACGCTCGAACTCGATGTCCATGTTTTTCATGAGTGCGCCGGCAAAACCGTACGCATCGACTTGGACCGAGTGGTCGACGACGAGGTCAACCGGGATTTCAGGATTGATTTTGTTCGGGTCTCCACCAAGGTCAGCCATCGCCTTACGAAGTGAGGCGAGGTCAACGACCGTCGGCACACCCGTAAAGTCTTGAAGGACGACACGAGCCGGTTTGAACGGAACATCGATGTCTTTCGAGACTTCGGCAGTACCCCATTTAGCCAAGTTCTCGACATGTTCTTTCGTGATGGCGCGGCCATCCTGTTGGCGAAGCACAGATTCGAGCAATACGCGAATCGAGTACGGAAGTCGACTAAGTTCCGTCACCCCTTCTTCTTCAAGCTTTTTAAGCCGGTAAAAATCGTACGCTTGTCCATTGACCTCGAACTGTGTCCGAGACTTGAAAGCGTCTAATACGTTCGTCTGTTCCATACGATATCCCCCTTTTTGAAAGCGGCGATGCCGGCACGTGCCGTAATCGCTTACTTATCACATGTTTATCATAATACAACTATACCGTGACGTAAAATACATTCCGTCACAAATTAGTCATAAGTAAAACTTATCAAAATCGACCAAGTTACCGAAATTAGAAAAGACGGCCCTATGAAAGAGCCGTCCGTCCATTCATTATTCAGCGCCAATCTCGACATTGACGTCGAGGGCGTCGACGAGCGTGAGCTCATCTTCATACCGTTCTTTGAAGCGGTCGAACGTGAACTCGTTGGCGAACAAGAACACGGGGCGCTCCCAACGATCCGTCACAAGCATGTTGCGTGAGTCCTGGAACGGTTTGAGCGCCTTCAATTCCTTGTCCTTCACCCAACGTGCAACGCTGTACGAGACAGGCTCCATGCGGATGTCGACGCCGTATTCGTTATTCAAGCGATACTCGAACACTTCGAATTGGAGTTGACCGACCGCACCGAGATAAATCTCATTGTATTCGTTGCGATACACTTGAATCGCTCCCTCTTGGGCGAGCTGCTCCACACCTTTGTGGAAATGCTTCGACTTAAGCGAGTTGATCGGCGAGACGCGCATAAACAGTTCAGGCGGGAACGTCGGCAATGCCTCGAATGCGATTTTCTGTTTCGATGTCGTGATCGTGTCGCCGATTTGGTACGTCCCCGAATCGTAAATTCCAATCACGTCCCCAGCGAACGCCTGATCGACCGTCTCCCGGTCATTGGCCATGAGCTGCGTCGATTGACTCAACTTGATTTTTTTGCCTGTCCGCGTGAGCGTGACGTCCATACCGCGCTCGAAGACGCCCGAACAGATGCGGACGAAGGCGATGCGGTCACGGTGGGCCGGGTTCATGTTCGCTTGAATCTTGAAGACGAAACCACTGAACTCTTCTGACGTCGGGTCGATTGGACCGACATTCGATTTACGGGCCTCAGGGGCCGGTGACATGGCGAGATAGTGGTTCAAGAACGATGTCACGCCGAAGTCGACGAGGGCCGTCCCGAAAAAGACCGGAGTCAATTTCCCGTGCTGAATCGCATCGACTTCGATCTCATTGCCGGCACCGTCGAGAAGATCGATTTCATCTCGAAGGTTCGTCAAATTCTCTTCCGTCAAATAGTCGGCGAGAATCGGGTCATTGACACCGTCCTCATTCAACGTGAGCGTCGATTTCTCGCCGCGGAACAAGTGGACTTCGTTCTTCAGGCGGTCGTACACCCCTTCGAACTGCATCCCGCTCCCGATTGGCCACGTGACGGCGACCGAAGGCATGCCGAGCACTTCTTCGAGCTCTTCCATGAGTTCGAGCGGGTCTCTCGCTTGGCGGTCCAATTTATTCATGAACGTGAAGATTGGAATCCCCCGCATCCGACAGACTTGGAACAATTTCTTCGTCTGCGTTTCAATCCCTTTGGCCGCATCGATGACCATGACGGCGCTATCGACCGACGTCAACACGCGGTACGTGTCTTCCCCGAAATCGTTGTGTCCCGGTGTATCCATGATCGAGACGACCTTGTCTTGATAGACGAACTGCATGACCGACGACGTGACCGAGATTCCACGTTGTTTCTCGATTTCCATCCAGTCCGACTTGGCATGCTTGGAATTTTTGCGGGCTTTGACCGTCCCCGCCTCACGGATGGCGCCCCCGTGAAGGAGCAACTTCTCCGTCAGCGTCGTCTTACCGGCATCCGGGTGCGAGATGATGCCGAATATCCGACGCTTCTCAACTTCTTGTTTTAATTGATTCATGTATGGCTCTTTCCTTTCTGGACAATACGATTTATACGATGTCTTGCTCATTGCAACGCTATCTATTCTAACGAAATCGGCCCGGTTCGTCCATCTTTATAGTAGGGAACGGGTAGCTGTAGCTTTTGTATCGCGCCCCTTTTTTGTATACTTAGCTTGAATGATCGTGAAATGACAGAACGGGGGAAAGACGATGCCAGAAAACTTGGTGATGTATTTCATTGTCTTCTGGGGATTCGTGATGATCGGGTTGATGTCGATCGGCGGCTACTTCATGTTCCGCAAATTTTTAAAACGAATGCCGAAAGAAGACGGGCGCTCACTCCTCGATATCGAGGATGATTACATCGACAAGACACGCCACTTATGGACACCGGAGACGCGTACATTGCTCGATCGTCTCGTCACACCGGTACCAGAGCTGTTCCGCGACGTCGCCATCCGCAAAATCGCCGGTAAGATCGGACAGTTCGCCTTAGAGACGCGTGCCCGTGAAATGACGACCGAGCTCGTTGTCAAAGGCTACATCGCTGCGACACCGAAGCGGGATCATAAGTTTCTAAAGAAGGCGCTTGAAGAAGAACAAATCGATTGGAAAGTGTATCAACACTACTTCCAACAATGAGACGAGATGTCAGGCCATGTGCCTGGCGTCTTTTTTTCAACATGCGCCATCGACTCGACATGGTCAATTGATTATGTCTCCTGTTCCCAAAATTGTGCCATACGACCAGTAGGTCAAAAGTACCTTTTTCGGACGTGTTAACTATTTAAAAATAACGTTCATAATATAGACAATATTGAAAACGCTTACAATAAAGTGGTATGACCAATATCAGTATAATGATTTCATTTTTACTAATAAAAAATGGATAGCTTTTCCTTTATTTGCATTTCTATAATGTACGTATCTTGATGCCAAAGGAGGTTTTTATATGCATGATGTCACGCACGTCAAGCAAACCGACAGTACCCGCTCAGCCGAAGCGATTGTCGAGAGCCAGACGTTCCACAAACTGATGCGAGAAAAGAATCGGTTCATTGTTCCATCCATCATCTTCTCCCTTATCTTCTACTTCACGTTGCCAATCTCGACAAGCTATTTCACGTTCTTGAACATCCCCGTCGCCGGGGACATCACATGGGCTTGGGTGCTCGCCTTCGCCCAATTCTTCATGACCTGGATGTTCTGTGTGATGTACAGCCGCCGGGCCCGTCGGTTTGACGAACTCGTCACCGCCATCAAACGAGAGGAGGATGACCGATGAACTGGACCGCCATTCTCTTATTCCTCGCCATCGTCGGGCTCACGCTCGTCATCACGTTCTTTGCTGCTCGGAAGACGAAGACCGCGAGCGACTTTTACACGGCTGACGGCGGGTTGACCGGGTTCCAAAACGGGCTCGCCATCGCCGGGGACTACATGTCTGCCGCTTCTTTCCTCGGAATCGCCGGGATGATCGCCCTCGCCGGATTTGACGGCTTCTTCTACTCGATCGGTTTCCTAGTGGCTTATCTCGTCGTGCTCTATCTCGTCGCCGAGCCGCTCCGTAACCTCGGCAAATATACGATGGCCGATATGATTGCGGCTCGATTCAACAAACCGCGCGTCCGCGGAGTCGCAGCCATGAACGCCATCGTCATCTCGATCTTCTATATGATCGCCCAGCTCGTCGGGGCCGGTGCGCTCATCGAGCTATTGCTCGGCATCCCGTACACGACGAGTGTCGTTGTCGTCGGAATCTTGATGACGGTGTACGTTGTCTTCGGAGGGATGACCGCGACGTCATGGGTCCAGATCACGAAAGCTGTGTTGTTGATGATTGGGACTGCCATCATCTCGTTTCTCGTGTTCGCTCGCTTTGACTTCTCCGTCTTCACCATGTTCTCTGAAGTCAGTAAAGCGACACCGCTCGGCGACAGTTTCTTGGACCCGGGCAACAAGTTCAAGCTTCCGCTCGATACGATTTCGCTCAACTTGGCGCTCGTCCTCGGGACGGCCGGTCTGCCCCATATCCTGATTCGTTTCTTCACGGTCAAGGATGCGCCGACAGCTCGCCAATCCGTCGTCTATGCGACATGGGTCATCGGTGCGTTCTACATATTGACGATTTTCCTCGGTTTCGGGGCGGCCGCATTCGTCGGCTCTGACGCGATTATCGCCGCCAACCCGGCTGGTAACATGGCTGCACCGCTCCTCGCCCAAGTGCTCGGCGGTGACTTGTTGTTCGCCTTTGTCGCGGCAATCGCCTTTGCCACCATCCTTGCCGTCGTCGCCGGCCTCGTCCTGTCAGCGGCCTCGGCGTTCGCCCATGATTTCTATGGACACATCGTCCGTAAAGGCGAAGCGACCGAGAAAGAACAAGTCACGGCGGCCCGTATCGCTTCGATCGCCGTCGCCCTCGTCTCGATGGGACTCGCGTTCTTCGCACAGTCGATGAACGTTGCCTTTCTTGTCTCGCTCGCGTTTGCCGTCGCCGCAAGTGCGAACTTGCCGGTCATCTTGTTCACAATCTATTGGAGACGATTCAACACCGGAGGAGCCGTGTTCGGCATGATTGTCGGTTTGTTCTCGTCGCTCTTCCTCGTCGCCATCAGTCCGAATGTGTGGGCGCCGGACGGTTCGGCCATCCTTATCGGCGAGGCGCTATTCCCGCTCACGAACCCGGGTATCGTGTCGATCCCGCTCGGTTTCCTCGCCGCCATCATCGGCACGTACGTGACGAAGTCCGACGAAGTTGCTGGAAACTTCGAGCGTATCCTCGTCAAAGCGAACACTGGGATCGATGCGAAGACGGAAGCTGCCATGACCAAAAAATCTTCGTAATCGACAAAACGGCGTCCCTCGCGAGGGACGCCGTTTATGATGCTACGATTTGTTTGTACTTTTGGTACATGGCGATGCGCCACGGTACAATCATGCCCCAGGCGATCAAATAGAACAGACCACCCGTCGTGAATATATTGACCTCGTCCCCAAGGAACGCCTTCATGACCGTCCGGATGGCCAATAAGACAAACACGACGATGAAGAACGCTTTCGAACGGGACAAGTACACCTCTCCGTCACGTTTCTCGAAATTCGACGTCTTGATGAGGAACACACTGAAAATCAATCCGACGAGCAGCGCCTCTCCGACCTCGAGCCAAGTGAGCCGAAACGCCGGGACGAGAAATTGCAACATGCCCGTCGACATCGCCAAGGGCGGAATCAAAATCTTTTTCGCATTCGTCGGCCGTGCTGACGCTTTGACGCGAACGAAGCTCGCAATCAAGCCCATCATCAGTGCGACGAGGGTCGATCCCCAAAATATCGACATTCGGTCAACCCCTTTAAAATCCGGTGAATCCTACTAATTCGCTCATCCATGCAGCGAAGCGGTTCATGCCATCAAAATATAATACGACGCCGAAGGCCATCATCAAATAACCTCCGAATCTTGCCACCTTGGCACTGTTGCGTGCCAAGTACTTGATTTTACCGACAAAGCCGGCCATGACGAGGAACGGGATGGCAAAACCGATGACGTATGCCAACATATAACCCATCCCTTGACTCGGGTTCGATGCCGCGAGGGCGATGACACCAGCGAGAATCGGTCCGGTACAAGGTGTCCACCCTGCCGCAAACCCAATCCCGATGAGTGCCGTCCCAAAATAGCCGCTCTTGCGCTCGCCTAAGGCAAGCTTCTTCTCCCGCATCATGAATCGTGGTTGCCAGAGTCCCGCCAAAAAGACGCCGAATACGAAGATGAGAATCGCGCCGAACATGCGCAAACTATCTTTGTATTGAATGAACACATCGGCGATTAGCGAGGTCGACAGACCGAGTACGAGAAAGACAATTGAGAAACCGAACAAGAATGAAAACGTGTGAAACCATGCCGTGCGTTGCCGCAGTCCCTCGCTCTTCAAGTCAGAGACGGAGACCCCAGTAATATACGATAAAAAGACCGGATACAACGGTAGCGTGCACGGTGATAAAAATGATAAGACGCCCGCCCCAAATGCGAGCCAGAGTGTGACTTCCATGCAATCTTCCACCTTTCAGCCCCATTATAGCGAAAACCTTTTCAAAATGCTCGCATCTTTTTCCGAGTACGTTTCACGACTCAATTTGTAATCTTTGAAATGGAAATGAAACTTGTAAACGGTAGTGTTAGATGCTAAGATTTGGATATTCTTATTAGTCAGTATCGATCTTACAACGATGGGGGAAACACCGTGGCGGTCATCACAGCTGAAAACTTACATTATGCCATTGAACAGAAACGCGATGAACTGTATGAAATCGCCTCACAGCACAGTTGGACGTCTCCGGAAGTGATTCATGTCAGCCAAGAATTAGACAAGCTGATCACACGTCATGTCCTGGCCATACACGCTTCAGACCACTTAAATTAATTAAATCGAACGGCCCGTCCTTCTTTGAAGTGGCGGGCTTTTTCCATGGAAAAAAGACACCGAGACGGTGTCTTTTTTGTAATTTATGACATCAGACGTTGACCAGATTGAAGTTCGTACATCTTTTTGTACAACCCATCCTGTTTCAAAAGCGCCTGATGGTTGCCTCGTTCGACGATTTCGCCCCGATGAAGGACGAGAATCAAATCGGCATCTTGAATCGTCGACAGACGGTGTGCGATGGCGATCGTCGTCCGCCCCCGTCTCATCCGGTCGAGGGCGAGCTGAACGCGCTCCTCGGTCTCGGTATCAATCGAACTCGTCGCCTCGTCCAAAATCAGGATTTTCGGATCTCGGGCGACCGTCCGCGCGAACGCGAGCAATTGTCGCTCTCCGCTCGAGAATGTCGCACCGCGCTCACCGACCGTATGCCCGTAGCCGGCCTCTAGCTTCTCGACGAACGTATGAGCTTGAACGAACTCAGCCGCTTCCCGGACCTTGTCCGAGTCGATTGTCGGGTTGAACAGTTTCAAGTTATCCTCGATCGTCCCTGTGAACAAGAACGGATCTTGGAGGACGAGCCCGACTTTGGCTCGGAGCTCGGCTTCCTCGAACTGTTCGATTGGATATCCGTCGATGGTAATTTGTCCTGATTGGTACGGATAGAATCGAGTCAACAAGTTGATGATTGAGCTCTTCCCGCTCCCGGTATGACCGACGAGAGCGACCGTCTCACCGGGCTTGGCGACGAATGAGATTTGTTTCAACACGTCGACTTCTCCATCGTAGCTGAACGTGACGTTCTCGAACCGGACTTCCCCGGAGCCAATCTCAGCCGCTCCATCGAGGCTCTTGCCCGGGGCCGGTTCATCCGTGTCCAAAATTTTGAAGACACGGTCCGCTGAGACGACCGCCTGTTGGAATTCGCTCAAGCGTTGCATGATATCGAGCACGGGACGGAAGATTCGCTCGATATAACTGATGAACGCATAGACGACCCCGACCTGCACTTGTTCGGTCGTCGACAAGACACCATAATAACCGAGCAAACCGATAATCGAGAAGGCGAGCAACAGCTCGATAATCGGCCGCAACAACATGCTGTCGAGTTTCAAGTTCCGATAGCGCGCCTGTTGATGGGCCTCGTTCGTCTCTTCGAATTGGCGGACGAGCCGCTCTTCTTGACGGAACTGTTGAACGATTCCCATCCCGTTAATCGACTCGTTCAATTGTCCGTTCAATTGCGACAGCAAATCACGCACTTGGGCGAAGTATTTTGTCGAATAGCGACGGTACACCCAGATGATGAGCCAGAACAACGGCACGAGCACGAGTCCCATCGTCGCGAGCGTCGGTTCGAGGATGTAGAGGAATATATACGTCCCGAGCAACTGGACCGCCGACTGAACGAACGTACTCATCACCCCGACGTACAGCTCTTTCACCGCCTCGGTGTCGTTCGTGATCCGCGAGACGAGCACGCCAGCCGGCGTCCGGTCGAAATAAGCGAGCCGCATGCCCATAACGTGGCGGAAAATATCCATCCGGATATTTTGGACGATTTTCAAGGCGATCTTTTGGAACGAGATCGACTGCAAGTAGTCGAAAATGATCGCTGAAATATGAAGCACGAGATAGACGACGAGCAACGTGACGACCCAATTCGTCGGGTAGACGCCAGGCGTCACGAACTCATCGATGAACACTTTGATTAGGAAAGGACCGGCGAGTTTTGCACCGGTGGCGAGCAACAAGAACACGAACGCGAGACCGAGCGGACGCGCGTACCGGTTCGTGTACGCCAACAGACGTTTGATGACCGCCCATTCTTGAACGTCATGCTTCATGGTGGCCACCTCCTTCTACAATCGCTTCGAGTTGCTGGCGATCATACGTGTCTTTGTACCAACCCGGCTCCCGTATCAAGTCCTGATGACGGCCCCGTTGAATGATGCGACCGTCCTCAAGGACGAGGATCTCATCGGCGTGCTCGACGGCGGACAGGCGGTGCGCCACAATCAAGCGGGACTGGTCGGGATTGCCGGTCCGGAAATGATCAATAATCGCCTCTTCTGTCTTCGCATCGACAGCCGAGAGAGCGTCGTCTAAAATCAACACATCCGCCTCAATCATGAGGGCGCGCGCAATCGAAATCCGTTGTTTCTGACCACCCGATAGCGTCACGCCCCGTTCCCCAACGAGGGTGGCATAACCTTCCGGCAGCCGCATGATGTCGTCATGTACCTCGGCGATTTTCGCCGCCTCCATGATTTCATCAAGTTTCGCTTCCGGTTTTCCGAACGCGATATTGTTCGCAATCGAATCGCTGAACAAGAAATGATCTTGCGGGACGACGGCGACCTTATCGAGCAGGAGTGATTTTTTTACTTGGCGAATGTTGATGCCACCGATCTTGATGGTGCCGTCGTGGACGTCATACTCCCGCGTCAACAGGCGGACGATCGTTGTCTTACCAGACCCGGTCCGTCCGACGATGCCGAGCGTGCGACCGCGTTCAATCCGGAACGTGACGTCCTGTAAGACAGGCGTCTCATCATAGCGGAACGCACGGATGTCCGCCTCAATCTCCGAATGGGCAAGTTTCGTCGCCGCCATCGGGTCATCTTGAATTTCAGGTTTGACGGCGAGCATTCGCTCGATGCGATCGTACGACGCCCGGCCGCGTTCGACGATATTGAACAGCCAGCCGAACGCGAGCATCGGCCAAGTGAGCAAACTAAGATAAGCCGTGAAGCTGACGATTTGACCGATCGTCAGCTCGCCTTGTTCAATCAAATAGGCGCCATAGCCGATTGACAGGATATAGGACAAACCGACGATCCCGAAGATGGTTGGATCGTATAAGGCGTCGATTTTGGCGACGCGGACATTCTTCGCCATCACTTCGTCGGATAATTTCTCGAACGAGTCGACGTCGCGGCCGACTTCCCCGGTCGACTTCAACACCCGGACACCGCTGACGCTTTCTTGGACTTTATCGTTCAGTTCGGAGAACGCCGCCTGGGCGACCCCGAACCGGTTATGTAAGAGTTTGCCGTATCGCGTCGTCAATGCGACCATGATCGGCAGCGGCAACAATGCCACGACCGTCAATTTCCAGCTGATTGTCGTCACCATCGTAATGATGACGAACGTTCCCATGGTGATGCTGTCGACGAGTGTCAAAATCCCCGCTCCTGCCGTCGTCGAGACGGCTTGGACATCGTTCGTCGCATGGGCCATCAAATCCCCGACCCGCGACTTCTTATAAAAACGTTGATCTAAATCGGTGAAGTGGCGATAGAGCTGGCTCCGCAACATCCGACCGAGACGAATCGAAGCCCCAAAGATGAAGTATCGCCAAAAGAAACGAGCCACATAGTTCCCGATCCCAACGGCCGCGAGCCCGCCGAGCAACATCCATAATAAATCTGTACCGAGCGTTCCCCGGTTGATCTCATCGACGATTCGGCCGATGATGCGCGGCGGTATGAGTTCGAGCGCCGCGACGAACATGAGCAGGACGATGCCGAACGCATACGTCCGCCACTCGAGCTTGAAAAACCAAGCCAGTTGTTTAAATACACGAATTGGAAACACCCCCTATGTTGTCTTGAATTCAGACTATTCTATTAGATTAGCGAAAGTTTGTTCGATTGTCTAACAAAAACTGGATGAAAAAAGCACTTTGCGGGCGCAAAGTGCTTCGGTCGATCATTATTATTTCTTTTCGTTCTTCATTTGAACGTTCATGGCGCGCATCACTTGGTTGACTTTCTTCTGTGACGGCTTTTGACCCATTTGCATCATCAATGTACGAATCATATCTTCGTTGATCGGTGGGTTCTGTTCGAGGTAGTTCATCATGTATTTACGAGCGATAAAGAAACCGATCGCGATACCCCCGATTAGTGCTGCCACGATAAGAAGAATCCAGAATAATGTACTCAAGGCTTAACCTCCTCTACCATATGAAACATCGTTTTTTACTATACACTATATTACGCTAATTCGCTAGTCGTCTGAAAAAAAAGTGGTGACCCAAAACCTGCGGGCCACCACTGACACAATGCGATTAAAGTGATTTGACAGCAGCGACGACGTTGTCGACCGACATGCCATATTCTTTCATGAGGAGATCCCCAGGTGCAGATGCGCCGAACTTGTCAATCCCGAGTACTTTTCCACCGAAACCGACGTACTTGTACCATCCGAGTGTCGCGCCCGCTTCAAGCGAGACGCGCTTCGTGATTGACGACGGAAGGACCGATTCTTTGTACTCAGCCGATTGTGCTTCGAACAATTCCCACGAAGGCATCGAGACGACAGCTGCGTTCACGCCGTCAGCTGCGAGTGCTTCGCGTGCTTCGACGAGGACGTGGACTTCAGAACCTGTACCGAGCAGGAGGACGTCCGCTTCGCTCGACTTACCAGCGACGACGTAGCCACCTTTGGCCGCGTCTTCAATCGACGTACCAACGAGCTCTGGCAACGCTTGACGCGTCAAGACGAGAAGCGATGGTGACGATTTCGTCGTGATCGCTTGCTTCCAAGCCGCAATCGTCTCTTTTCCGTCAGCCGGACGGAGAACAGACAAGTTTGGCATCGCACGGAAGCTCATCAAGTGCTCGACCGGTTCGTGTGTCGGACCGTCTTCGCCGACCGCGATCGAATCGTGTGTCAAGACGAACGTTGATGGGATTCCCATGAGCGCAGCGAGTCGAACCGCTGGGCGCAAGTAATCCGAGAAGACGAAGAATGTCGCGCCGTAAGGAAGAACCCCACCGTGGAGCGCCATCCCGTTGACGGCAGCTGCCATCGCGAATTCACGGACACCGAACCAGATGTTACGGCCCGCTGGATCTTCATCGAAATCAGCAGCCCCTTTAATCATCGTGTTGTTCGAGCCGGCAAGGTCAGCCGAACCACCGAAGAGGGTCGGTACTGCTTTGGCGATCGCGTTCAATACTTCACCGCTCGTTTGACGAGTCGCTTTCTTCGAACCGATTTCGAACGTCGGTAACTCGCTGTCCCAACCTTCTGGGAGCTCGTTGTTCATCGCACGCTCGAACTGGGCACCAAGTTCAGGGTGTGCCGACTTGTACGCTTCGACGAGTTCGTTCCAGTCCGCTTCATGCTTCGCGCCTGGCTCAACGACTTTATCGTTGAACAAGTCGTATACTTCGTTCGGTACGTAGAAGTTCTCACCTTCCCACTTGTAGAACTGCTTCGTGAGTTCGATTTCAGCTTCGCCGAGCGGTGCACCGTGTGATGCCGATTTGCCTGACTTGTTCGGCGAACCGAAGCCGATGACCGTCTTCACTTCGATGAGGGTCGGTTTCGACGTTTCCGCTTTCGCTTCGTCGATCGCTTTCGCGATCGTATCGATATCCGTACCGTCTTCGACGCGAATCACTTGCCAACCGTAGGCGTTGAAACGATCTTCGACGCTTTCTGAGAACGACTTGTGAAGGTCGCCGTCAAGCGAGATGTCGTTTGAATCATAAAGGACGACGAGTTTGCCGAGTTTCAAGTGACCAGCGAGCGAGGCTGCTTCTGCCGACACGCCTTCCATCAAGTCACCGTCTCCACAAATCCCGTATGTGAAGTGGTCAACCACTTTGAACTCATCACGGTTGTACGTCGCTTCCAAGTGTTTCTCAGCCATCGCCATTCCGACTGCCATGGCGATCCCTTGACCGAGCGGTCCAGTCGTCGCGTCGACACCAGCTGTGTGACGATATTCTGGATGCCCAGGCGTCTTCGAATCCATTTGACGGAACGATTTGAGGTCGTCCATTGAAAGGTCGTAACCAGATAAGTGAAGAAGCGAGTACAAGAGCATCGAACCGTGTCCCGCTGAAAGGACGAACCGGTCGCGGTTGAACCAGTTCGGGTTTTTCGGGTTGTGACGCATCTTATCCGTCCAAAGTGTGAACGCCATCGGAGCCGCACCCATCGGCATCCCCGGGTGACCAGAGTTCGCTTTTTGGACCGCATCGATTGAGAGCGTCCGAATCGAGTTAATCGCTAATAATTCTTTAGTAGTTGTTTCCACTAATTTCATCCTCTCTGTTGTTACAAAGTTTCTACCCGTCATATTTTAGCACACTCATTCGTGTGTCACAACTAATTAATTAGTATAACACATTAAATGGAATCGTTTACTTCCTTCCGCTTGAAAACACATCAATGAGTCCCCCTGATCCACGTTCGCGTATAACAAACATGCACATCCTATATGAAATAGGATGTGCATTCATGGTCATTCTGAGCGGTAACGTTCCTGCTCATCTTTTAATTTTTCTGGCGTTACGTCGTTTCCTTCCGGATCGACGACCTTCATTCCCATCATCTGTGATTTGAATGATTGGCGGAACGCTTGCAAATATTGTTGACGCAGCGCTTGCTGCTCGTCCATCTCTTGTGGTGACAGACCATCTGTCTTTGCTTTGTTGGCGAGGAAATTGATTCGCTCCAACTGTTCAGGTGCTAGCATCAGGCTCGCCCCCTCTCTACTGAATTTGTCCTTCTACTGTACAAAATCAGCGAGCAGGAATCAAGTTTCTGGTACCGACACGTGCTCCAAATAACGTCGGTTCACGGTCGCTTTCGACACCTCATAACCAAAACCACGGAGCGTGGCCGCAATTTCAGCGAACGTGAGCCCACGCTCACGCAATTGAACGATTTCCTCGATCGGGACTTCGATTCGGCTTCGGCCGCCTTGGTCGTGGTGCTGGATGTTGCGATGCGGGTTGAACCCGTTCGCGACCGCCCGGCGCATACCACGTGAGATTTTCGCGTTATGAATTTTACGCTGGTACTCTTCGACGACGCTGACGATCTCAAGCACCATCTTCTCGGCATCGGAGACGACGTATTCATCTGACGATTGCATCGTCAACAAGCGAACGTTATGTTTCATGAGCGTATGCAAGATGGCGATTTTCGCGTTCCCTCGTCCGAGACGGCTGTCATCGCTGACGAGCACGGCATCGAGATTGGACGTCGAGACGTGCTCCAACAGATCGAGCAGCCCCGTTCGATTGACTTCATACCCGCTCTCTTGCTCACTGATCATATCGACGACCTCGGCGTCAAGACGTCTCGCCATCTGTGTCAATTCGTCCGCCTGGCGACTGAGCGATGTCTCTTGTGTGGACTTGTTCGTCGACACGCGACAATAAATGACGACTCGCATCCCGTCACTTCCTTTCTTTCCATTCGCCCTCTACGATACACAGGATGAGGGACTGTTCGCAATCAGAAAAGATTATTCGGCGGCGAACCACGTCGTTTGATCGTCCTCTTCTTCGGCCCGTTCTGCGAGAAGCTGTGCTTCGAGCATCTCTGCTTCGGTCATGGCGACTTCTTCTTCGATGCTGTGCTCAATCACTGGTTCCATCGCGACGACGTCAACGTCCTGACGCATCTCCCCGACCATATAAAACGCGAACATTCCAAGTGCCAACATGCCGACTAAAATGATTCCATTGATTGTGTCTCTCATAACGATTACCTCCTGGGAATAAGAATACACGTTCTTGAGAACGTCTGTTCGTTTATCTGTTCTCATCATAAAACAAGAACTTCTGTTCGGTCAAGCAGAAAAAAACGAACGAATGTTTGTGCGCTCATGTGTTCTTGTGTTAAACTAAACCCATAAAGAATAGGATGCGTTCGCAGGTTATTCGACATAATCGAGGTGAAATCCATTGAAAAAAATGTCAGCAAGACAACAACAGATTCTTGATTTTATAAAAGCCGAGGTCCGGGCGAAAGGGTATCCACCTTCCGTTCGTGAAATCGGAGAGGCAGTCGGACTCGCATCGAGCTCGACCGTCCACGGCCACTTGGACCGTCTAGAGAAACGTGGATTGATTCGACGTGACAAGACGAAGCCACGTGCCATCGAGATTTTAGATGAAGAGATGTCAGTCGTCGAAGATCACGATGCCGTCATGTACGTGCCGGTCATTGGGAAAGTCACGGCCGGTACGCCGATCACGGCCATCGAGAACGTGGAAGAACACTTCCCACTCCCGGCTCACGTCGTCGGTTCCGACAACGTCTACATGCTCTCTGTTTCAGGAGACTCGATGATCAACGCGGGGATCTTGGATGGGGACCGCGTCCTCGTCCGTCAACAAAACACGGCTGACAATGGAGAGATTGTCGTCGCCATGACGGATGAAGGTGAAGCGACAGTGAAGCGGATTTATAAAGAAGCTTCGAAAGTTCGCCTCCAGCCGGAGAACGACGAGCTCGAAGCGATGTATTTCGATAACGTGTCGATTTTAGGGAAGGTCATCGGTGTATACCGCACGATTCACTAATGGCTAGTGGCAAGACACATACCCGTACGAATCTCGTGGCAATCGGTGCTCTTGCGATTGCCACGCCTTTTATTGACATCGATGTTCCGACCGTGTTCCTGCTCGGCGCCCTCATCGGGACGTTCTGGCTCTCCCCGGATCTCGATTTGAAGTCGGACGCCTATTATCGATGGGGACCACTTCGGGGCTTTTGGCTCCCTTACGTGAAGATTATGCCCCATCGGTCGTTATTCTCGCATTTTCCGCTCTTGAGCGATCTGATCCGGGTCATCTATCTCGGTTTCCCGCTCACGCTTCTGCTCACGGTCACGCCGTATGAGGAAGCCGTCAGATCGTGGCTCGACCTGAACGGGGCAGCCTGCTTCTTCGGACTCGTTTTCGCGACGACGCTACACACGACGCTCGACTATGCGTCCACGTTCTTCAAACGTGCGTTTTAAGAAAAAAGTTATGGTACACGTCCAAAAGGGCAACCCGTCTAAATAGACAGGGTTGCCCTTTTTCGAACCGTCGATTGTAATAATCAATCGTCACGTTTGTGCAACATGATGTGATGTTCAGCCACTTCTCTTCCATTTACTAATAAGACGATACGATGCTCACCTGGATAATGCCGACGCGTCGTCAAATCTGACCAGTTATGAACTCTACTCGACGCAAGTCGCGCACCCCCGGCGACGATTTTATTCGCTAGCAGGAATGCTTTACGACTCGCTTTCCCGTTAGCATTTATGAAGTCAATCGCATATTCGATACGAATATAAGCCGCATCGCCTGGACGAATCGACAACTCGTATTGAATCTCACACGCCTCCCCTATGTGGAGCACGTTCGGATGTATAGAAATCGATGAGTTGACGGTTAAATCCGTGTCTTGCGCATAACCGAACAATGTTAAAGCGTCGGGGTGTGCGGATTTGATCAATGTTCGGCACCCATGTCTGATGATCCAATCGGTATGAGGATGTTCGCCTTGCCATCGACGCGAGACTGCGAGCACGGCTTCCGGGTGATCTTTCGAGATATCGTTGAGGTTGTTGGCGACACTTTTTCTCACATATAATGAGGGGTCTTCTTTTAATAACTCTAAAACCGCCAACACTGGACCAGGGTCTCCTTTGAACATCGGTAACGATTCCGCCCACGGAAGACGAGGGCGACAACCTTCACTCGCCAATCTTCGCACATGCTCATTCGGATGCTCGGCCCATGCCATCATGCGATCCAGCACTCGCGTCGAATCACGAAGCAGAAAAGGTCTGATCGCAAATTCAGAAGATGATTTTTGCGTGAACAGTTCGAGTGCTGACATCGAGCGTTCCCAATGTTCTTCCGCTTGTCCGTACACTACTACAAAGTCTGGAAAGAATAAATATGGAAAGCCAACACAATCGTCTGCAATTTCAACCAATACATCTAAAGCTGACTCGTAGTGTTGAGGTAAGTACTCCCCGAGTATTGTCGAGATACGGCGTGTCCGCGCTTTGAGCGCTAACGCTTCCCATGACTCATCTACAATCGATGCGACAAATGCTTGTATCTCAAACGATGGGTAGACGGATTGAATACGTCGTCCAAATTCCCACAAAAAGTCCTCATGATATACGTCTTTTAATGGTGTTGCCATGCCTCATACCTCCTTAATTCTCATCCACTTCGCCCAGATTGCCCATACGCTCCCCCTCATTATATTGATTAGTTGAAGTGAATTATAGAAAAAGAGTCCTGAATGAACCCTTCTTGCGAAGAATCATTCAGGACTCTGATTTTAAAGGGGAATCCCCCTGTTCATCGACTTAGTAGAGCGTCATGTACTGATCGCGTTCCCACTCTGTCACTTGCGTACGGAACATATCCCACTCGATTTCTTTCAACTCGAGGAAGTGTTCACCGATGTGGTCACCGAGAGAATCCATGACGACTTTGTCGGCACGAAGCACTTCGAGTGCGTCGAAGAGTGTAGCTGGAAGATCATCGATCCCGTTGGCAACACGCTCTGGCTTGTCCATCACATAGATGTTGCTGTCGATCGGCTTCGGAGCCGCCATATCTTTTTCGATCCCGTCAAGGCCAGACGCCAAGAGAGCAGACAACGCGAGGTACGGGTTCGCTGCCGGGTCGACCGAACGTACTTCGATACGTGTCGAGAGGCCACGGGCCGCAGGTACACGAACGAGTGGTGAACGGTTGCGTGCGCTCCATGCTACGTAGCATGGTGCTTCGTAACCAGGTACGAGGCGTTTGTACGAGTTGACCGTCGGGTTACAGACAGCCGTGAACGCACGAGCATGCTCGAGAATCCCTGCCGTGAAGGCGCGAGCTGTGTCTGACAATTCCATGTCGCCGTTCGGGTCGTAGAAGACGTTCGTGTCACCTTTGAAGAGCGACATGTTGGCATGCATCCCAGAACCGTTGACACCGAAGAGTGGCTTCGGCATGAACGTCGCGTGAAGGCCATATTTCGCCGCGATCGTCTTAACGACGAGTTTGAACGTTTGGATGTTATCAGCCGTTGTGACCGCATCCGCGTATTTGAAGTCGATTTCGTGCTGACCTGGAGCGACTTCGTGGTGCGATGCTTCGATTTCGAAGCCCATGTTTTCGAGCTCGATGACGATCTCTTTACGGCAGTTCTCGCCGAGGTCGACCGGTGCCAAGTCGAAGTAACCGCCTTGGTCATTGAGTTCGAGCGTCGGTTTGCCGTTCAAGTCTTTCTTGAAGAGGAAGAACTCAGGCTCTGGTCCGACGTTGAACGCTGTGAAGCCGAGCTTTTGCATGCGCTCGAGGTTACGCTTCAAGCTACCGCGCGGGTCACCGCTGAACGGTGTGCCGTCTGGATTATAAATATCACAAATCAAGCGAGCGACTTTACCGCTGCCATCTGTCCACGGGAAGACGACCCATGTGTTGAGGTCTGGATAGAGGTACATGTCTGATTCCTCGATGCGTACGAAACCTTCGATTGAAGAGCCGTCGAACATCATCTTGTTATCAAGTGCTTTGTCCAATTGACTGATCGGTACCTCGACGTTTTTAATCGTACCGAGGATATCCGTGAATTGAAGACGAATAAAGCGTACGTCCTCTTCTTGCGCGATGCGTTTGATGTCTTCTTTCGTGAACGTTTTTCTGGCCATGGTGAAATGTCCCCTCTCACATTGTGTAATGGTTAGTGTACTGGCGTCATCGATAAAAACGTGACAGCTCACCTTGAATGAGCGACGTCTTATTGAAACGGCCAGCTTCTTGAAGCTGTGTTTTCAATAATTTGTGTAACTCTTGTTCAGAGATCTTCGGTGCTTCATCGACCGGCGCCTTTGGTGATTTCGCGTCATTAGCGTTCGTGTTGTCGAGCATATGACGAATCGCCGCCAAGTTGAAGCCTTGGTCGATAAAATCCTTGATCGTGAGTAGACGTTCGACATCATTAAAGGAATAGAGCCGTCGTTTCGATTCCGTCCGACTAGGCGAAATCAGACCCTGTTCTTCGTAATACCGAATCTGCCTACCTGTCAGTTGGGTCAAATCTTGAACGATTCCAATCGGAAACAACGGGTTGGAGCGACGAAATTGATCGGCCATCTCTTACCCCTCCTTTTCTGTCTCACACTGTGAGAATAATACATGACAACTTACCTGTCAATAGATGTTAAGAAAGTTAACATGACATTTCGGTTACAACTTCTGTGAGATATTGTCACGGTCAAATGTGACGAGTTCTTTCGCCCGCAATTGGCTCAAGGCGAGCATGAGCGCGACTTTGACGTGGGCGTATGTCAACCCGCCTTGGACGTACGCCGTGTAAGGCGCGCGGAGCGGACCATCGGCCGACAGTTCGATTGAGGAGCCCTGAATGAACGTCCCGGCCGCCATGATGACGTCATCTACATACCCCGGCATATAGGCCGGTACAGGCAACGCGTGCGCATTGACCGGTGACGCCATCTGGATGCTCTGACAGAACGCGATCATCTTGTCACGATCACGGAACGTCACCGACTGAATCAAGTCGGTCCGAGTCGTCGTATAGTGCGGGTCGGTCTCGAAACCGAGCAATCCGAGCAAGCTCGCCGTCAAGTGCGCCCCTTTCAACGCTTGGGCGACCGTATGCGGTGCCATATAAAAGCCTTGGTACATCTCTTGAAGCGAATAGAGTGATGGACCGGCCTCGCTGCCGATACCAGGCGTCGTCATCCGGAACGAGCAACGTTCGACGAGTTCTTTCGTCCCGGCGATATAGCCGCCCGTCTTCGCCAAACCGCCGCCCGGGTTCTTGATGAGCGAGCCGGCCATGAGGTCGGCCCCGACGTGGGTCGGTTCGATCGTCTCGACGAACTCGCCGTAGCAGTTGTCGACGAAGACGAAGACGTGCGGATGTGCCGCTTTAATCTTCGTGATCGCCTCACCGATCTCTTGAACCGGGATGCTGCGCCGGTTGGCGTAGCCTTTCGAGCGCTGGATGCCGATGAGCTTCGTCTCGGGACGAATCCGGCCGATGACGGTCTCGACGTCGATCTGGTCCTCTTTCAGTTCGACCGTGTCGTAGCCGACACCGAGTTCTTTTAATGAACCACGGCCGTCGCCGCGAATCCCGACGATCTCTTCGAGTGTATCGTACGGCTTGCCGGTGATATAGAGCAGTTCATCTCCTGGCAACAACACACCGAACAAGGCGATCCCGATCGCGTGTGTCCCGGAGATGATTTGCGGACGGCATAGTGCGAGGTCCGCCCCGAACACGTCTGCGTAGATCGACTCGAGCGTGTCGCGCCCGATATCATCATAGCCGTACCCGGTCGTCGGATTGAAATGAAAATCCGACACTTTGTGTTTTTTGAACGACTCGAGGACACGGTATTGGTTGAACTCCGCCGTCGCCTCGATCGTTTCAAAATATGGTTTTACCTGTTCTTCCGCCTCAGTCACGAACGGGGCCAATTCATCATAGTACGCAATCTTTTCTTGCCACATCATTGTTTCACACCTCAAATTGTTTCAGCGTCGAATAGAGACGCGTGTCTTCTCTCATATATCCGACGAGTTCGACCGAACCGTCATCGAGGAACTTCTCCTCGAGCCGGTACATCGAATCTTTGGCCGGATGGTAATGCTCGAACGAGCGGACCGGCAAGACGACGTGTACTTTCGTCAACACGTCCGCAATCTTATCCTCGATCGCGCTGATGAGCGTCTCGATATCGGTCGAATCGAGCGCCGAGATGACGAGCGGTCCGCCGACGAAGTCTTCGGTCAACCGGTCTTTCTTATTGTATACCTCGAGCTGCGGCAACTCACTCGCGCCGAGCTCGGACAGGACCGAGTTGGTCGTATCGATTTGGTTCATGTAGTGCGGGTTCGACGCGTCGATGACATGAAGCACGAGGTCGGCCCCGAGCACTTCCTCGAGCGTCGAGCGGAACGCGGCGACGAGTTTCGTCGGCAAGTCCCGGATGAACCCGACCGTGTCCGTGATCAGCACTTTACCACCCCGCGGCAACTCGAGCTCGCGCGTGAGGGGGTCGAGCGTCGCGAACAGTTCGTCCTGTTCGTACGTATCCGCATCCGTCAATCGGTTGAAGATTGTCGACTTCCCGGCGTTCGTGTAACCGACGAGCGCGACTTGGAACACGCGGTTTTCTTTCCGACGCTCCCGGTAGCGGTCACGGTGCGCGACCGTGCCTTCGAGATTTTTCTTAATCTCGTCGATGCGACGCTTGATGTGACGGCGATCGGACTCGAGTTTCGTCTCACCCGGCCCCCGTGTCCCGATCCCGCCACCGAGACGTGACAATTGCGTACCTTGTCCGATTAAGCGCGGGAGCAGGTAGTTCATTTGGGCGAGCTCGACTTGGAGCTTCCCTTCTTTCGATTGGGCCCGTCCGGCAAAAATATCTAGAATCAATTGCGTCCGGTCAATCAGTTTCATCTCGTCCGGGTCGTTCAGCGAGATGCGAATGTTCTTCGACTGGGCCGGTGACAGCTCGGCGTTGAAGATGACGATGTCCGGCTCGAACTGTTCGATGAGCACCGCGAGCTCCTCGACCTTCCCTTTTCCGATAAACGTGCGGCGGTCGACTTGCTGACGTTTCTGATCAAGACGGGCGACGACTTCACCTTGTGCCGTATCGACCAATTCGACGAGCTCCCCCATCGATTGTTCATATGTCCAATCGTCGACAGTCGGTAATTGACATCCGACGATAATGACTTTCTCTCGTTGCATAAAAATCCCTCATTCCTATAAGTCTCATCCTCCATCTTACCACGAAACGACGAATGGAGAACGTCCGTTTGTGGTACGATATGAGGAGAAGGAGGAACGTCCATGACGAAACGTAGAAAAGAGTATCCATTGCCTGAATATATCGAAGCGTACTTGTTCCATCTTGGCGCAAGCGGCCGTCAACCGTCGACGCTGAAACGCTATCGGTATGATTTGATCGATGTGCACAAATACTTTCATGACCATAACGTCGAGCTCGATGCCCCGGAGGCGTGGCTCGCCGTCCCGCTCGAATCGTGGAAGACGTTCGTCAACGACTTCCTCATCGAGGAGAAGCAATATCAACAGGCGACGGTCGCCCGAATCGTCACCGTCATCAATAGCCTGACCGTCTTCTTGAACCCGCTTCGGAAAAAGATGTTGACGTATGCGCAACCGGCCCACACGCTCACCGTCGACCAGATCGCCTTGCCCGCCGAGTTCAGCAAGCTCGTTCGGACGATTCGTTCGACAAGCGGGTTGAGTGAGAACCAGCTCCAGGCGCATCCATACCTCGTCAACCGGAACGAGCTGATTGTCACGTTGTTCTATAAATATGGACTCCGAGTGCATCACATCATCCGCCTCCGGATGAACGACTTGCATCTCGCGAGCCACGAGTTCGACGTCTATGACCGTCTCGGCAACCGGTTCACGTTGAAACTCAGTCAAGAGGACCAGACGCTCCTCATGAACTATTTGGCCGACATCCCGACGCCGGTCCGTCCGCGTTGGTACTCGGACGACCCTGTCTTCGTCTCGTTCGACTTCTCCCGGATGACGTTCCGTTGGGTGTATGCGAAGAACCAGCCGAAACAGCTGACGATCGTCATGATAACGAAGATGATGCGCCAATTAAATGAACGAAGCGGTCTCACGCGTTCGGTCACACCGTCGATGCTCCGGAACGCCCACGTCTTGAAGACGTATGCAACCGACATGACGTCACTCGAGCGGATGAACGTGACGTGTATGCATAAAGAGTCATCGCTCCGGCGCTATGAGCAGGCGTATGCGGAGTTCGGCGCAACGCTCTATGAATCTGGGGGAGTCGCCCCGTAACCAGTCGTCATCCTTGAAGGTGACGACTTTTCTACAGGATTCATCATTTTTCCCATACTCGATCGTCAGAAAGGTGGTCGTCCCATGCTCTTTCAGAAAATCCAGTCCGCCCTCATCAGTCTATTCATTGTTCCTTTCGTGTTGCCGTTCTTATTTCCCGATGTGCTCGAGTTGTCATACGGACCAAGTGTGGCTATCTATCTGCTTTATGCCATTCCAATCGTGTTCATCTACGGGACGTTCACGTCGTTGCTGTCCGAGTATATCAGCCAAAAGACGCCATTCCGTTCGAAACGGATGACGTCTTTCGTGTTCCACCTTATCGCTGGCTGGTTGTTCGTGCTACCATATGGACTATTGTTCGATCCATCCATTTTCGAGACAGGCTTACTTAATTTTGCCTCGTTACTCGGTGTATGTAGTGCCCTCGTTTTCTATGTGGTCGACCAACTGCTCGGCCATCATTTCAACACGTTGTAGTCAGTGGGCCCACTCACCTCGCAACAAGCCGTATACGACGTGATCGACGTAGCGGTCATAGAGCCACTCCGCATTGCGGAGCACCCCTTCTTCAAGGAATCCGAACCGTTCCGGCAAGGCCCGACTCTTCACATTTCCGGTCGCGACCCGAATCTCGATCTTATCGAGTTTCAAGTCACGGAACCCGTAATCGATGACCGTATTGAGTGCTTGACTCATAATCCCCTTCCCTTGAAAGTCTTGGCCGAGCCAGTAGCCGATCGTGCCGCACTTGATGCCCCGGTCGATATCGTTGAAGCCAATCGTCCCGGCGAGCTCTCCCTGATACACGATCGCGAACGACTTCGGATAGCCGCCCGTCTCCATCAATCCTTTAACCCGTCCATCGATATTTTGCCGCGAATCGTCGACCGTCTCCGTATAATCGAGCCAACCAAGCCACTCGCGAAGGTATGGTTTCGACGCCATCGTCAATTGGAACAACGCCTCCGCGTCGTCGATGGTAAACATTCGTAGTTGAAGCTGGTCGTTGATGTCATAGCGTAACATATCGTTTCCCCCGTTCAGTTACCAATTATTGTGCTCTTAATGATTTTATCGTAAACTATTTGTAAATAATTTGAAAGCGGTGAAAGTATGTAATTCGACATCATGTCATCCACCCAAAATTGAATAGTTCTGGAGGAGAGTCATGATGAAGTCGTTTTACCTGCTGCTGGTCAGTCAATGGCTGGCCAATATCGGCGACGTTCTCTATATTGTCGCCTTGATCGCTTTGTTATATCAACAGACCGGTTCCGCTCTGGCCGCCGCCAGTTTCCCGATTGCCGTCACGATCGGCATGACCGTGAGCGGTCTGTTATTTGCCCGCGTCTTGTCTCGGTTCACCCTCGGTCAGACGTTGCTCGTCACGCAACTGTTGAAGACGGTCTTGCTCGGGGCCGTCATCTGGTCGGAGTCGATTCTCGTCCTCGGACTCGTCGTGCTCATCGCCTTCTTGGACGGGTTCGCCCGTCCGGTCCAGGCGTCGTTCATCCCGCGGCTGACGACGAATCGTCAACAAGCGAACAGTCTCGTCCAAGGGTCGAACCAGTTCATCCAGCTGGCGATGTGGCCGCTCGGCACGATGGTCGTCGCTTCCTTCTCGAGCGCACTCGCTCTTACTATTGCGTTGATATTGTTCATGATTTCGACGCTCGTCACGTTTCAATTCGTCCGTTCGCTCGACCGCGACGTGACAGTAGAAGATGGCGAATCAGACATATCGCTTAAGGACAGCCTCGCCTTCGTGCGAACAGCACCTAACGCTCGATTAATCACGGTGTTCGTCACGTTCGAGTCGTTCGTCAGCACGCTCTGGATCTCGGCGCTCCTGCTCGTCTATCTGGAACGCCACCTCCACATCGATACGGGCTGGTGGGGGACGATGAACGCGAGCTTCTTGATCAGCATGATTCTGGCCAGTGCGTATCTGTATCGCGCTCAACGAAGCAGTTCGCTTGGGATCAGCTCCATGCTGTCGGTCGGGACCGCCTTATTGTTTGGCGTGACGTCTCATATCGTGTTCGCGCTCGTCGCGCTCGCGGTTCAAGGATACGCCACCCAGCTCCGCATTATCCAGACGAACACGGTGTTCCAAGAAACGACACCGCCCACGCAACTTCCGTACGTCTATAGCGTCCAACAGACGGCCTATACCCTCGCCTTCAGCATCGGCAGCCTGACGTTCGGAATGCTCGCGGACGGATTGCCAATCGCCATCGTCTATTTGATTGGCGCAGGTTTGACCGTCCCGCTCGTCTGGCTCGGTCGACAAATCGATTTGACGGAAGATGTGATCCAATCCGCATAATAAGACGGCGCCTTCTCGGTCAGAGAGGGCGCCTGTTTGCTGATATGAGTGCTTCTTACGATTGCTCTGAGTAATGCGTCCCGCCAAAATAGATGGTCGGGCTACCGCGACGGATGCATTTCAATCCGATTGCCGCCTCGACAGTCGGGTCCGACATCGTGATGATCTCAAGTACGGTATCCATACCGTATATCCGATAGTGACACAATCTAGCATCATCCGGTTTGATGAACTCCCACAACTGAAAACGCGTCTCTTGTAGCTGGTCGAGATAGCCTGACTTTGTATAACGAACGATTTGATGTCCTTCAAACTGGTCATGCATTGTGATCACTACACCATCTACATACGATTCATCGATGACTTCCAAGTAGATCACATCTTCAAAGCGGAGCTTCACGTTCACCACCTCGCTTTGCGGATGGATTTCATCCGCCTCGAGCCGCTCACGGAAAGAGGCGTTCCGTTTCCTAGGGTGGTCGGCGAGCTGTAGATTGAACGTCAGAGTCTTAGGTCCGAGGTCATAACTGAAAGCAAACACTTCCATCATCCCGTCATACAGGAACAAATCTTCAAATCTCATTGGAAACCACCTCTCCAGTATGTTCATATTGAAATACTCCAAATCCATATCCTTCTGTCAAATCGCCTCCGATGAACAACGAGACGATTCCGGTTTCGGTTGGGATTAAAAATCGGAACCCTTCTCACTCTTCATAATGTTCCAAGAGTGACTCAAGTTGATGAACAGCTTGCACTGGTTGTTGCGAGACATCACAGCTTACCTTATACGTCTTCGACCACGTCCATTTTCCACTAGATTCAATTGTATGATCGCTTCCGGTCCGCTTCGCCCAAGACTCAAGATGAGATAACAATTTATTTTTGGATAAGACGACTTGGAATGAAGTGACACCGAGTGCGATGAATAAGTCCGCAATGAATGCCGCAGGGGCTTTCACTTTCGGTAACCCAAATTCCCTCCATTGACTGTCCGGTGCCAAACCATAGGCGTCCTCCATTTTCAGAGAATACGAATCCGGATCATGAAACGTCTGGCTATATGCCAATATAAAATCTAGAATAGAAACATCATGTCCCGCTAGCTCAATGGACACAACTGTATCTGTATGTAGCTTGCGATGATACGGGTCATACAAAAACACGAGCTGTTCATTCGAATAGATGCCGAACGGCAACGTCAAATCAATCCATCGAAGCTGAAGTAATTGTGGTTTGGCAAGTTCCATATCTAGCACACCATAGTCGATCACGCAATACGAACCGAGCGGCAAAACGTCTGACCAAATGGATTTGAGCAAGAACAAATCAATCGTATGGAACGTCTGAGAGTGCAGATGCTGAACATCTAAGGCATCGAAATCCAATTGGCATTCCCCTTTCCATGAACGGCGTGCTGAATCGATCACAATTGATGTCGTATACTGAAAGAAACCTTGGAATGGAGTGATTGATGATGTCCACCCTTTCACACGAAGAAACAACCGAGTTGTTGAACACTCTCGAAGCGCGCTTTACCGACAACCCCGAACGACATCCAGATCTCACCTGGCCCGACATCTTGACGCGTCTTCAAGCGGACGACCGTAAACTCGCCGCGCTCGCCGAGATGGAGCGTACCGGCGGTGAACCTGATGTGATTCGACTCCCGAACGGCACCTTAGCTTTTTGCGACTGCTCACCGGAAAGTCCGAGCGGTCGACGCAGCCTATGCTATGACGATGCGGCGTTAGCGGCGCGGAAGAAGAACAAACCGGAGGGGAGTGCCGTCGCGTTGGCTGAACAGATGGGGCTTGAGCTTCTCGACGAAGCAACGTATCGCTATTTGCAGACGCTCGGCGCGTACGACTTGAAGACGTCGAGCTGGGTTTCAACCCCGGCATCAATCCGTCAAAAAGGCGGCGCTTTGTTCTGCGACCGCCGCTACGACCAGACCTTCGTCTATCATAACGGGGCCGATTCCTATTATGCGGCCCGAGGATTCCGCGGGATGTTCATCCTCTAGGCAGGGCTACGCGCCTTGCTTTTTTATGTGACAAGCCAGTTGAAGACAACGGGAACATATTTGATGAAGAAGAGACTGACGAAAAAGAGCGAGGGTACTTTTAGTAACCACATATACCTGGCCTTGTCTTTACGCATCCAGAACAGAATGACGGCATGAAGCAGCGCATGCTGTGTGACGTTCGGTCCGTGTATCATTTGATTTATGAAAGCTGGCCACCCAGGGAATGAATCTATACCAAATGATGCTGTAAAATCTGGCGATGTATCATATTTGATGCGTACGTACCACGCCATGGCATAAAGCGAAACAAAGAACGAAGCGACAATCGTCATCACTAAAAACGTTAAAAACTCTTTCCACGACTCCACATCGAGATAAAACACAACGAATAAAGTTCCAACTGCAAAAATAACCTGAATGATAAAGGCCGGAGAAATCGTCAGGACATAAAACTCTTCTGCCGTCCAAAGGGTTCCCATCACCATACTCGTGTCGTCAATCATTTTACGTCATCACTATTATCTAAAGATTTGGCCGCCATCACCTCGCCATCAATCGTATGATGACAGCACTCTCGTTAATCCATCTATTGTAATCATATGAACAACCAGTTGACCGCGACCGGGATGTACTTGATGAAAAAGAGGCTTACAAAGAAAATAAAGACGACTTTTACCGGCCACATGTACCAGTCATTATATTTTCGCGTAAGAAACAGAAGTGCAGCATATGTAATCGCATTTCCAGTGACATCTGGTTACTCCATACTTTGAGCCAGCAATTCTTTCCATCCTGGAAATGGACCAGGCGCAAACGAGGCTGCAAAGTCCGGCATGATATTGTATTTTACTCTCACATACCAGGCAAACACGTACATCGAAATGAAGAACAGCGACCATATTGTTATAACAATATTGAACAATCGACCTTTCCAGCTCTTGCTTCGGGAATAAATCACGACAACCAAAGCCACAGTACTGAAGGTGACGTTGATGATGAACGGCGGAGAAATCGTCAGGATGGAGAATGTTTCCGCGGACAGGGTCACGCCCATCACTAATTGTGAGGCTTGCATCATTGTCGTGCCGCCCTTTCTTTTATATGATAAATTCGGTATTTGAAATAATATAAACGTCAATCATTTAGTTCACCTTTTCAAATTTTAGAATCAATCCCCTTAATGTCTACCAAAAATTTCAAACAAAAACAGCATGCCTGATTCGGGCATGCTGTTGTTCACTCGTTAATAGGTTGAAGCTTTACTTGACCAATCCCTTCCACAATCAGCATCAGTTCTGGACCGGCATCTCGTGACGTAAACGGCACTTGGAACACCAGATTTGTTTTTCCGGCACTGACCGATCGACTATAGCCAGATTCAATGTTGTACACGTTCCCATCCGCATCGCGGAGCTTCACGTGGTCGATAAAATAGTTCTCATCAAAATCATCCCCGTTGATGGTAAGCTCGATTCGCATCGATGTCAGGTCGACAACCACATTCCCGACGTCAAGCGGGGAGACGGCATCGTCAGCTTCATAACGGATGGCGGCTTGCATCGTCACCTGTTCAATCGGTAAACGCCAGTCGCCCTCAATCGTATCGGTCTCCCCGTCACGGAACAGCCGAACCGTCTCAATCTCGATCGTCGCGCCTTCAATATCCTCGTCGGACGCCTCGCTCAACACCTCATACACGAGTGACCCGCTTTCATCGACCATCACGTTCACTTGATGGCCACGCATTCCACCGTCCCCCTTCAACGGCAACGTATCTGATACCATCTCGTCGATATACGATCCGTCCGCACTACGAACACGATAGTCGAGGCTCACATCCGTGACGTCTCTCCAAGATATTTCTTCTTTAGTCAGGACGAAACGGAGCGCGAGTTGATGGCGATCGGCGATGACCCGCTCTAACTTGATAGAAACGTCTTGATCTGTGACGGTCGCATCCGGTCGCTCTCCCCCGGTCGTCAACACGACTTGATCGATGCCACGGTCCCCGAACTTAAATAAACGATCGATGGCGGCGAGTGCTGAACCATCAAACGCCAGTATGAACACAAGCAGCGTCGCGGCCGCCATCATGACCACCCCACCGATACGGCGCTGGCGTCTGTGACGCGCCCGGTTCGCTTGTTCTCTGACGCGGGCATAGCTAGCATCGAACGCCTGGCGCACCCCGCTGGATAGATCGGTTTCATTATGTAATTGTGTCAATCGCTTATCGAACTCTTCATTCATACCGATTCACGCTCCTGTCGATAGTACGTCTGCTTCAACTGTTCTCTCGCACGCGATAGCCTTGCTTTGATTGTGCCTTCCGGCGTGCCGAGCACGTCTGCAATCTCACGGGTCGTCAGTTCCATCACATAGCGCAACGTGACGACTTCGCGATACATCGGGGCAAGAGCGTGAATCGCCTCGTCTAGTTCAACGCGATATGCATCGTTCACCGCTGTCTCTATGATGCTATCGTTCACGCTTGTCTCTCGCTCTCGCTTGCGGATGAGGCGATGACACTCATTCAACATGATTCGGTACAGCCACGTATGAAAAATTCGGCGTCACGCAATGTATGCAGTTTCGTATAGGCGAGGAGCACCGTCTCTTGCATCACGTCGGCGACATCCGCCTCATGGCGCAACATCCGTAGTGCGCCGCCATAAAGCGTCGACTCATAGTGTTGCATCAAGGTGATGAACGCTTCTTCATCGCCCTTTTGCGCCCGCTTGACGAGGCGTCTTCGTTGTTCCATCCGGTCGACCCCCTTTTAATTTGTCATACATTAGAGTCGCCAGCCTCGATTTTCGTTGCATGAAAAAACTGCAGACAATCGTCTGCAGTTCAATCTTACGCGTGGAGCGTGACGTTCAATTCTTCCGCGACCGCCTTGAAGGCAGCGAGCGCGCGTTCGAGGTCGTCACGGGTATGTTCTGCCGTCACGATTGTCCGAATCCGGGCCTTGCCTTTCTCGACCGTCGGGAAGGCGATGCTCTGTGCGAACACGCCATGGTCTTTCAGCTTGTCCGAGAACGTATGCGCGAGCGTCTCTTCGCCGAGCATGACCGGTGTGATCGGCGTCGTCGCATGACCGATGTCGAAGCCGAGGTCACGCAGACCCGACTTGAAGAACTCGGTGTTCGCCCACAACTTGTCGAACAGTTCTTCTTCTTCCATCATGACACGAATCGCCTCACGGTTCGCCGCGACGACCGCTGGCGGGTGTGACGTCGAGAACAAGAACGGACGTCCCTTTTGAATCAAGAAGTCGCGAATATCGTTCGAGCAGGCGACGTAGCCGCCAAGGACGCCGATCGCTTTCGAGAGCGTCCCGACTTGGAGCGCGACCCGTCCGTCGAGCCCGAAGTGGTTGACCGTCCCGCGACCGTTCTTCCCGAGCACGCCCGAAGCGTGGGCGTCGTCGACCATGACCGCCGCGTCATACTTCTCGGCGAGCTCGACGATTTCCGGGAGCGGCGCGATATTGCCGTCCATCGAGAAGACGCCGTCCGTGACGATGAGACGTGTCCGGTAATCTTGCGTCTCTTTCAACGCCGCTTCTAAGTCCTCGAGATCGACGTGTTTATAGATGCGGCGAGCCGCTTTCGTCAACCGGATGCCGTCGATGATCGAGGCGTGGTTGAGCGCGTCGCTGATGACGACGTCTTCTGGGCCGAGTAGCGCCGACAAGACGCCGAGGTTCGTCGCGAAGCCCGACTGGAACACGAGCGCCGCTTCCGTATGCTTGAACTCGGCGAGTTCGCGTTCGAACGCTTCGTGCATCTCGAACGTCCCGGCGATCGTCCGCACCGACCCAGTGCCGGCACCGAACTGTTCGACCGCTTCGATTGCCGCTTGCTTCAAGCGCGGATGGTTGGCGAGACCGAGATAGTTGTTCGACGATAGCTGGACGAGCGACTTGCCACCGATCGTGACCTCGTTCGCCTGTGCTGATTCGAGCGGCACGAGTGAACGGAACGTGCCCGCTTGTTTCATTTCATTGACTGCTTCTGTAATATGTTCAAATGCCATATCGATTCCCCCTGTTATGGTATTAAGACGACCTTTCCACATTTCCCGGCCCGCATGAGCTCGAAACCTTGTTCGAACTCCTCGAGCTTGAACACGTGCGTGATGATCGGTTCGACGTTCAATTGACCCGTCGCGAGTAACGTCGACACTTGGCCCCACGTTTCATACATCTTGCGACCGGTGATGCCTTGCACGCGGACCCCTTTGAAGACGACGTCACGCGTCAAATCAAGCGCGACGGGTTTGGCCGGGAGTGACAACACATTGACGTCCCCGCCTGCCGTGACCATCTTGAACGCCTGGTCGATGGCGACCGGATGCCCGCTCATCTCGCAGACGACATCGATGCCGTCCCCGTCCGTCTGATCCATGATCAGTTCGAGCGGATTTTGCTCGAGGCTGTTGATGACGACGTCCGCCCCCATGTCCGCGGCAAGCTTCAATCGGTACGGGTTGACGTCGATCGCGTAGACACGGCTCGCGCCGGCCGCCTTGGCGACACCCACGGCCATGAGCCCGATCGGTCCACAACCGACGATGGCGACCGACTTGGCCGATACGTCACTGGCGAGCACCGTATGGACAGCGTTGCCAAGCGGTTCTTGAATCGAGGCGAGCTTCGATGGCATCGACTCGGGATTGACCCACAAGTTCTCTTCTGGCATGACGACGTACTCGGCGAAACAGCCTTGCGTGTCGACGCCGATGATCTTCGTATTCTTACAGATGTGATACTGCCCCCGTAGACACTGCTTGCACTGGTGACAGACGATATGCGTCTCGGCCGACACGGTCTGTCCGACCTGGATGCGTTTCGTTCCTTCCCCGAGCGCCACGACTTCCCCCGCGAACTCGTGACCGAACACGTACGGCGGTTTGACCCGGCTCTTCGCCCAGTCATCCCACTCATAGATGTGGACATCGGTCCCACAAATCGATGTCGCCTTCACTTTGATCAACACTTGTCCGGCACCTGGTGTCGGGATTGGCACTTCGACCAACTTCGCCCCGAATCCGGCCGTATGTTTTTGAATCGCTTTCATCACAGGTGTCGTTGCTTCCTTCTCTGTCGTTGACACGAGCTGTTCCATTGAAAACGTCCCCCTCTTCATCTCTTGATCGAACTTCACGTTCCCTTTCATCTTGTCATAAAATGACGAACCTGAGAAGATAGAACGTCGTTTTTTCAGACAAAAAAGAGAAGCCATCCGCGCCGATGGCTTCTCTTACAAGAATAGGACCTATGTCCCGACCGCAAGCTCACCGTGGTTCGATGATGAGCTTGATTGCCGTTCGTTCTTCTCCGTCGATTAAAATATCGGTGAATGCCGGAATACAAATCAAATCCAGTCCGCTCGGCGCGACGAAACCACGCGCGATCGCGACCGCTTTGATGGACTGATTGAGCGCCCCTGCGCCGATTGCTTGAATCTCACACGTTCCTTTTTCACGAAGTACGCCAGCGAGTGCACCCGCCACGGAGTTAGGATTCGATTTTGCCGAAACTTTGAGTACGTCCATTCTTGTTTCCCCCTCGGGTAGGTTGTTCAATCAAACCATACGGTCTGATCATCTAGGTGTATGCGTTCGATTTTCGTGGCTCGTTTCGATTGGTCATCGATGGTGATTAAAACTCCATTTAATTGTTCCCGTCCCTCGGCAACTTCAAACCGGACCGGGAGCTGGGTCATGAATTTTCTTAAGACGACCTCGGCATCCATGCCGAGCACGCCGTCGAGCGGTCCTGTCATCCCGACGTCGGTGATGTACGCCGTACCGTTGTTCAGGACGCGATTGTCAGCCGTTTGGACGTGCGTATGGGTACCGACGACGGCTTGGACGCGCCCGTCGAGATGATACCCCATCGCAATCTTTTCGCTCGTCGCCTCGGCGTGCATGTCGACGAAAATGGCATCGACCTCGCCGCGAATCTCTTCGACGAGGGCGTCGACCGTGCGGAACGGACAGTCGAGCGACGGCAGGAACACCGTCCCCATCGCATTGATGACGGCGAGCTTCTTCCCGCCTTGTTTCAACACCATCATCCCGACGCCAGGCGTGCCGTCAGGATAGTTGGCCGGACGGACGATGCGGTCGGCGTCGTCGATCCAGTCGAAGATGTCACGGTTGTCCCAAGTATGATTCCCCATCGTCACGCCATGGAACCCAAGCTCGAGAAATTGTTGGTAGATTTTTTTTGTGATACCGCGCCCGTTGGCTGCGTTTTCACCGTTGACGAGCATGAACGTCGGGCTGTATTTGCTCTTCAGCCGACTGATTTGGGCGCTCAAGATGTCGCGCCCTGGTTTTCCGACCACGTCGCCGATAAATAAGATTTTCATAGTCATGTCCTCCTCCAATAGAAAAAGCGGAGAATGTCTCCGCTCTTGTTACTTCGCATAATCGACGGCACGCGTTTCGCGAATGACCGTCACTTTGATTTGGCCTGGATAATCAAGCTCATCTTCGATCCGTTTACAGATGTCACGGGCCATCTTGTTCGCCACGACGTCGTCAACGACGTCTGGGCGGACGATGATCCGGACTTCACGTCCCGCTTGGATGGCATATGATTTCTCGACTCCTTCGAACGACTCACAAATCGCTTCAAGGCGCTCCAGGCGTCGAATATAGCTTTCGAGCGTCTCTTGACGGGCTCCTGGACGCGCCGCTGACAAAGCGTCAGCCGCTGCGACGAGAACCGCGATCGTCGACGTCGCTTCGACGTCCCCGTGGTGCGAGGCGATCGAGTTGATGACGACCGGATGCTCTTTGTACTTCGTGGCGAGCTCGACACCGATCTCGACGTGGCTACCTTCGACTTCATGGTCGATGGCTTTCCCGATGTCGTGGAGGAGACCCGCTCGTTTGGCGAGCGTGACGTCTTCCCCGAGTTCGGCGGCCATCATGCCGGCGAGGTGGGCCACTTCGACCGAGTGGGCGAGCACGTTTTGACCGTAACTCGTACGGTAACGCATTCGACCGAGCGTCTTGACGAGGTCCGGGTGGACACCGTGGATGCCGGCTGAGAATGTCGCTTCTTCCCCGTATTCACGGATGCGCTCATCGACTTCCCGACGCGACTTCTCGACCATCTCTTCGATGCGGGCCGGATGAATCCGACCGTCTTGAACGAGTTTCTCGAGCGTCATCTTGGCGATTTCACGACGGACCGGGTCGAATCCAGACAGGATGACCGCTTCCGGCGTGTCATCGATGATCAAATCGATGCCGGTGAGCGTCTCGAGCGTGCGGATGTTACGTCCTTCACGTCCGATAATGCGTCCTTTCATCTCATCACTCGGCAAGTTGACGACAGATACGGTCGTCTCGGCGACGTGTTCGGCCGCGTAACGTTGCATCGTGAGAGACAAGAGGTGTTTCGCTTTTTTATCAGCTTCTAATTTTGCTTTTTGCTCGATTTCTTTTTGAAGGAGAGCAGCATCGTGAAGCGCTTCCTGCTTCGCTTCGTCCATGATGATGGTCCGTGCTTCTTCTTTCGACAAGGCTGCCACGCGTACAAGTTCTTGGCGCGCCTCCTCATATAATTCCTCCACTTTGCTTTCGAGCGTTTCCGCTTCACGCTTCCGTTTCGCGAGTGCAGCCTCACGTTCATCCAAGGCGTCTTCTTTCCGTTCGAGCATGTCTGCTTTGCGGTCGAGAAGCTCTTCCTTTTGGACGAAACGATTTTCTTTCACTTTCTGCTCTTCGCGTCGTTCGCGCAATTCTTGTTCGGTCTCATTGCGAAGTTGAATCATCTCTTCTTTTACTTCAAGCCGTGCTTCTTTTTGCATCGCTTCCGATTGTTGGCGTGCTTGCTCCACAATCTTGGTCGCTTCCGTCTCGGCACCTTGAATCTTCGCTTCGGCGATCGATTTACGCACAAAAAAACCTGCAACAAAAGCTATCGGCAAAAGGAGGATCAGAATAAGCTCTAATAGCCATTCCATCATGTTCACCTCCCTTTCGCAAGGTTATTTTATTTTTTCATGAATGAAAACGCGAGCGAGCCCGCGTATAGCTTTATTGTACTTATTTAGCTGTTAGAATGCAATGCAAGGACAGGATAGAACTACCAATTCGCGAAAAAATTATACTAAAAAAATCCCGCCTGAACCGTGTCAGACGGGAAACGTTGCTTATTCTTCGTCTAGAAGCGAGAGGACGTCATCGTTGTCGGCTTCGACTGTGACCGTCTTTTCACCGTTGAGTCCGTAGTGGTCACGGATGCGTTCTTCGACCGATGCCGCCACTGACGGGTTCTCTTTCATATACTGCTTCGCGTTCTCGCGACCTTGACCGAGACGCTCTTCGTTGTACGAATACCACGCACCGCTCTTCTGAACGATATCGAGGTCGGCTCCGATGTCGATGAGCTCACCTTCACGCGAGATGCCTTCGCCGTACATGATATCGACTTCCGCCGTCTTGAACGGTGGCGCGATTTTGTTTTTGACGACTTTGATCTTCGTCCGGTTCCCGACCATGTCTTGGCCTTGCTTGAGTGTTTCAGCACGACGGACCTCGAGACGGACCGACGAGTAGAACTTGAGGGCACGACCACCAGGTGTCGTTTCCGGGTTCCCGAACATGATCCCGATTTTCTCACGGATTTGGTTGATGAAGATGACAATCGTCTTCGACTTGTTCGTCGCACCCGACAATTTACGGAGCGCTTGGCTCATGAGGCGGGCTTGGAGACCGACGTGCGAGTCACCCATCTCCCCTTCAATCTCGGCTTTCGGAACGAGTGCCGCAACCGAGTCGACGACGAGGATATCGACCGCGCCAGAACGGACGAGGGCTTCTGCGATTTCAAGGGCCTGCTCCCCTGTGTCTGGTTGAGACAAGAGCAACTCATCGATATTGACGCCAAGGTTTTGGGCGTATTTCGGATCGAGCGCGTGCTCGGCGTCGACGAAGGCCGCCTGCCCGCCGCGTTTTTGAACTTCAGCGATGGCGTGAAGCGCCACCGTCGTCTTACCTGACGATTCAGGTCCGTACACTTCGATGACACGGCCACGTGGGTAGCCACCGGCACCGAGGGCGATGTCGAGGGCGATTGAGCCTGACGGGGTAACTGAAACTTGCTGATCTGTATTTTCACCAAGGCGCATGATTGAGCCTTTACCGAATTGTTTCTCGATTTGGCGTAATGCCATTTCTAACGCTTGTTTACGATCACTCATAGATTAATGAGCCTCCTTTGATTGATACTTTCATTATAAGCGAACAGAAGACGATACACAAGTTTTTTGCGAACGTTTATTCGCCTTTTTTCATTCGTTGCAGGAGCGCCCACATCCCGTCTTTCGTAGCCCGGGCTTGAATGACATGCCGCTCTTGATGCGGATAGTTACGTTCAATCACGTCGATTCCGGCCGGTGACCGGATGCCGATGAACACTTTTCCGACCGGTTGACCCGAACTTGACGTCGGGCCGGCCTCACCTGTGAACGCCAGTCCATAATCCGTCCCGGTCTGACGAATCAAACCGAGGATCATTTCAAAGGCGACTTCTTTTGAGACGACCGAGTGTGACTCAATTGTATCAAGGGACACCCCTAAAAACCTATTTTTTAGCTCGTCCGAGTACGTGACGACTCCGCCCATGAAGACAGAAGACGCTCCTGGCACCGCCGTCACCATCGCTTGGGCTTGACCACCGGTGAGCGATTCGGCGAGCGACAGCGTCGCCTTACGCGCTTGCAACGCTTGAATCAACCGAGTGGCGAGGGTGTCTTCGTTCGAACCGAAGTAATACTGGCCGACCCGATCCAAAATATCTTGTTTGACCCGGTCGATCATCTGCCGCGCCTCGGATTCCGTCTCGGCCCAGGCACTGATGCGAAGCCTCGCCTCGCCCGACTCGGCGTACGGGGCGACCGTCGGATTCGACCCGGTCATCAAATCAGCGACCGCTGCATCAAGCGCCGACTCGCCAATCTCGTAAAATCGGAGCGACTCCGAAAGAATCGTCGCACCTGTGAACTTGTTCGGGAACGTGGCTTCGACGATCGCTTTCATCTCCCAAGGGACGCCTGGTAGCAACAGCCACGTCGTCTCCCCTTCGATCCACATGCCGGGTGCGAGACCGACCGGGTTATCGAGCACCTCGGCACCGGTCAAGACGTCGGCCTGCCTTGCGTCCCCATCGTTCATCGTCCGTCCCCGCGAGGCGACAAAACGACGAATCGTCTCGAGCGATGCCTCATCGCGAATGAGTGGACGACCGAGCATGTCGGCGAGCGTCGTCTTCGTGATGTCGTCCGCTGTGGGCCCGAGACCGCCGGTGACGATGACGAGCTCACTCCGGGCCTGCGCTTGCTCGAACGTCGCTTTTAAACGCTCCCCGTTATCCCCGACGACTACATGATACAGGACGGACAGTCCGTATTTCGACAGCTGTTCTGACAAGTAACGGGCGTTCGTGTTCGTGATTTCCCCTAAGAGCAGTTCAGAGCCTACCGCAATGATTTCGGTCCGTTTCATCCGAATTCCTCCCCCAAAATAAAAAAACGAGCTGTTCGGCCAAGCTGAACAACTCGTCTGTGCCGACGGTTACATCGACTTTACAATGATCTTGTAGTTTTGTGCGAAATATTCGGCCCCTGAGTAAATCGTCAAGACGAGCGCTAGCCACATCGCCCATTCCCCGAACGGGATGCCGATATAACTGAAAATCGGGTTGCCGAACAACAGGAAGATGATAGCAAAGAGTTGGACCCATGTCTTCGCTTTGCCCGACTTCCCGGCCGCGACGACGATTCCTTCATCGGCCGCCACGAGGCGCAGTCCCGTCACCGCGAATTCACGCGAGAGAATGACGACGACGACCCATGCCGCGACGAGGTCCATCTCGACGAGGAGGACAAGTGCCGCCGTGACGAGTAATTTGTCAGCGAGCGGGTCCATGAACTTCCCGAAGTTGGTGACCAAGTTGTGCTTACGGGCGAGATGCCCGTCAAGCCAGTCAGTGATAGCGGCGATCGTAAACACGACGCCAGCGATGAATTGATGGAGCGGTACGTCCGCCCCGAGGAAAGCGATGTCTCCCCAATCAAAATCTACGGCGAGTAAGACGACGAACACGGGAATGAGCAATACCCGTAACATCGTCAAACGGTTAGGTAGGTTCATCGAGAACTCCTCCTCTAGAAGGAGAGTCAACTTATTCTGCGTCGACTCTCTTTACAAATATATTTTGTGTGACCGGCGAGTCGGCTAATTCAAGCTCCCGGCCATTGACAACAATTTTCTCGACCCCACCAATCAAGCCGATGCGGATGCGAAGCGTATCCGTTTCCGCGTCCTCGATGACAATCGGGTTCTGCTTCGATTGGTTTGGATATTCCGGCGCGAGGAACGGACCTTCGAGCGATGTGTCTCGCACGCCGACATATGTCGCCGGCGATTCTTTCACATGGATCTCCGTCGTCAACTTATCGGTTGTCGCGATTTCATACGTGAGATCGGCCCCGTTCGTCGACGCGACCGCAATCGGCCCTGTCTCTTCAGCCGGCTCTTCTTCGACCGGTTCTTCGGCCGGCGGTTCTTCTTCGACCGGCTCTTCTTCCGGCACGTCCTTGTTTTGATCGATGGATACGCTTGAATTCGTCGGTTCTGTTTGCGACGCGTTTTGATCGCCGAAGTCAAGATTTCGGACGACGTAATAGACGGCCGTCATCAACAGGAACGCGACGAGCACGAGCATGACTTTCGGTACCCAACGCGAGA